>CALUQQ010000055.1 GCA_944322955.1 Candidatus Gastranaerophilales bacterium
CGACCACAACTTTGTAGGTCAGATTTACTAAACCGACAGTTACCTCTTAGTGCCTTAGTATCATAGTATCTTAATAACTTCTTCCAGAAAACACCCCCAAAAATCGCACTACGAGCGGTTAAAAGGGTCGCCCCCCCCCGACGTTACTAAATTTGTTGTTTTTCATTCGTTTTTTCTCCTTTTTTATACATTTTTTATTAAATTTTAGCATTTTTTTGCAAATTTTGCAACAAAAAATTTATGCTATAATCAAAACTATGAAAAACTATTTTATAGATACGCACGCACACATTGACATGCTAGGAAATACGGAAGAAGCAATTAAATCTGCGGCTGAAAACAATGTGACAAAAATAATTTTGCCTGCTGCATACCCCAAAGATATTGATAAAATCTACAATATAGCCCAAAAGTACGAAAATGTATTCGCTCTTTTAGGCGTTCACCCCACTGAGGCAAAAGATTGGGACAATAGCATTATACACAAAATAAAAGAATTTGCCCAAAGCCCCAAAATAGTCGGAATAGGCGAAATCGGACTTGATTACTATTGGGATAAAAGTTTCAATGAATTACAAAAAGAAATTTTTATCAAACAAATTAAACTGGCGAATGAATTAAATCTTCCGCTGTGTATTCACGATAGAGAAGCTCATAAAGACACTTTTGATATTTTAAAAGAATATAATAAAAATTCAAAGGTTGTAATGCATTGTTTTTCTGGAAGTCCCGAATTCGCGAACGAATGCATAAAACAAGGCTGGTATTTGGCACTCGGAGGGGTTGTAACCTTTAAAAATGCAGTAAAAATGAAAGAAGTTGCACAACAAATTCCGCTTGAATATCTTTTGCTAGAAACAGACAGCCCGTATCTGACGCCTGCTCCTTTCAGAGGCAAAGAAAATCAGCCGGCTTATGTAAAATACGTTGCTGAAAAAATTGCAGAAATTAAAGAAATTTCAGTAAATGAAGTTGCAAAAATCACTACGCAAAACGCTGAAAAGGTTTATAATATATGAAAAAAGAACGACTTGACAAATACCTGACAGATCTCGGATATTTTGACACAAAAAGCAAAGCCTCAGCCGCAATTTTAGCCGGACAGGTAAAAATTGACGACGAATACATAACAAAAGCCGGATTTCAAATCAACATTGAGAAAGAACACGACATCAACGTAAAATCAATGCCCTACGTATCGCGAGGCGGATTCAAGCTAAAAAAAGCGCTGGACACATTCCCTATTACAGTAAAAGACCGAATCTGCCTTGATGCCGGCGCCTCAACAGGCGGATTTACCGACTGCCTGCTGCAAAACGGAGCAAAATTTGTCTATGCAGCAGATGTCGGCTACGGTCAGCTTGATTGGAAAATCCGTTCCGATAATAGAGTTAAAACTATTGAAAAAACAAACCTTAAAATATGCACCTATTCTGATATTTACAGTAAAAATGAACCTGTTGCGGATTTATTAGCCAGTGACTTGTCGTTCATATCATTAACAAAGGTTTTAAAAAATCTTAAAAATCTTTTATCTCCTGAGTTTCACGAAATGATCTGCCTTATAAAACCTCAATTTGAAGCAGGAAAAGATAACGTTGAAAAAGGCGGCGTAGTCACAGATAAAAATATCCACTATATGGTTATACAAAACGTTATAAATTGCGCTTCCGCTCTTGATTACTCAATAAAAGGCCTTACTTATTCTTCCATAAAAGGCCCATCCGGAAATATTGAATATCTTTTATGGATTTCTACCAGCAAACCTGATTGCAGCTATGATATCCAACATGTTATCGAAGAAGCTTTTAAAAATTTAAGTATTACAAATTAGTCTTGATAGTGACGGGTCTGACAGAATCATTTAGGTCAATATAACGAAATATATTCAGAACAATTCCGGGCTGAAAATAATAAATATTATTGGTCGGAGTTATTCTGAGCAAAGAATTTTTTGAATCCAATTTTACCACAAATGCCAAAAATTCTTTATTTACCGCATTAAAAAGAATATAACCAGTTTTGGATTGAATCTCATCGATATTAAACCTGTTTGCGTTGATTGAAGCAATAGTCAAATAAAACAAACTTTCGGCATTCATTTTGAATATTCTAGTGCAATCCTCAAAAGGAACATTCTGCATTGTTACAAGCGTACTCAAACTGACAGGCTGAGTTTGAGCTGAAACTGAAAAAGGCAACGCAAACATCATTACGGCAAATAATATTTTGAATACTATTCCTGCCATGTTTCCCCCAGACTGATATCAATTACAAGCGGAACTTTTAACGGCTGATTAAGCTCCATTGCTTCTTTTACAATTTTTTGAACAGTTTCCAGTTCGTCTTTATATACTTCTAATACAAGTTCATCATGCACCTGAATCAGAAGTTTTGATTTCAGGCTAAATTCATGCATTTTCTTTTCAAGTTCGACCATAGCCATTTTAATCAAATCAGCTGCAGTGCCTTGCATAGGATGATTTATAGCAGCACGTTTTGCAAAATCTCTTACAAGGCCGTTTGTGCTGTGGAATTCACCAGAAAGATAGCGTTTTCGGCCCAATACAGTTTCAGCATAACCTTTTTCCGCAACTTTTTCCACCATTTCATCCATATATTTTTTTACATTAGGATAAGTTGCAAAATACCTGTTTATAAAATTATCAGCTTCTTCAACCGTTATATGCAAAGCCTTTGCAAGACCGTATTTGCTTTGTCCGTAAACAATACCAAAATTTACTGCCTTTGCTTTATAACGCATAGGCTTTGTAACCTCGTCCAAAGGCACATCAAAAACCTTTGATGCTGTAATTTGATGAACATCCACTCCTGATTTGAACGCCTCGATCAAATTTTCATCTTCCGATACATGTGCTAAAAGCCGCAATTCAATCTGCGAATAATCCGCTGATAATATAAGAGCATTTTGTCTGTCACGAGGAACAAAGGCCTTCCTGATTTTGTTTCCTTCTTCTGTTCTGACAGGAATATTTTGTAAATTCGGCTTTGAAGACGATAACCGACCGGTTGCAGTCGTCGTTTGATTATATGTTGTATGAATTCTGCCGTCAACAGGACTTATTAATTCAGGCAAAGCATCCGTATAAGTTGACTTTAACTTGGCATATTTTCTGGACTCCAAAATTAACCGCGCGATTTCATGTTCATGCGCCAATTCCGCAAGCACGTCGGCTCCAGTCGAAAATTTGTTTTTTGCACGTTTTTTCAATGGGGTTATCTGTAATTTATCAAATAAAACTTCCGAAACTTGCTTGGGAGAAGCAATATTAAACGCCTCACCGGCAATCTTATAAATTTTAAATTCAACCGAGCGCAGCCTGTCTGTCATATAAGTTGACAGTTCATTTAAATACTTTGCATCAACTGAAATCCCGTCATACTCCATATCGGCAAGCACAATTGAAAGAGGAACTTCCATATCATAAAGAATATCCAATTCTTTTTCATCCAGCTTTTTAATCCAGAATTTAGTCAATTCAAAAATTGTTGCCATAATATCCGAAACAAATTCGACCGCATTGTTTAAAGATGTATTAACGATTGTAGTATTTGTTTTAGCGCCTCTGGCAATCGGGGCAACATCATTCATAACATGATCAATATTTTCTATTGACTGAATATCCAAAAGATGTGTTCTGCTTGAATCTCTTACATAACTTGCAAGCAAAGTATCAAATATAATTCCTTGTATGTTTATCCCGAAGGTTCTCAAAAAACTGTGTTCAATTTTTGCTTCATGTGTGATTTTTTTGATATTTTTATCTTCAAAAACAGGTTTTAAATAAGCAATTACATCCTCTTTTTTAAGCTGATTATCAATATGGTGGCTTATCGGGATATAAAATGTTTTTGTAACATTACCCTGATCTTCAAAAATCACTCTTGAACCTTCAACCGAAAAATTATCATTATACGAAACAGCAAATCCGTATAGAACACCTGAAACAGCGCTTTTAACATCCCCCTCCATTCTGAAACAGATTAACTTTTTCGTCTTTAAAATCTCGGCCAATTCTATCAAATCAGAAGTATCCGTTATAATTTTAGATTCAAAATCCAAACTTACCTTATTAATTTCAGCTTTAACAGCATCTGCAAAAAGCCCGAGCTGTCTTTGTCCTGCCTGCGGCAGCAGTATTTCCGGCACATTATCATTCACAGCAACAACTTTTGCGTTCCTGTCAAAAGTTGATAAAATTGAATCAATATTTTTTAAAAAGCCGAAAAATTGTAATTTTTTAAGAAAAGCCGTGACATTAGTTATATCAGGAAGTTCAATTTTGGCACTGGAAAAATCAAAATCAATATCGACATCTCTAACAATAGTTGCAAGAAAATAGCTCATCTTAGCTGCTTCAATATTTTCGCAAAAACAATTTTTAATACTTTTAGGCGTAATCTCATCACAATGCGCAATAATATTTTCAAGATGACCGTATTTAGACAAAAGTTTTGTCGCGCTTTTTTCACCGATACCTTTAACTCCGGGAATATTATCCGATGTATCTCCGCGCAAACTCTTATAATCAATCACCTGATCAGGATATACACCGAGCTTTTCATAAACTTTATCCCAATCATATTCCTTCAATTCGCCTTTAGACGGAATAATAACCTTTACACAGCCCTCTTTATCAACCAATTGAAAAGAATCCTGATCACCGGTCAAAATCAATACTTTATGACCCAATTCGCACGCCTGCCTTGAAATAGTACCGATAACATCATCCGCTTCATATCCTTTTTTCGTATAAACGGGAATATTAAAGGCTTCAAGGCCCTCATAAATCAAATTCATCTGCACTTGAAGATTATCCGGCATAGCCTTGCGGTTAGCCTTATATTCAGGATATTTATCAACACGAAAAGTATCATGGCTCACGTCAAAAGCAACACAAATAGCGTCGGGTTTGAGCGTTCGGTTTTTTAACAAATCAAATATAGCTTTAAAAAATCCAAAAACAGCCCAAGTTGGTATCCCAGTTGATGTTTTCATATTACTGCGTTCAAGCGCGTAAAATTGTCTAAAAGCCAGTGCATGACCGTCAATAAGTATTAAAGTTTTCTTTTTTTCCATACGTATCCCAAAAACTAAGCGATAATTTCTTCCGAACCGTCAACGCGTTTGGTCGGCAGCTGGATAAGTTCTGCGGAGTTTCTGTTTTTAACCGCATCAGCAGTTACAACATATTTATCCATATTTTCTTTTGTAGGAACATCATACATAACATCCAGCATAATTTCCTCAACAATAGATCTCAAAGCTCGCGCACCAGTTTTACGCTTCATAGCTTCTTGAGCAATTAAATCAATAGCTTCCGGTTCAAATTCCAAATCAACGCCATCCATTTTTAATAAACACTGATACTGTTTAACTATTGCGTTTTTAGGTTCGGTCAAAATCATTTTCAAAGTTTTTTCATTTAACTGATCTAAAACCGCATAAGTAGGTATACGGCCTATAAATTCAGGAATCAAACCGAATTTCAACAAATCTTCAGGCTGAAGTTTTTTAAGCAATTTATTTGCATTTGCCTCTTTTTCAGCTTGTGACATTGGAGCTTTTGCACCAAATCCAACAGTATTGCCTTCACCGGCGCGCCTTTCAACAATTTTTTCTAAACCGACAAAAGCACCGCCGACAATAAAGAGAATATTACTTGTATCTATTTCTATAAATTCCTGATGAGGATGTTTACGACCGCCTTGAGGAGGAACATGCGCAACAGTGCCCTCGATCATTTTTAATAAAGCCTGTTGAACACCTTCACCCGAAACATCGCGGGTAATTGAAGTATTTTCCGACTTTCTTGAAATTTTATCAATTTCATCTATATAAATAATTCCGCGTTCGGCCTTTGAAGCGTCGAATTCAGCGTTTTGATATAAGCGAAGTAAAATATTTTCAACATCATCGCCGACATATCCCGCTTCTGTCAATGTAGTTGCATCCGCAACCGCAAACGGAACATCAAGCATTTTAGCAAGTGTCTGCGCCAACAATGTTTTACCGGAACCGGTCGGACCAACAAGCAATATATTTGATTTTTGAATTTCTACATCGTCTTTTGAATTTTTATTATGTTTAAGACGTTTATAATGATTGTAAACAGCAACAGACAAAACTTTTTTAGCCTCATCCTGACCAACAATATACTGATCAAGATATTCTTTAATTTCATGCGGTTTAGGAATCGGTTTTTCTGCAACGGCCTCTTCACCTTCAGAACCTTCCTTGTCTTTAGACTCAAAAAACTCCTCGTCCAAAATTTCATTGCAAAGCTCTACACATTCATCGCAAATGTAAACTTCAGGACCCGCAATAAGTTTTTTTACCTGATCCTGCGATTTTCCGCAAAATGAACATTTTAGTCTGCTGTCGTCATGTTTTGGCATTATTTATAATCTCCGATAATTAACCTTTTACAACATCTCTTGATACAACTTTATCAATCATACCGTATTCAAGAGCTTCCTGAGGGGTCATAATATAATCACGGTCTGTGTCTTTTTCAATTTTTTTCAAAGACTGGCCTGTATTATTAGCAAGAATTTCATTCAAACTTTTCTTAATTCTTACAATTTCTGCAGCCTGAATTTCAATATCAGTTGCCTGACCTTGCGCTCCGCCTAGAGGCTGATGAATCAACACTCTGGAATGAGGAAGCGCCATTCTCTTGCCTTTTGTGCCTGCAGCAAGCAAAAATGCTCCCATTGATGCGGCCTGACCAAGACAAATAGTTGAAACATCCGCTCTTATATGCTGCATAGTATCATAAATTGCAAAACCTGCAGTGACACTACCGCCGGGACTATTTATATACAACATAATATCTTTTTCCGGATTTTCGCTGTCCAATAAAAGCATCTGCGCGACAACCAGATTCGCAACCATATCATCTATAGGCGTTCCCAAAAATATAATTCTCTCTCTTAAAAGTCTTGAGAATATATCAAATGAACGCTCTCCGCGACTTGATTGTTCAATTACCACAGGTACAAAACTCATGATTTTATTTCCTTTCTTACATTATAATCTTATTTTACTTAGCTTCAACTTTTTGTTTCTCAGGCGCAATCAATTCAACATTGTTGCTGGATATGAGAAAATCTTTTACCTTATCGTTCAACGCTTGTTGAGAAATTGAACCTAACATATCAGGACTCTGACCGATTTGTTTAAGGATATCCTGCTGCTGTAAGCCATACATCGCAGCAAGCTGAGCAAATTTATTTTCCAAATCTTTCGGTTCAAGTTTTATGTCTTCGGCCTTTGCAATTTTATCAATTACAAGCGAATTTTTAATTCTGTTCACAGCATCTTCTTTCAAAGTTTCTTCCAAATGATCAACTCCGCCTTGAGATTTAACGAGAGTATCCCAGTCAATTCCCTGATAAGCAAGTCTCTGTTTATAATCCGCTTTCAATGATTCCACTTCGCGTGAAATCATACTTTCGGGAATATCAACCTTTGAGGCATCTATAACTGTTTTGAACAACTTATTTTCAATATTTTGTTTATTAGTTCTTTCTCTTTGGGACTCCAAATATTTTTTGACATCAGCTTTCAAATCATCAACTGTTTTAAAAGGTCCGACTTTTTGAGCGAATGCATCATTTAATTCAGGAAGAATTCTTTCTTTAATTTCATGAATTTTGATTTTAAAAACCGCATCTTTGCCTTTTAATTTTTCATCGTGATATTCATCAGGGAATTTAACATTTATTTCAAATTCATCGTTAACATTTTTACCGACAATTTGTTCTGCAAAACCCGGTATAAAATTGGAATTAGCGAGATCAAGCGGATAATTTTTACCTTCACCGCCTGCGATTTTTTCACCGTCTACGAAACCTTCAAAATCAATTACGGCAGTATCCGTATCTTTTGTCGCGCGGTCAACGACCAATTCAAAAGTTGCATGCTGCTTTAAAAGATTATCAATTGATTTTTGTTCCGCGTCAGCAGGAATAGGAGAATCTTCAACTTTCAAATTCATACCTTTATATTCACCAAGCGTAACTTCTGGACGCGTTTCAACTCTTACGTTAACGGTCAGGTCCTTGCCTATTTCAAAATCATAAGATGTGATTGAAGGCTGTGTAATAACGTCCAAATTATTTTCCTGAACAGCCTGAGAAATAGTTTTAGGCATAAGACTTTCAATAGCTTCTATTTTAATTCTTTCAGTTCCGACATGTTTTTCAACAATGGCGCGCGGAGCTTTTCCTTTTCTAAAACCGTCTATATTTACATACTGAGAAATTTTCGCTGCGGCCTTATTATAAGCTTCGGCAGCTTCTTTTGCAGGAATTACAATTTCCAGTTCTACAACATTTTCTTTCCCATTTTTTACATTAACTTTCATAAATCACTTTCCTTTATCATGTATTATCTGTCCAAATTATACATCAAAAATTAATATGTGCAAGTCATTCAAAGGTATGAAAAAGAATAACGACATATTGATATTTTTTTATGATATAATATATCGCATGGTTAGATTATTCAAACGGAATAATATTGACAAAGTCGCGGATATTGTATACAAAATTTTGCGTTTGCAGGAGATTTTTACACATATAATTGAAATAAACAATCCAAAAATTACCCCCTGCATTTATGTAATGTGGCATGAAAATCAATTTTGCATACACGGAATTCAGGATAAAGGGAATTTAAACGTATTAATAAGCAATTCAGCAGACGGCGAAATTATTGCACGAGCGGTAGAAAAATGGGGATTCAAAGTTGTGAGGGGATCTTCAGCAAGAAAAGGCTGCGTAACGTCTACAATGCAATTAATAACACGACTTAAAGAAGGAGAATGTGCCGCATTAATGGTCGACGGTCCGCACGGACCGCTGCATAAAGTTAAAAAAGGTGCGTTCACACTTGCAAAAGAAACAGGCGCACCGATTGTTCCGGTGCATTGGTTTTCTACAGAAAAGACTTTTATTACTCTCCCTTCTTGGGACAAAATGAAAACACCTTTTGGGAACTGTCACATAATAAATTTATACAGTGACCCTATATATGTTAAACCGGAAGACGAAGAAAAAGATATAGCAGCGCGGATAAAATCCGCATTTGAAGCTCTTGAGAAACAAGCGCCCGAAGAATTTAAAAAGGCAAAAAAATTCAAATTATGGAAAAAAAGGAAATAAAAATTTCAGCGGTGCAAATGTGTGCCGCAATCGGGAATAAAAAATCCAATTTTGAAAAAATCGAAAAACTTATAACCGAAATCAAAGATGCAGACGTCATTGTTTTACCTGAAGTATGGACTGTCGGCTGGTCCTGTGAAAATTTCACCGATAGCGCCGAATACCTTGAACATTCCGAAACAATTAAATTTTTATCGGAAATTGCAAAAGAAAAAAATACAAACATAATAGGCGGAAGCTTTATCAGGAAAGATATCGGAGGAACATACAAAAATTCATGCCCGGTCATTGACAGGCATGGAAACTTAAAAGCAATTTATGATAAAAACCACCTGTATTCATACTACGGCTGCAGCGAAGGTAAATATATTACAGCAGGCAAAAATCCGGTTATGGTAAACATTGACGGTATAAATTACGGGCTTACAATCTGCTACGATATACGTTTTCCCGAAATTTACAGGGCATACCGAAAATCAGGTGCGGATATTCTTATTAATTGCGCGGCTTGGGCTTCCTCAAAACCGGTTCAATGGGAAATGATGACAAAATCACGAGCAATAGAAAATCAAACATTTATGGTCGCAGTCAACCAATTCGGACTAATGAAAAACAATGAAACAAATCTTGGACATTCAAGAATTATTGACTATAATGGAAATGTACTTTCTGAAATTCTATCGGGTGAAGGGGTTATCAAAACCTGCCTGAATCTGGAAGAAATGTACAAATTCAGGGAGAAATGCGCGATACTTAATGATATAAAAAATTCGTACGAGGTAAAAAGTTTATGAAAAAAATTTTAAATTTACTGTTTATACTTTTGATTACTTCATTATCAGCTAATGCAAACAGTATAGAAAATGCGATATCGGATTCACGTATAAATAAAGGAGCACTGTCGATTTCAGTTAAAGATACAGCGAACGGTAAAACGCTATACAGACTTAACAGCGATAAGCCGACAATACCTGCTTCAACATTAAAAGCAATTACGCTTGCTGCAGCTTTAAATGAACTGGGAGAAAATTACGAATTTCAAACAACACTGTACAAAACATCCGATAATGAACTTTTTTTAAAACTCGGTGCAGATCCGTTTTTAAAATCCAAAGACCTCAAAACGCTTTTAAAAACTGCTTATGATAATAAAATTATTTCACCTAAAGCATTTTTCATAGATACAAATATCCTCGACAAAACCGAATGGGGCGAAGGCTGGCAATGGGATGACGATTTGAATCCGCTTATGCCGAAATTCAGCGCATACAATATTGATAATAATTTGATAAAAATTATTGTAAAACCAACTGCGAAAGATGCTCCTGCTGAAATCAAACTTGACGTATTTTATCCGGTAACTTTTATGAATCTGGTAACTACCGGTAGTAAAAACGAAATAACCATAACCCGCAATAACAGCATAGCACCTAATGTTTTGAATATTGAAGGCACTGTATCCAAACAGATTGAACGGGAAATACCGGTTAACCATCTAAAAAGATACTTTATATTAAGACTGGAAGATGCTCTGCGCTCCGAAAAAATTGATTATTACGGAAATTTTACAGAAAAAAATCTCCCTAAACAAAATACATATCAAGTTTCAAATATTTCACACCCGATGAGTTCTGCAATTGATGAAATCATGAAAAACAGCAATAACATGGCAGCAGAAACCGTGTTTAAAATCGCCGGAGGACACTATGCAAAATCTGCCGGCAGCGCAGAAAATGCAGTTGCAATGTTTCTTGATTACTGCGAAAAACTCGGCGTGAACACTGATGACATTAAAATAGTCGACGGAAGCGGCGTTTCTAAAAATAATCTTGTAACAGCTGACTTTATGACATCTTTTTTGACCGCACAATATCAAAAAGATGCTGAATACAAAGAGATGTTTGCATCAGCAGGGCAGGGTACATTAAAAGACAGAATGCTCTATTTCGGCGATAACCTTAAAGCTAAGACAGGAACTCTCTCTGATGTCAGCGCAATTACCGGATATCTTAAAACCGCAAAAGGGAATCTTGTGGCTTTTGATATTATAATTAACGACCCGAATTCTAAAACGTCCGATAAAAAAATGCTTGAAGAATATATCTTAAGAGCTATTCATACATCATATTAAAATATTTTTATTGGTTCTTTAACAATCATTCTGCAATCGTGGGTTACATCTTTGCAGATATCATACTGAACTTTATCTCCGCAATATTTGGCACTTTTTATATAGCCTGTTGTGCACGCTGCACGACGGAAATTCGCATCCTTCAGCAGCAGCCTTACCTGCGTTTACCACCCTCAAACACATCGTACATTACGTTCGCGCTCAAATGCTCCTTACTCGTTCCGCCCGACGGCTCATCATCTTTATAAGCAGGGATTACCTTCCCGCTTTTCAATAAATAAAACGGAAATACGTCTTTCCACAATTCACTCTTGCCTGAATTCCCGTTTACATCTACATATATCTTAAAGCCTTTTCTGTCATTCTCATCTTCTGCATCTGACAATTCATCTATTTTTTCATAATCTGTTCCTGTTATCGGCAATGTCACGCATACCACCATAGTTATTGCAACCAAAGCAACCACCAGTTCACCTAGCGTGAAACCCAGTCTATTTGGGCTTAAAGAGCTACCCCCCCCCGATTTGTACAAAAATTTTCAAATACTTTCATTTCAACTCCTTTTACTACATTATAATAAATTAAATTATATTTTGCAATATGCAAAACAATGCAAAACGGATTAAGATATTTTTACAATTAGGAAATCTAAAAATCTTATGCTAAACTAAAATATTATGGAACCTATAGTCAGTATAATTACAACAACACATAATATAGTAGAAAAAGGCCAAGCTGATGATTTCAGTCTTCTTGTGACGCTTTTGGATATGCAAACATATCCTAATATTGAACACATCGTTATTGATAAAGCTTCCTCAGACGATACTGTTATTCTGTTGAAAGACTACAAAAATAAAGGCTATATACAATTCTACTCAGAATCTGACACCGGGAAATTTGACGGTTTCAATAAAGGAATTTTACGAGCAAGAGGGAAATATTTGTCGTTTATAAGCTGTGATGACTTCTATCATGACATTACGGCCATTCAGGATATCGTAAACCTTATGGAGGCCGAAAACGCAGACTTTTCGTTTTCACCTTCATACTGCAGACACCCGGAGGGGTTTGTATTTCTTTTTCAGCCTGCCATGTATAACGCGTTTCAGGTAATGCCATGCCCGAGACAGGCCATGTTCTTTAAAAAATCCGTGCTTGAAAAAGAAGGTTATTTTGATACAAAATTTAAGCTTATGGCTGATTATGACCTGATAATACGGCTTATGATGAAAAAATATAAAGCTGTATTTTTTGAACATAATTATACAACCTACAAGCTTGGCGAAAAAGTAACGCAAAATGTTGAAGCCGGTAATAATGATGCAAAATTAATTTTTTATAAAAATTATAAAAATCTTTATCCGCTTAACGACGATATACTTGACAATATGATAAAAACATCGGAATTTCCGAAAGAATTGCTTGAAAAACTGTCCGAAAGTTTTCCTGCAGAAGACAAAGAATTATTTTTTGAAAGATGTGAACAAATGCATCAATTAAGACTTGATATTGCACAAAAACAATCTATAAAGGAAACAACATGAAAGAACAAAAAATAGCGGTAATAGGCTGCGGACTTTGGGGAAGAAACATTGTACGGAATTTTTATAATCTGAATGTTTTGGAAATGGTCTGCGATCTTGACGACGATAACATTTCAAAAATACGAGAATTATATCCGAATTTAACTATTACAAAGGATTTCAATGACATAATTAATAACCCTGCAATAACGTCCGTTGCGGTAGTTACCCCGAGCCATACACACTATAAAATGGTTAAGGCAATGCTGGAAGCAGGCAAAAATGTTTACGTTGAAAAACCTATTTCAACAGTTGCACAAGAAGCAAAAGATTTGAAAGAACTTGCAGACAGCAAAGGACTTGTCTTGATGGTCGGACACCTTTTATTATACCACCCTGCCGTAAACAGATTAAAAATGCTCATTGAAGAAGGCGCTTTAGGCGATATTGTTTACGCACAAAGCGACAGATTAAATGTAAACTATTTCAAAAACGACAGAAGCGTTATGTGGGATTTAGCGCCTCATGATGTTTCAATGATGAGCTATGTAATCGGGAAAGAACCCGTAAGAATTATCTCCGCTATCGGCAGTTCAACCGACAGAAACGATATTATGGATATAACACATCTCGGAATAGAATTTGAAGACGGTGTAATAGGACATATTACGGACAGCTGGATAACCCCGAGAAAACATGTACAATTATTAGTCAGAGGAACTAAAGCCACAGCAATTTTGGATGATACGTTACCTGAACATAAACTGACTATTTATGATAATTATGCAGCGGATAACACAAAAAATATTACGCTTGATTATCTTGAAATTGAGCCATTAAAACTTGAATGCAAGCATTTTATAAGCTGCTGCGAATCTGGCAAAAAAGCCCGCTCTGACGGCGATAATGGATTTATGGTAACAAAAAATCTTGAACAGGCGTAAAAAATGATGCTCGGAAAAAAAAAAAAAAAACTTGATGAAGTTGACTTCGGACTTTCAAGAGTAAAACAGCATTTGTAAAAAAAAAACGCCCCTAAAGGGCAAGGAGAAGATTATGGCGAATTTTGTATCAATATTCAGAATTTTCGTAGCATTTTTTGCGATATATTTACTTTTTATACAGACAACCTGGTCGTATATTCTGGCATTTGTCTTAACGATAATTGCATTTATACTGGACGGTGTTGACGGCTATCTCGCAAGAAAGTTCAACGAAGCATCACAGCTAGGTTCAGTTCTGGATATAATGGGCGACAGGATTGTTGAAGCTTCATACTGGATTATATTTGCAGTACTTGGCTGGCTCAGTCCGATATTTCCGATAATTTGCGTAACACGGGCATTCACAACAGACAGTATAAGAAGTGTTGCACTTGCTCAAGGCTATACAGCTTTCGGCGACACCTCTATGCAGACAAGTAAAATCGGTAAATTCATCTGCGCCTCAAAATTTATGAGAATAAGCTATGCTGTCGCAAAAGTTTTAGCGTTTATACTTATAATATTTGCGCACACACCCGGCTTTGAAATTTATCCGGCATTCGGCATAATGAATACAATTGCCGTAATATTTGCATGGATTGCGATTATATTCTGTGTAGTAAGAGCGATTCCTGTTGTTGCGGAAAGTAAAAAACTTTTTGAGAAGAAATAACATGTTTAATATTGTTTTATACGAACCTGAAATTCCGCAAAACACAGGAAATATAGCAAGACTTTGCGCATGTACGGGCGCAAAATTATTTCTTGTCGGCAAACTCGGCTTTTCACTTTCAAGCAAATACACAAAACGTGCGGGTTTAGACTACTGGGACAGCGTTGATATCCAAAAGATTGACACGATGGAAGAATTACTGGAGCAAAATCCGGACGCAAACTTTTATTATCTAACGACAAAATCAAAAAAATTATATACGGATATAAAATTCCAAGACGGAGATTTTCTTGTATTCGGACCGGAGACAAGAGGCTTGCCGGACAAATATGTAAAAGATAAAAATGCTATTACAATTCCAATGAAAGAAGGTCAAAGAAGCCTGAATTTATCAAATTCTGTGGCGATAGTAGTTTATGAAGGGATAAGACAAAATGGATTTTAAATTACCAGAAAGAAGTCAAAATTCACATAAAGGAACTTTCGGAAAAGTTTTAAACATAGCCGGTTCACGCTACATGCCGGGTGCTGCATATTTATCAAGTGTTGCCGCACTTAAAATCGGTGCAGGGTATTGCTTTTTGTCTGCAGAAGACAACGTAGTTAAAGCAGTTGCGTCGCAAACACAAAATGTTGTATTTTCTCCGCAGTTTTCGTGGATTGACAATATTGAAAATTTTGATGTTATATCAATCGGCTGCGGACTTTCAATGTCAGGGGATGCAAAATGGAATGTAGAAAAGGTGCTTAAACATTCTAAGGTACCCACTGTTATAGATGCAGACGGATTAAATATTTTAGCCGAATTGCAGACAAGGGATATCCCGACAAACACAATTTTGACCCCTCACCCGGCAGAAGCAGCAAGACTTTTGAGAACCACCATTGATGATATTATAAACAACTTGGAAAAAAACGCAAAAAACATATCTAAAATGTACAATTGTGTAACTGTTTTAAAATCACATAACACAGTTGTCTGTTCAAAGGATTTGGAAATTTATGTAAACCACACAGGCAATAGCGCCCTTGCAAAAGCAGGCAGCGGGGATGTGTTAACCGGGATAATAGCCGGAATTCTTGCGCAAAAAGCCGCACCATTTGATGCGGCAAAACTTGGAGTTTATATTCATGGACTTTGCGGGGAGATTGCGTCAAAAAAATTAACCGAATACTCCGTTATGGCGCAAGATTTAATCAATGCAATACCGGAAGCTATCCGAAGTAATCAATAATTCTTCCTACCATATCTCCGATTTCTTTAGCTTTTTTATCATTTTCTGCCTGAGCTAATTTATCACTAAGCTCATCCGGAATCGGCGTTGATTCAGGGAAAAAGTCATCTGGTGCCGGCAATTTTTTTTTCGGAACAATCTGAGTATCCAGTACAACATTTTGTGCAGCTTTTGCAACAGGTTTGGTAACAGGTTTAATAGACGGCATATATTCTCCTTTACGTTATATCTGATAACATTAAAAACCGTAAATTTAATAATTGCCGGATTAACATAATAAAATTTACAATAGTTAATAAATTACGGATTAGTAATTTTACCGAGAACAACTCTTTTATCAGCGCCGGTGCAAAAAGGCAGATTAGACGGAATATTATAATAGCAGCAATACCCAAGCAAAGCAAACGCCATAACCTCTTTAAAATTATTTGAGATACCGTAATCTTCATGAGTTTTCAGCTGAATATAATCCGGCAGATAGTACCGCAAAATTTTCATTAAAGCAGGATTATAAGCCCCTCCTCCGCCTACAATAACTTCATCAATAGCAGTTTTAGGGTAAACAAAACGTTCATAAGAGGCAGCAATAGTTTTCGCCGTAAGCGCAGTAACACTTGCAATAACATCAGAAGGATTTTGAGGTGCAAATTTTAAAAAATTATCAATATATTCCGGCGAAAAATATTCTCTGCCTGTAGTTTTAGGAGGATTAATAAAATAATATTCATCCTGCATAAGACAATCAAGAAAACTTTCACATACGCTGCCAGAAAGAGCAATTTTACCGTCCTTATCATAAGGCACACCGAAAAGCTTCTGCATACAGTAATCAATAATCATATTACCAGGCCCCGTATCAAACCCGAAAGTATCACACTCATTTGAAACCACTGTCACATTACCTATCCCGCCTATATTTTGAACGGCAGTATTTTTTCCTTTGAACCACTTTTCATCAGCGAAACATACCAACGGTGCCCCCTGACCGCCTGCGGCAATATCCGCCTCTCTGAAATTAGAAAAAACCGTACAGCCTGTTTCCCTTGCAATAACAGCACTTTCACCTATTTGAAACGTGCTTTTCAAACAAATTCCGTCAAGTTCTTCCTCAAACGGATAATGAAAAATAGTCTGTCCATGACTTGATATAAAATCCGGCCTTCCAAATTCTTCAATCAAAATTTTACAGGCCTCCGCAAAACATTTACCGACGGCAAAATTCATAACACAGACATCTTTAACACCGGCATGCCCTGAAAAAATCTGAAAAAGTTTGGCCCTTATATGTTCTGGATATTTATAATTTATCCCGAAAATCAACTTGCAGCTTAAATCCGGAAAAACTTCACACAAACCTGCGTCAATCGAATCGCAGGAAGTTCCCGACATTAAAGCAATTATTTTTTTTGATTGCAATTCATCCATAATCTTATATTATGAAAAAGCTTGTAAAACTACAAGCTTTTACAACTTATCCTCATTTACCCCAACATATCCCTAACAGTTTATTAAAAACCGAATTAAGCCATCACCTCTCTTTTTCCTTCCGGTAGCCATTTCCTAATGATATAAATGTAAAACTAAGTTAAATATTTGACAAGTAAAAAAAAATTATTATTTTTTTACAATTGACCATGCCCCGCGTATTTTTAAGCAAAAATTCAAGTTCTTAAATCTTAATGAAGAAAATTTAATGAAATTACGTTAAAAAAGATCCTCATTTTGATTGACAAATTAAAATTACGGTTAAATGAAAAAGCATGCTTTTTAAAAAAATTTGTAGTAAAATAAAAATATGAAAGAATTTTTAAAAACAAATAAAGTAACATATAACCTGATGTCTTTTACGGGTTTTAAATCAATGATGCTGTTGTCATACCTAATGGAAGCTCCTCGCTCTTATGAAGAAATACGCCAATATTTTAAGGATAATGAATATATTCATGAAACAATTTCAATCGACACATTAAGAGTGTATATAAATTCACTTGAGCGATTAGGCTGCACAATTATTCGCGGGAGAAAAGCGGAAGGTTCAAAATACAAACTTTTAGTTAATCCTTTTGCACTCCACATTACAAACGATCAAATTAAAAGCCTTGTGAAAATTTTTAAAAGTATAACAAAGACAATAGATGCGGAAGATTTACTTGCAATAACAAGATTTTTTGAAAAAATCTCGCGCCTGATAACCAATGAAGACTTGAAATCAGCGCTTGCAAACGCCTCACCGCTTAAAAAAGTAAATCAAGAGATTTTAGAGATATTAATAAATGCCTGCCGAAGAAATGATGAAATAACAATTGATTACCATTCACCGTCATCTTCGGTCAAAAAAATTGATGTATTAGCAGAAAAACTGCTTGTATCAGGAAATAAAATCTATCTGTGCGGCATAAGCCCGCAATATAAAAACACCACAGCAAGATTTCTGGTTTCAAGAATAATCGAAAAACCCGTAATAAAATTACAAAAAACAATTGACGCTAAATTAGAGCCGCTTATCATCGGCTGTGAAATTTACGACAAGAATTATCCGCTTTTGGAAAATGAAAAAATAATTTCCGAAGATAATGACAAATTAACAATTGAAATTACAAGTGACAATAAATTTTTAACAACACAAAGAATATTATCAATGGGGAATATCTGTAAAGTTATCTACCCGCAGTCTTTTAAAGATGATATATATTCAATCTTAAAAAAGATGAAGGAGGAATACCTTGCAGAAAAAATTTAAAGAAAAATACAACGAAAGCTGCATAAAAATTTTCAAGCTTTACAAATTACTATACGAAGACAAAGCCGTCTATAAAGATGTAATTGATATCTTTACTGAAGACGATGAAGATAAACAACATGTTATTTTAAACAAATACCTTAACACCTTAAAAGTATTCGGAATAAAAGTAAACAAAATAAATAATAAATTTGTAATGCAAAATAACCCGTTCGGCCTAAAACTGGATATGAATGATATCCGTTCAATTGATATTTTTGAACAATTCGTCAAAATTCTTCCCAACGGCAAAACCAGAAAAAACCTTGAAGCATTTTTAAAAATGATACTCAGCAAATTTGATGAAAATGCAAATAAAATGTATGCTTCAATAAAATCAACAAACACAGCGGATTTTTCATTTTACTATTCAGATTTCCGAGAGCAGATAGAAAAATGTGAAACATTCTGTCAAGAAAGCAGCATAGTTGATTTAAAATATCTATACAAAGGCAAAACTTTAAAATGCCGCTGCCATGCTAAACAAATGATTTACGACAATAAACACGCCTACATCCAGGTTTACAAACTTGATAACCAGCAATTGGAAAATATACTTGTGTCAAATATAATCGAAATAGAAAGTATTCCTAATCAAAAAAGTCAAATGGAACTTCCGTCAAGCGTAACATACAAAATTAAAGGCAGACTTGCAAGCGCATACAACATTAAAGAAAATGAATACGTACAAGAAGTTTTTTCTGACGGCAGTAAAATCATTGTAGCCAAAAACGAACCAACAGACGAAATTTTAAAACGATTAATCAGATACAGCAATGAATGCGTAATTCTGGCGCCGAAAAACATCAAAAATTCAATGATAAATACAATCAATGACATGTTAAAAAATTACGAATAAATTTCCGCAATTTTTTTTAACAATAAAAGTAAATTAAAATAATGCATGCTAACATGTAAAGTATGAGCACAGCATATGTACCATTGCATTTACACAGCGAATATTCATTACTGGACGGGGCAATACGAGTAAAAGAATTATGCGAATTTGCAAAATCCAATAACATGCCTGCCGTCGCAATTACCGATCATGGAGTTATGTATTCTGCAATAGAATTTTACAGGGTAGCAAAAGAAACAGGTATAAAAGCCCTTATCGGATGCGAATTTTATGTTCATGACGGAGATATACACGAAAAAAATCCATCCCACAACCCTTTATACCATCTTGTATTAATAGCAAAGGACAAAACAGGCTATATGAACCTTGTAAAGCTGGTTTCAATAGCGCACTGTGAGGGCATGTATTACAAACCCAGAATAAATTTTGAACTACTTAAGGAATATCACGAAGGACTTATCTGCTCATCGGCATGTCTTGGCGGAGAAGTTTTGCAAAACTTGCTGAAAAAGGATTATGAAGGAGCAAAAGCTGCTGCACAAAAATATAGCGATTTATTCGGCGAAGATTACTACATTGAACTTCAGGATCACGGACTTGATGAACAAAAACGCACGAATCCGGACTTAATCAAAATTGCACAAGAACTTGGTATAAAAATGGTCATAACAAATGACTCACATTACCTTCGAAAAGAAGACGCCGACTGGCATGACACATTATTATGCCTGCAGACAAATGCATTAAAAGATGAACCGAACAGATTTCACTTTCCTAATAATGAATTTTACTTAAAGACACCGGAGGAATTGAGAGATGCATTTCGCTGGATGGACAGCGAAATGTTTGAAGAATGCCTAAAAAATACTGTTGATATAGCAGAAAAATGCCATCTGACACTATTAGGCGACAAAAGCCCGCTTCCTCACTATGAAGTACCAAATGGCCATACAGTCGAGAGTTATCTGGACTTAAAAGTTCACGAAGGCTTAAAATTAAGATACGGAGATGTACCGCCGGAGATAGAAAAACGCGTAAAGTATGAACTCGGAATTATTGAACAAATGGGGTTTTCCGCATACTTTTTAATCACATGGGATTTTATTCACTTTGCAAAGACCCACGATATACCGGTAGGTCCCGGCAGGGGTTCCGCTGCGGGTTCAGTTGTAGCTTATGCGCTCGGGATAACGGATTTAGACCCGATTGAACACCATCTTTTGTTTGAAAGATTTTTGAATCCCGAACGTTATAGCATGCCTGATGTTGATATAGATTTCTGTATTGAACGCAGGGGCGAAGTTATAGATTACGTAACTCAAAAATACGGCGAAGATAAGGTCTGCCAGATTATAACATTTGGGACTTATGCAGCAAAAGCAGCTTTAAAAGGGGTTGCAAGAGTGCTTGATATCCCGTTTGCAAGAAGCAACTACCTTTCTTCCTTAATTCCGTCAGAGCCAAAGGCAAAAATTGAAGACGCACTCCAGCCGGGCATGGAACTTAAAAAACTTTATGATGAAGACCCGGAAGTTAAAAAACTTGTGGATATGGCACAGAAAATTGAAGGGATTAAAAACAATGTCGGAACACACGCGGCAGGTGTAATTATTGCACACAAGCCTCTTAATGAAATTGTGCCTGTTCAGCCGTCGAAAGACGGGATTATTGTAACGGAATACCCGATGGCTGATTTAGAAAAACTCGGGTTATTAAAAATGGACTTTTTGGGTTTAAGAAACCTTACCATGATATCCAAAACAATGAAATTAATCAAAAAACGACGCGGCATAGAATTTGATATAAACAAAATTCCGCTGGATGACAAACCCACATATGAAATGCTTTCAGAAGGCGATACGGACGGCGTTTTCCAACTTGAATCTGCAGGAATGAAACGTCTTGTAAAAGATTTAAAACCAGACGTATTTGAAGATTTAGGTGCACTTGTAGCGTTATTCAGACCGGGTCCTTTAGAATCCGGCATGGTAGAGGATTTTGTAAAAAGAAAACACGGCGAGCAGCAAATAACCTATGCACATCCTCTGTTGGAACCCGTATTAAAAGATACCTACGGAACAATTGTATATCAGGAACAGATTATGCAGGTATTTCAGGTTCTTGCGGACTATACGCTTGGGCAAGCTGATATGGTACGCAGAATGATGGGTAAAAAGAAACTTGATGAAATGGCCCAGCAGAAAGGCAAATTCATAGAAGGCGCCGCACGACACGGAATGAATGCAAAAGATGCGGCAGCTTTGTTTGAACAGATTGAAAAATTTGCCTCATACTGCTTTAATAGGTCGCACTCCGCAGCGTATGCATTTGTTGCATATCAAACAGCATACCTCAAATGCCATTATAAGGTAGAATATTTATCCTGCCTTTTGTCAAGCGTTTCCGGTGATCAGGACAAAACCCAGTTATATATAGAAGAAGCACAGAAAAACGGTATAAAAGTCATGCCTCCGGATATTAACAAATCCTATGCAGAATTTGCACCAGACGGGGATAACATAAGATTCGGACTAGCCTCCATAAAACAGGTTGGCGACATCGTTGTTGAAAGTATTATAAAGGAACGTGAAGAAAACGGCGAATTTAAATCAATTTATGATTTTTGTAAAAGAGTTGATCAAAAATGCACAAATAAACGCGTGCTTGAAGGATTAATAAAATCCGGCGCATTTTCAAATATTGAAAAAAGCAGAAAACAGCTTTTGGAGAACATGGAATATATAGTAGCCACAGCGAATAAAGAAGCTCAGGCAAAAGAACTCGGTCAAGTAAGTTTATTTGCCGGGTTGGAAGATAACGAAGATTTTTCAGGTACACAATTCCAGCTTGCGGGCAGTGACGAAGAATTTGACCAGCGTCAGCTGCAAATATTTGAAAAGGAATTTTTGGGATTTTACATAACCAGCCACCCGCTTTCAACAATACGCGACAAATTGCCGTTTTTAATGACGCATAAAATTTCAGATATACCTGAATTACCGAATGATAAAGTCGTAACAATATGCGGTCTTATAACGACAACAAGACAAATTCCGACAAAAAAAGATCCGACGAAGTTCATCCGATTTGTAACGGTTGAGGATTTGTCCGGAAAAATTGAGACAATATGTTTTAACGGCAAAATTGCAGAATTCGGGACATTTTTGGAGCCTGAACAACGGGTAATCATTTCAGGCAAAGTAAACAGGCGTAACGAAGAAGAAGCACCTTCAATTATAATTGACAGTGTTAAGCCTGTTGATAATTCAAATATTTTCACTATAGAGTTAAAAGATGATTTAAGATATGAAGAACTGGTATTTCTGAAGCAAATTTTATGTAAATATGCTGGTTCAGATCCTGTAATGCTAAAATTAAGGGACGAACTAGGCGAGGTAAAAATCCTTGCGGCGTCTATGTTCTGGGTAGATTCGTGTAATGATCTGGTAAATGAAATTGAACACAGTTTCAGGGACAGAGTCACTGTAAACATAAAGTCATTAGACAATAATACAGAGGAAAATGCTGCAGCATAAAAAAAAGACTTGCAAAAAAAAATTGCTCATGTATAATAAAAATACGGCAGAAAATGCGGGGGTAATTCAGTGGTAGAATGCTTCCTTGCCAAGGAAGATGTCGCGAGTTCGAGCCTCGTCTCCCGCTCCATAAAAAAGCTCCACCAACAGTGGAGCTTTTTTATGGACTAAAGACACTTGCGATAACTTATTTAATTTGAAATTAATTTTAAACCGGTTATACCGCAAATAATCAAACCAATACACAACAGTCTCAATACTGTTACTGGTTCCTTGAATAAAATTATACCGAGTATGACTGTTCCGAGTGTGCCTATTCCTGTCCAAATTGCATAAGCAGTTCCAAGAGGCAGGCTTTTAAGAGCAAGTGCAAGAAAATAAAAACTTGCGACCATACAAATTATTGTAACTACAGTTGCAACTGGCTGAGTAAAGCCATGTGACAGTTTTAAGCCTATTGCCCAGCTTATCTCAAACAATCCTGCAATTAATAAAATAATCCATTCCATAATATTCCTTACGTACACACAACCTTAAAAGAAATTTTTTTTAACTCAAAAGAGGTATTCCTTTTGGAATACCTCTTTTATTATAACATAGTTTTTCTTAATTCTTCCGCAGATTTGGGGCTTAAGTAAGCCGGCGGGACATCAAAAACGGTTTTGCAGCCGGTTTGACCTTCTTTATACATTCTAAAAGCAGCTCTCGCATATGCAACCAAAACGCTTGAGGTAAATCCGGGGTTTGAATCAAGCTTCAAACTGTATTCAATAATGTGTTTTTCGTCTTTATTTAACCCGGTTACGCCTGAGCGCAAAACAAAACCGCCGTGCGGAATGCCGCTGTGATTTTTCTTAAATTCTTCTTCTGAGATAAAATGAACGGTCGTGTCATAATCTGCAAAATAATTCGGCATCGTAACTATATCGTGTTCAACCTGTATCGAATCAGCACCATCTTCCAAGACTACAAAACATTCTCTTGTATGTTTTTCACGAGTGGAAAGCATTGGATTTTCAGCATTTTTAACCGCTTGAATAGCTTTTTCAACAGGAACGGTATACTGTTTGCCGTCTTTAACGCCTTTAACACGCCTGATTGCATCCGAATGTCCCTGACTTACACCTCTGCCCCAGAAGGTATAATCATTACCTTCAGGTAAAATTGCATTTGCATACATTCTGTTCAATGAGAATAAACCGGGATCCCAACCAACTGAAATAATTGCTACCTTACCGCCTTCTTTCGCAGATTTGTCAACATTTTCAAAATGAACCGGAATATTTGCGTGAGTGTCAAAACTATCAATACAATTAAACATTTTTGCGTATTTTGGAGTTTGCACGGGCAAATCTGTAGCACTGCCGCCGCAAAGAATTAAAACATCTATTTTGTCTTTCCAATTTTCCATTGCATCAACACACAAAACTTTTGCTGACTCAGTTTTAATTTTAACACTTTCAGGATTTCTGCGTGTAAACACCGCAACAAGTTCCATATCAGGATTTTGTCTGACTGCAGCCTCAACACCTCTGCCCAAATTGCCATAACCTAAAATACCAATTCTCATAATAGCACCTCTTTCGTGTAAAAATAACACTTAAATATAACATGAAAGATAAGTGCGTAACAAAAATATTAAGAAATATTATTCTTCAATCAAGATATTATCCTGAACGGATGCAAAAATACCTAAAATATGCTGTTCTTCAGCAGTAAATGAAGTATTCGGAACAAATTTGTTACGTCCTCCGCCTGTAAACACACTGTTAATACTTTCTTGACCTTTTATGTTTTTAGCTGCGGAAACTTCACCCGTACCAAACATTTTACCGATATTATTAACGTTAAATCCCATAAAGGCATCCTTTCAAATATTATATCGGATTTTCCTGACAAAACTTTAGCCGTTCGGACAAAATATTAACTAATGTTTACAATCAATTGAAAGATAGTACGATTAACTGTATTATAAATAATGTCAGTATATAGGAGTAAAATTATATGAAAAGAACATTCAAAGGGTTATTATCGTTAATTGCCGCTGCTTTAACAATTACGGCAGCGAACGCATTTCCGGATGTAGCAGACGAATACTGGGCAGCAGCGCAAATTAAAGAACTGTCCGAACAGGGTGTAATCGTAGGTTATCCTGACGGGACATTCAAACCTGACGACAATGTAACACGTGCGGAATTTGCGTCAATGGCGATAAAGGCACTCGGTCAACAAAATACAAAAGTAGTGCAGCCGGTCAGTTTTTCAGACATAACTACGGAATACTGGGCTTATGATGCAATACAAAAGGCAATATATTTTGACCTTGTATCAGTGCCAAAAGAAGGCGACCTTTTTAGACCCGATGACAGTGTTTCAAGAGCCGAATCTTTGTCAGTAGCCGTAAATGCACTGACAACAGAACAAATTAGCGAACAAAAAGCAAAAGAAGTTCTTGAAAAAATGTATATAGACACACACACAATTCCGGAATGGTTTTTAATACCTGCAGGAAAGGCCGAAATTTTAGGCATGATGGTAATTATGCCAAGTGCCGATAAGGCGAAAGTCGAAGCCGAAAGACCTGCAACACGTGCGGAAGTTGCCGCAATATTATTCAAAATGATGGAGCAGGCTAAATTAAATCCTAATGCAAAACTAGCAGAAGCAATGCGAAAGAAAACCGGTGACGGCTTTGTTATTGAGAATGCGACAGTTCAAGGAAGCATCGGTACAATTCCGGCCGGTTCAATTGTTCCGGTTGAATTAACCAAATACATAAGTTCTCAAACGTCTGAACCGGGCGATTTGTTCGCTGGTGTTGCTGCTCAAAATTACGTAACAAAAGAAAAATTTATACTTGTAAATAAAGGGGCGACCCTTAAAGGTCAATTGATTGACGTCAGACCAGGAAGATGGTTTGTAAGAAACGGCGTACTGGTGCTGGACAATTCACTCATAACAACAAATAACGACCAGACAACAAATTTTAGCGCAGTCGCGAATATTAAAAAAGACCGCAATTGGTTTATGAAGTTTGTAAGATTCTGTTTCAAAGGCGAAAAACTTGAAGTTCCGGCACAAGGGACAGTTGACCTGAAACTTTTAAAACCTGTTCAGGTAGACTTAACCAATGGCTGGATACTTGAATAAAATTTTTCAAACCCTCTTTCCGAAAGAGGGTTTGAACTTTACAAGCCATAATTTAGGGGTAGAGTGTATCAAACAACATTAATCGTTCAAACTTATTTTTTCGGGATTAAATAATGTATACCCAAACCCGCTTAGTTAACATATCGCCGGTATGCAGCCAGCCATTTTAATAATGTATACCCAGACCCGCCTAGTTAACTCAAAAAAGCTTTATAGGCTCTTATTTATCTTAAAATCATGTCGTCATTAATTTCCCAATTATGTCGAATAATATAAGAAAAACAATAATAACCGCGCCCGCCGTCTGAACAATCAGCATCAACTTCGTCATTAGATTTGTCCGAACCTGCCGGCAAAAGATTTCTGTTATTAAACACAAACACAAAAATATCTCGTCCGATAACATTCGGGCCGGAATCACCATTTACATCAACATGCATAACAAGCCCGGCTTTATCCATTTCAACTCCGAAATTATCTTCAATATCCTGCGCACTGGCACCGTCCATATTAACATAAACATTATCAAGCGTTTGAAAAACAATTATATTACCGCCAATTCCTTTAGTGCCTTCATCCCAAATCGCAGTCTGACCGTTCAATTGTTTAGTGACGCCTTCCTTATGCCAGCAGCCCGGAGTGTCATCCAGACAGTCTTTTTGTATACGTAAATTAGGTTTCAAATAATAATTATACCAATTTTTCATACTTTCATTATTACCGTCCTCAAAATCAACGTATGAATAACCCAAATTATCTGCTACGGTTTTTTGAATAGCCTGCTGCAAAACCGAATAAGTTTTTTTCAATTTTGTAATTGTTACAACGCGCTTGTAATCCTTAATCAATGTCGGAATAGTCATTGCGGCAACAATTCCGATAACACCAAGTGTTATCAAAACTTCCGCAAGAGTAAATGCCGTATGAAATTTATTAACACAAAATCTGGACATGAACTGTTCTGGTCCTCGCTTTATTATCAAAATCTACCAACACGATTTGCTGCCACTGCCCTAATTGCAAAGCTCCTTCCAATAGAGGCACCATTGTAGAATTACCTACAATTGAAGCTCTGATATGAGAATAACCGTTTCCATCATGCCACATCTCATCATGATGATATTCTTTATTAACCGGCACAATTTTATCCAAAATTTCCGGCAAATCTTTTAACAAACCAGGTTCATACTCAATATTTGTAATTGAAACAGTGCTGCCGGCGACATACACATATACAACCGCATCTTTCAATGAATGCCTGTATACAAGATTTTTCACCTCGTTAGTAACATCGATAATATCAGTATTACCTTTAGTATGTACTGTAAATTTTTCACAAATTATTGTCATAAACTAAATCTAATGTCCCCGCGTTTTACGATTTTTCGTCCTTTAGAATATGTTGAATACGGCATGTATTTGTTAACAATTGCTCTGTAATCCTCGCCGTCATCAAGCTTAAACACATTGAAATCAGCATCTTTGCCGACTTCTATGGAACCTGTGACATGATCAAGCCTTAAAATTTTTGCAGGATAAATCGTCAAATATTTCAAAAGTTCAATAACATCAAGCTGATTTTCACTGTTGCATTCAACTGCAAGTTTTAAAAGGCTGTAATCTTTTTCAAGCTTGAAACTTTGAGAAGAGAACCCGAAATTTTTCCCGAAATATTTCAAAACAGTTGAAAAATCAAGTTTTTTATTGCAGATTTCCTCGCTGTATCTGGGCTGATAAACAAATTTAACGCCTGTTTCAGCAAGTTCTTCAAGCTGGCTGTCATTTACGTAATTCGCATTGACAGCAATAACCTTTTTAGTTAAAACTTTCAAATCATCAAGATATTTAACAGGATCTTCCATACGCTTGTACGGTGTAATTTTTCTAAATCCCATAAATTTATGCAATAAATCAATATCGGAAAATCCGTGCTCCAGCCATTCCATTTCGTCCTGAGCTTCAGCAAAACGTGTCATCAAAAGCATGTTATGCTTGCGGCAGTATTTGGAAAACAATTCCCATAATTTTTTATGCACACCCGGAATTGAATGAAGCATAATTCCGATGTGGGTATTTTCGCCTTTATGGAATACGTAATTTTCAACCTTATCTCGCAAAGCCTTGAATTTTTTCTTACTTTTGTCGGAGCTGTCCGCAAAAACCTCAAAAAACATATAGTTTTTAATAGGAGTTTTATTTATAATTTCAAAATACTTATCCTCTTTTGAAACCTGAGCAATACATGTAGTGCCGGCTTTAACGGAAGCTGCCAGACCGTCTTTAAAAGATTGAATTTTTTCATACCTGTCTAAAACAAAATAATCGCTCAGAATATTTGCCCATTTTAAGCTGTAATTATCAGGTTTTACGCCAGCAAAGGTATATTTTTTTGCAATTGTCTGAAAGAATTTTTTCAAATTATTTTTAACGCCGCAGGGCTTTATTTTTCCGATATCCGTATACTGATACTGGGTGAACATGTCGATAAATCCCGGCGTAACGACTGAATTTCCGAGATCTTTGACAAATTTTTCTTCAAATTTTGAAGTTTCATCATTCGGAATAATTTCAACAAACTTGCCTTCATCAACTACCAGCGCCATATTTTCAAGCACATCGCCCGTTGAAGTTAATATCCATCTTGATTTGTAGCACTTCATGTTACACCCCTTGATTTTAAGGATAACAAATTTTCACTAAAAAAGCAAGTACATTATAATCTTGATCTGCCGTAAAGCCATGTAATATAATAACATTTCCCTGAAGGGCACCAGCGCTCTTTTATCGTGATATCATGATTCATGCTTGGTTTTACCATATCCGGCACAGAATCCGAATACGGTGACGAATTGTTTGCTGACATTGCAAACCCGAATCTGTCTTTTCCGAGTTGATTCGGACCTTTAAAACCGTTAGTATCGACTAAAAATACCGGTTCATTACTTGAATACATCTTCCAATTGCGGCCTTGAGCGTCAATAAACGAATATTCCCCCTGACATACGATTGTACCTTTAAAATTTTCGTCAACATGAGTAATATATGCCTGCTCAGCGTCTTTGCATTTCCAGCAGATGTCACCGTATTCTCTATCAAAACACGTTTTGGTTGCTTTAAAATATTTTGCCAGGATTTTAAAGTTTTCAGCATAATTAGGGGAATAACCAGGCTTTGGATTACCTTCTTCATCATTTATAAAAACAATTTTTTGCAAAGAAGTTCCGTCGGCCAACAGCATCTTGAATGCCTGATTTACGTCGCTGAATGCTGCTTTATAGGCGTTTTTATAGACAAAATCCTGCATATTTGATATCAAAGTCGGAATTGTCATGGCTGCCACAACACCGATTATGCCAAGAGTAATTAAGACTTCGGCAAGAGTAAAAGCTGCTTTTTTTGAAGTAAATAAGGTAGTAGGGGAATAATGGAATAAGTGTTTTCTGTGTGCATCGCACAAGGGGCTTACCCCTCACCTTGAGGGCGGGGGTTGAATTTCAACACCAGCTTGCGAGTGTTTGAAATTCGGGGACGGGGTCGCATTTTTTGAGATCCTTCGGCTATCGCCTCAGGATGACAAGACAAATTCCTCCAATGCCCAGTGCGTTGTCCCGACTTTTGCAGTTTACTAACCCGACTGTTACTTCTTAGTGCCTTAGTGCCATAGTATCTTAGTATCTTTTTCCAATAGATACCTTCGAAACTTCCTCTACGAGCGGTTAAAAGGGTCGCCCCCCCCCGAGATCCATACTAATCATATCTGCCATTTCTACCCTCCTGAATACATTTTATCATCAAAATATTCCATTTCAAGGTGACCTATGACGATTGTGTCGCCGTCTTTTACACCTTGTTTTTTCAGCTCCTCAAATACACCCATGCCGGTAAGAATATTTTGCAGCCTAATAATCTGTTCGGTATTTCTTGCATCCGTAACCGCCGCGAGCCGTCTTATTTTGCCGCCGTCCACAATGTATGTGTCTTTTGCAGTTTTATAAATTTCAAAAGCACTATCGTCATTATTATAAGCAGCAAAATCTTCTTCCACAACAATATCTGATACGTGATGCTCAATCTCATCCACTTTAACCGCCATAAAATCAAGCAGTTTATCAAGATTTTCGCCTGTTACGGCAGAAATAAGGAAAACGTCCTTTGCGGCTTTTTTAAACTCAGCCGACAATTCATCCTGTATTGCTTTATCAACCGCGTCAATTTTATTCAAAACAACAATTTGATATAGATTAGCAAGCTTTTCGGAATGTTTTTCAAGCTCTGAAATAATTATTTCATAATTTCTAAAAGGGTTGTCTGCCGTAATATCAACAAGATGGACAAGAAAACGGCAGCGTTCAATATGACGCAAAAATTCATGCCCCAGCCCGACACCTTCAGACGCACCTTCAATCAAACCCGGAATATCTGCAACCACATAACCGTCACCCGAGCGTTTTTTCACCACGCCCAGATTAGGAATTAATGTAGTGAAAGGATAATCGGCGATTTTGGGTTTGGCGGAAGAAATTCTGCTTATAAGTGTTGATTTTCCTGCATTCGGCATACCTAAAAGCCCGACATCCGCAATTAATTTCAATTCGAGCTCAAGTTCGCGTTCAATGCCCGGTTCTCCCGGTTCACAAAACTGCGGGGCACGTTTTTGAGCGGTTGCGAATCTTGCATTTCCCCTGCCGCCTCTGCCGCCTTTGGCAACAAGAACTTTTTGTTCGTGTTCTGTTAAATCAGCAATGGCCTTACCGGTTTTCAAATCTCTGACAACCGTTCCCACAGGAACTTTTATCACTAAATCTTTAGCACATTTGCCATGCATATTTTTAATACTGCCGTTTTCGCCGTTTTCTGCTTTAAATACAGATTTATATTTAAAATCCATCAACGTTGACATATTTTCGTCCGCAATCAAATAGACATCACCGCCGGAACCGCCGTCCCCGCCTGCCGGGCCGCCTTTATCTACATATTTTTCGCGACGCCAGGCAACCATACCGTTTCCGCCTCGTCCTGAAATAATTTTTATTCCGGTTTTGTCTAAAAATTGCATTTATTTTCCTCTTTGTATTACAATAATACTATGAAAATGATAAAAAATACATTACTTACGGAAAAACCGGTAATAATAGGACCTGAAAGCGGTTATGACAATTATATTATGGCGATAGAATCAAGCTGTGATGAAACAGCGTGCGCAATCGTAAAAAACGGCCGTGAAGTTATATCAAACGTTGTGGCATCCCAGATTAAGACCCACGAAAAATACGGCGGTGTAATTCCTGAAATTGCTGCACGTGAACATTTGGAATCCATAAATGTGGTAATAGAAGAATCTTTTAAGCAGGCGAATATAAAACCGGAAGATATAACGGCCTTTGCAGGAACCGTCGGACCGGGCCTTGTGGGATGCCTTTTAGTAGGTTTGAATGCAGCAAAAGCGCTTGCGCTTGTGTATGATAAACCTTTTATCGGGGTAAACCATTTGAACGCGCACCTGTGCGGAAATTATATTGATACAGATCTCAAACCGCCTTATATCGCGCTTTTAATAAGCGGAGGACATACACAAATTATTGATGTAAAATCATATTCCGAACAAAAAATTATCGGTGAAACTATAGACGACGCAGTCGGAGAAGCTTATGACAAAGTTGCACGGCTCATAGGTCTGCCGTATCCGGGAGGACCTGTTTTGGATAAACTTGCAAAAGAAGGCAACCCGCACGCTTTTAAACTTCCGGAAGCAAAAGTTGACGGTTATAATTTCAGCTTCAGCGGGTTAAAAACAGCTGTATTAAGACTTGTTAAATCTTTTGACGGGCAGGAACTCCCTGTAAACGACATCTGCGCAAGTTTTCAGGAATGCGTTTCATCAACATTATTCAAAAAGGTTAAAAAAGCACTTGAAGAAAACGGTTACAAACAGGTTGTAATCGCGGGCGGAGTCGCTGCTAATTCTGAAATCAGAAGAAAAATATTCTCACTTGAAGAAGAAGGCTACAGAGTTAACGCTCCTTTAATGAAATACTGCACGGATAACGCAGCAATGGTTGCCTCATGCGCATACTTTAACACAAACACGTTTGACGATATTGACGTTGAAGTTTTTTCAAGAGCGTAAATCTTTAACAAAATTTGCGAGCTTATTTAAAATTTCGGATCTGCTGTCAAAAACATTCGTTTTAAATAATGTTTTTTCAACAGGTATATAAACCGCATCGCCTGTATTGTTTTTTACAGCATATTCAGGAACTGACGAAACATGCTTGTATTCAGATGTTTTCACCTGCATTTCAGCCATAGACGCTATTTTTTTATTTTTAGACGGTACAAAATTCAAATAAAGATTATTTTTCTTGGCAAATTCTTCTACCTGCGGCATGTTGGCAAGGTAATGCTTTGAGTAAGACGTAAGTCTACGTGAAATTTTTACGTTTGATAACCCGAATGCATATTTAATGGAATGAACAAAAGGCATAATATTTTCTCCTTAGCTTTAGGATATCCCTAAATATATATTTTGTCTAACAACACACAATTATTTTTACAAAACTTTATGAAATAATTTTGAGTCAGTTAAAGAAAAAATTTCGTCAGCAATAATTTTTTCAAATTGAATATTAAACGCGTTATTAATTTCCCTTATAAAATAGCAGGGACTTGTAACGTTAACCTCAAGAATTTTACCATCCACAACGTCAAGACCAGCCATATAAATTCCGCGTTTATTAAGCTCACGCGCAAGACAAGTAAATTTTTCTTTTTCAGAAACTGACAGCACGTCTTTTTTTAGACAATCGTCCTTATGCTCATTGAATTTGAAATCGTTGTTGCTCGGAAGTTTTCTCACACAATAATCATATACCGTATCGCCGATTATCAAAACTCTCTTGTCACCGAATACGGCAGACGGGAGATATTTTTGCACCATAACCGTATTTGTGCCGTTATTTGTTACGGAATTTATAATAACAGATGTATTTTTATCGCCGTCTTTCAAATACATTACGCCGGAGCCAAAGCATTTGTTCAAAGGCTTCAAAATAATTTCGTTATTTTCAGCCAGAAATTCAAGTATTTCAGCCCGCGACGCCGTCACAATATTTTTCGGCATCAAATCATTAAACAAAACTGCATGAAGTTTTTCGTTAAAGTCACGGATTGCCTTTGTATCGTTTAGAATAAATGTTTTTTCTCTGTCGACAAAATCCAAAATATATGTGGCATTAATATAATCCAAATCAACCGGCGGATCAGGTCTGAACATTACAAGCTGAAAATCCTCAATTTTTCTGGTATATTCTTTTGTTTTGTCAAAAAATATATTTCTGTCTTTTTCGTAAGAATCAAAGCCAGAGGCGTAAGGAATACCGGATTTCAAGGATAATTTATCAATAGTCGTGATAAAAACCTCATTTCCGCGTAACAAAAATTCTTTTATCAACCAAAAATCAGTTACCAAATCATTGAACTCAAAATACTTAAGTTCAACTCTGTCTATAACAAATAAAATATTCATAATGCCTCACTTAATACTATATTTTTTCAGGATCTAAAACACCTACTGAGGTATTGTTCATATTGACAAGTTTGATAAACCTTTCAACATCAGCTTCAATTTCCGGGAATGTACCATAGTGCATCGGGATAACCGTCTTAACCCCAAGCCATTTAGCCGCAATCGCAGCGTGTTCAACATCCATTGTATAATTTCCGCCGATAGGAAGCATCGCAATTTGAGGGGCATATAGTTCTTTAATAGTTTTCATCTCGCCGTTCAAACAAGTATCACCGGCATGATAAATTCTTGCGCCTGCGACATCCAGAAATATGCTTGCGGGACATCCGCCGTAACGTCCATCAGGAAGCGAACTTGAATGAAATGCAGGCAAAAATATCGCACGACCCCAGCTGTATTGAAGCCAGCAGCCTAATGATATAGATTTTGCCTTTGCGCCCTGTTCTCTGCAATATGCCGCAAGCTCCGGCACTGCCGTAATTTCTATATCCAAATCTTTTGCAATCTCAATGGCCTGGCCCAAATGATCTCCATGCGCATGGGTTAACAAAATATCTCTAACCGGTTCTTTTTTCCAGTCGTACTTTGAATTTTGCTTAACCATAGGATCAATAAGTACAGCATTTTCACCGTTTGTAATCTGAAACGCACTGTGACCAATGTATTTGATATCTACCATAATAATACTCCTTTACATTTTCTTTAAATTTACCACATTTTACGATAAAATACAATTATGCAACAAAAATATATGGAAAAATGTATAGAACTTGCGAAGCAGGCAGAAGGAAAAACTTCACCAAATCCGCTTGTGGGATGTGTTATAACCGACGAATTCGATAATATAATCGCAACCGGATATCACAAAAAATACGGAGAAAACCACGCAGAGCGCGACGCGCTTTTGAAAATAAATAAAGGGGACGGCGACACACTTTATGTAAACCTTGAACCCTGTTCACATTTCGGCAAAACTCCCCCCTGCACGGATATTATTATCGAAAAAGGCATAAAACACGTTGTTATAGGAATGCTTGACCCAAACCCTGTTGTAAACGGAATTGATAAACTTAAAAATGCTGGTATTGACGTTATAGCCGGAGTTTTGGAAGATGAATGCAAAAAACTTAATGAAATTTTCATAAAAAACATAAACGATAAAAAAACTTTTGTTGCCATAAAAACCGCCACAACTCTTGACGGTAAAATAGCAACATCTGCAGGTTCTTCCAAATGGATTACGTCTGAAAATGCACGGGAAGAAGTGTATAAAATCCGCAGACGCTACGATGCAATTATGACAAGCTCAACAACGGTTATTGCCGATAATCCCAAAATGGAACACAGAAAAAAAATTATTCTTGACCGGGAACTAAAAACAGACTTAAATTCTCAAATATATAAACAGGGCAATATCTACGTTTTTAACGAAAAAGAAGACGGCACTACAGGGGACATAAATTTTATAAAAACACCGGTCAAAGACGGCAAAATCAGTCTTGAATTTGTATTTAAAAAACTGTATGAACTCGGGATAATGAGTGTTCTAATCGAATGCGGAGGCAAGCTCAACGGCAAAGCACTCAAATATGCCGATAAAATCTACCAATTTATCGCCCCGAAAATAACCGGCGACAACAGTGCAAAATCATGCTTTGACTACAGAAAAATTTCTAAAATCTCAGAATGCACAAACTATAAAATCGACAGCGTTAAATTTTTCGACCCCGATATCTTACTAACCTGCTATCCGATAGATAAAAATACATAAAGCTGCCATAATACTTTTATGAAAATTATCCCGTCATACAAAGGGCTTTTTGACACAAAAGAATCGCTTCACAACCTTTTTAAACTATACAAAAAAACTGACAGTACGCTTGATTCGAAACTTATTATAGTCCCGCACGCAGCATACGAATACATAGCGGATATAACATTCAGTGCATACGGTACAATTAATCCTGATGTTAAAAATATTAAAGTGATTGCACCCGCTGTATACAATAAAATTTACGGTGCCGTAACCTGTAATGCAAGCTATTTTGAAACGCCATTTGGTAATTTAAAAATTAAGGCAGCAAATTTGGATGTTAATAATGAAATTTTCAAGACCGAAACCACTCTAACATGCCAGTTGCCGATTATCAAATATCTTTTTCCTGAGGCATCCATAACACCGGTTATTTACGGCTGCGAAGATTACAAATCAATTTTGATAGGCCCCGAACCTGCTGTAATTGTTACGAATTTAAGCAGATATGTGCCTGAAAGAGAGAATATCAAACTGGATGAACAAACTTCCCGAATGATTGAGAGGAAACAAATTCAAGATTTAGACATAGAACTTGCAGACGGAGCAGTAGGAATTTGCGCAGGAATAGAATTTGCAAAACAAAACAATCTTGAATTTATCCGTACAGGACATACAAATTCAGCAAAAACAAACAAAGATAATTCCAATGTAGTAGGCTACGGCGGATGGTATTTAATCTAAAAACTTCCCTTCAAACAAATCTGCGACCATATTAACCATGTCAGACCGCATTGAATGAAAATTCTGAGGCTTTTGTTCGGCTTCTTCTTTTATCACCTCAATTTCCTCAGGTGCCGGTAAATCATCGGCCGGCGGTTCAAAACTTTTAGGCGGTGGCGGCAATGACGCCGCTTTAGACTTTGGGACAGGAATTTTACCTTCCAAAGTTTTGTCATCGGGCTGCGGCAGACGAACAACAATATTCGTATGATTGAACACAGTATTTACGGCATCAGCCAATACTTTTCGCTTATTACCTTCGACAAACTGTTTCAAAAGATTTTCACTATTAATACTTATCACAACCTTTTCTGGAGTTAACTCGACAGGATTCGCCCATTGTCTAAGCAAAGATTTAGTAGGCAGACTTGTAATATTATCAAGTAATGTACCCCACAGAGTCGCAATATCAGTAGATTTATCAATACTTTGAGCTTTCGGCATAGGAGAAAAATCTTCTGAGTTTTCATGCGTTATTTGTTTTTCCTCAGGCTGATGAGTGACAGTTATTTCTTCTTTTTCGATTTTTTCGGGTTTAAATTCTTTTTTAATCACGGATTTAGCAGAAATTTCCGGCTTTGTAACCGGTGCCTGCGCGGTATTATAAACAGAGGTCTTGGGCGTGTACCCCGCTTCAAGTTCAGTCAGCCTTTTTTGCAGATCCTCAAGCTTAGTATTTTCTGTCAAATTTGCAAGATCAATAATCCCTACTTCAAGCCACAATCTCGGATTATTTGTCAATTTAATTTCCTTTATATACTCAGCACATTTGTCAACAAGCGACATGATTTGCTGGGTTTCAATTTTTGAAGACTGCACTTTCAACGCACCAAGCTGCGCTTCATTCAACTGAGTAAGTTCAAAAATAATATCCTCACGGCAATTTTTTACAATCAAAAGATTTTTCAAATAATCCAGCAGATTAGACAAAATCTGGACCGGCTCATTCCCGGAATTGTAGATGTTTTCAAGCATTTCAAGCGCCGATTGCGGATTTGAAGCCACAAGAGCATCCGAAAGTTTATTCAAAACATCAAATGAAATTCTTCCGAGCAGCTGATTAATATCATCGGTTGTAATCGCATCTTTGCCGCCCAGAATACTCAATTGATCCAATAACGCAATACTGTCGCGCATTCCGCCGGCCGAATTTTTGGCAATCGTAAATAAAGCCTCATCAGTTATATTAATTTTTTCATTGTCAGAGATATATCTCAAATGTTTTACAATATCATCAGTTGTAATTCTTCTGAAATCAAACCTCTGACAGCGGCTCTTTATGGTGTCAAGGACTTTATGAACTTCTGTTGTAGCAAGTATAAAAATAACGTTTTCCGGCGGTTCTTCAAGTGTTTTCAACAAAGAATTAAACGCCGTATTTGATAACATATGGACTTCATCAATAATATAGATTTTGTATTTGCCGTAAACCGGTGCATAGAGAATTTTTTCTAAAATATTTTGAGTATCCTCAACTTTTCTGTTGCTTGCGGCATCAATTTCAATAACATCCATAGGAACAGCATTTGTAATATCCACACAACTCTCACACACACCGCAAGGGTTAATAGTAGGGCCGTTCTTACAGTTCAAAGATTTTGCAAAAATTCTGGCAGTAGATGTTTTCCCGGTGCCTCTGGGACCTGTAAACAAATACGCGTGCGAAATTTTGTTAAGCTCAATCGCATTTGTCAAAGCATTTTTAATATGATCCTGCCCCACAAGCTCATCCAGCTTTTGCGGGCGATATTTGCGATATAACGGTATATATTTATCATTCATGATATAATTATAGCAAAACATAGCCAAAAAGGACAATAATTTATGAACTTAATTAAACCTGAAAAATTAAAAAAAGGCGACACAATCGGAATTCTTGCGACATCAGGCGCGTCAGAGGATAACGAAAGTCTTTTACGTGCGCAAAAATTCTTTGAGGAACACGGCTATAATGTTATTTTTAGCGATAATGCGCTTGATGAATTTCACGGAATGGCAGGAAAAGACGAAAAAAGGCTTGACGAACTTCATAAATTTTTCCAAAAACCCGAAATCAAGGCCATAATCTGCATGCGCGGCGGCTATGGCGCAATCAGGCTTATCAAAAAAATTAATTACGATTTAATCCGGCAAAATCCAAAGATTTTTTGCGGGTATTCGGACATTACGGCTCTTTGTGCAATGTTTTTGAAAAATTCAAACCTGATAACGTATCACGGCCCAATGGCAGCAGGGGATTTCGGACGTGAAGTTCCTGATGAATTTACTATGAATTCATTTTTTAAAACTCTTACATCCAATCAATTAACTTACAAAGCCGACACTGCCAAAATATACAACACAGGCAGCGCTGAGGGGATTTTGTGGGGAGGAAATCTTGCGACTATTGTATCTCTTTGCGGTCAGAATTTTATACCTGATGAAAATTTTATCTTTTTTGCTGAAGATATAAAAGAACAGGCATACAAAATCGACAAAATGATGACTCAATTAATAAATATTGATAAATTTACTAAAAATATAAAAGGCATGGTTTTAGGTGATTTTCTGGATACAGACATGCCTGCCCGGCTTGATGAACTATTTGAAGAAATAGGCAAAAGACTGAATATTCCTGTCATCGGCGGGTTAAAAATCACGCATGCGACGCAAAAACTAACACTTCCTTACGGAGGTTATGCAAAAATTTCCGACAAATGTCTACATATTGAATATTGACCACGTATAAATAATATGATAAACTTTATAAAAAAGGAGAGTTGTTATGGCTGCATGGCATGTTATGGCTGCATTAGGGTTATTATTTATAATACTTGAGATGACAGTTCCTGCGATGTTTTTTCTTAACTTTGCGGTCGGAGCTTTTATTGCGTCGGTATGCGCAATCTATATTACGAACTGGTACACGCTTATAATAATCTTTGTAGCGGTGTCATTGCTTTCTTTACTGTTTTTGCGGCCGCTTCTTGTCAAAAAAACACAAAAAAATCAAGAAACAGGACTTGCAGCAAAATACATTGGAAAAACCGCAAAAGTCATTGAAACAGTAACTCCCGAAAGCGGCGTCATTTCGCTCTATGACGAAAGATGGGAAGCACGTTCTGACCACGAAATTCCGGAAGGTAAAGAAGTTATCATTGAAAAAAATGAAAGTTTAATAATGTACGTTAAAGAAAGGGAATAAAATGAGTTTATTTTTATTAATCTTAGTCATTGCAGCAGTAATATTTATTATAAAAGGCGTAATAATTGTTCAGCAGGCAGAAGTCGTGATAGTTGAACGATTAGGTAAATACGACAGAACACTTGAATCAGGTCTGAATTACATAATTCCTATTTTGGAAGCTCCAAGAGGCATATCCTGGAAAGTCACACAAAGAGGACTTGACGGTTCAACATATTCTTATATAAAAGAGCGTTCTAAAATCGACTTAAGAGAATCGGTTTATGATTTTCCAAGACAAACAGTAATCACCAAAGATAATGTATCCATAAGTATTAATGCGCTTTTATATTTCCAGATTATTGACCCGAAAAGCGCCGTCTACGAAATCCAAAATCTTCCTGACGCGATAGAAAAATTAACCCAGACCACCCTGAGAAACCTCGTCGGTCAGCTGGATTTGGACGAAACACTTGTATCGCGCGACAAAATCAACAACGAATTGCGCGCCATACTTGACGAGGCAACAAATAAATGGGGTGTAAAGGTTAACCGCGTTGAACTTCAAGACATTATTCCTCCGTCGGACATTCAATCCGCAATGGAAAAACAAATGAAAGCCGAACGCGACCGCCGTGCTGCGATTTTGGAAGCTGAAGGGCAGAAAAAATCAGCAATTCTTAAAGCAGAAGGTCAAAAAGAAGCCGCAATCAATCAAGCTGAAGGTGAAAAGCAGGCAGCTATTTTAAAAGCCGAAGGTATTGCACAGGCAAGAGTTATTGAAGCTGATGCAGAAAAAGAAGCTATCGGACGTATTATCGCGGCACTCGCAGACAAAGGAAAGCCCGATCAATATCTGGTTGCGATGAAATATTTGGAAACAATGCAGGCAATAACAAGCGGCGAAAATAACAAAATCGTCTATATGCCTTATGAAGCAACAGGAATCCTCTCCTCCGTTGACGGCATTAAAGAAATGTTCAAAGGCACAGCAGGTAAATAGAAAAATCCCTCGCCAATGCGCGAGGGATTTTTCTGTAAAAGTTCACTAATAACTTGTACGCCATAGAGGCGTGAAAACTCGCTATACGTCATCCCGCACTTATTGCAGGCTTCTAAATACATTTACCACTCAGACAATACACGCCTATGAAGTTTATTTCGGCTGCAGCTATTATTCGCTATTGCGGATTATTTCTGTCTAACACTCCGCGCCGTGATTATAAACGGTAAAAATTTTAGCGAATACACCGCTGAATTTCTAACACTCGCAAAGCTCGTGTGAAATTTTTTCCCCGTCCTCAAGGGGTGGGGAAATAGCTTATAGGTCGGCATTTACTATGCTGACAGTAAATTCTTAGTGCCTATAATATCTTAATAACTTTTAATTAAATCTGGTGTTTTTTTTATGTTTTTGATAGAATTTGAGATAGAGATTTACTAGAAGAGGTATTATAATGATTAAAACAAGAATGAAAGACCACAATTGCGGGGAGCTTAACCTCAATAATATTGGTGAAGAAATTACTTTATCCGGCTGGGTTTCAACAATTCGCGACCTTGGCGGAATTTTGTTTATTGAATTGCGCGACCGCTCAGGATTTTTCCAACTGGTAGCAAACCCACAGATTAACCCCGATGTCCACAAAATTTTTGAAAAAGTCAGAAGCGAATACGTTATAACAGTTAAAGGCAAAGTAACCAAACGTCCTGAAGAAACTTATAACGAAAAATATCCAACCGGTCAGGTTGAAATGTATCCTGAATCAATTGAAATTCTTTCGGAAGCCAAAACATTGCCTTTTGTTCTTGATGATGAAAATGTTTCGGAAGATGTCCGTTTAAAATACAGATATCTTGATATAAGACGCGATTCAATGAAATCTAAACTTGTTTTGCGCCACAATATAGTTCAGGCTGTTAGAAACTATCTCAATAACTTGGACTTTTTAGAAGTTGAAACACCTATCTTAATTAAAACCACTCCGGAAGGCGCAAGAGATTATCTGGTTCCTTCAAGAGTTCAAGAAGGCAAATTCTATGCGCTTCCGCAATCGCCTCAAATTTTCAAACAATTATTGATGGTTGGCGGTATTGAAAGATATTACCAGATTGCAAAATGTTTCCGCGACGAAGACCTTCGTGCTGACAGACAGCCGGAATTCACACAAATTGACCTTGAAATGTCTTTTGTCGAACAGCAGGATGTCATAAAAGTCGTTGAAGGACTTCTTGTTGACGCGTTTAAAGCCGCCGGCGTTGAAATCAAACCTCCGTTTATCCAAATTTCATGGCAGGAAGCTATGGACCGGTTCGGTTCCGATAAACCAGATACCCGCTTTGGTTTAGAATTATTTGATATCGGAGATATTATTTTGAAATCTAACTTTGATATCGTTAAAAATACCTTGTTAAACGGCGGTATTGTAAGAGGTATAAGAATTCCGGGCGGTGCTAAATTCTCAAGGAAAGATATTGATGATATCACAAAACTTGCCGTATCTTTTGGCGCAAAAGCACTTGCCAATATTATTTACCTTGAAGACGGAACTGCCAAATCTCCCGTTTTGAAATTTGTAACCGATGAACAGGCCAAACAAATTCAAACCAGAGCAGGTGCACAAGCTGGGGATATTATCTTCTTTGTCGCCGACAAACCCAAACTCGTATATGATATTATGGGCAGATTAAGATTACACTTCGGTAAAACTCTTAACCTGATTGACGATTCCCAACATAACCTTCTATGGATTGTAGATTTTCCGATGTTTGAATGGAGTGATGAAGAAAATCGTTATATGGCAATGCACCACCCGTTTACATCACCGTGTATTGATGATTTAGACAAACTTGAAAGCGGCGATTTAGGAAACGTCAAGTCAATTGCCTATGATATAGTTTACAACGGAACGGAACTCGGCGGCGGCAGTGTGAGAATTCACTCTTCCGAAGTGCAAAAAGCTATATTCAAAGCATTAGGTCTGACTGAAGATGAAGCAAAAGAAAAATTCGGCTTTATGGTTAATGCGCTCCAATACGGTACACCGCCGCATGCCGGACTTGCAATAGGCCTGGACAGACTTGTTGCACTTCTTGCAAGAACAGATTCTATACGCGATGTAATTGCTTTCCCGAAAAATTCAGGAGCAAAAGACCTTATGAGCGACGCACCTGGTGAGGCCTCACTTCAACAGTTAAGAGAATTGCATCTGAAAAGTACGGTTCAGTTACACAAATAAAAAGAGCCTCAAGGCTCTTTTTTTTATGCAAGATAACCGAGCTTACGCTGCAATTTCGGATTGGCCAATTTTGTATTATAACGTTTAAGTGCAGTTCGCATAAATTCTTGACGCAAACCTTCAAAACCGTCATCCATAATCAAACCGTTATAACGACCATTTAAAAACGTTACCAAACCTGAAATTTCACGTCCGTCATCAAGCTTTGTTTCAACCCTCATAATATTAGGCGATTCAAACATTTCCATAGGCGTTTTTTTATAAATATAATTCATCATTGCAGAAAATCTTCCGGGCAGATGACATCCAAATGCAGGCTGCCTGTTTCCTCCCAAAGACACCGGTTGTACTGTTAACATTGTATACTCCTTTTAATATATCTATAAATATATCCCAACCAAATAAAATTTAGGATAAAATGTAAAGACATTGTAACGTTTTATTTGTATTATAATGAATTTATGCAGGTATTTTACGAATTAACCGAAAATAAAAATTTATCACTTGCTCTCGGATACTTTGACGGAGTACATTTAGGACATCAAGAAGTCATAAAATCAGCAGTGGACTACGCACGCAAAAACAAGACAAAATCTGCAGTAATAACCTTTAAAGACCATCCGTGCTGCTATTTTTACAGAGTTTGTCCTAAATATATTCTATCAAGGCAACAACGTGAGGAGGAAATTGCTAAACTTGGGGTTGATTTTTTGTATGAATTGGATTTTGACGAAACACTTGCAGAATTATCTGCTGAAGAATATTTGAAAAACATACTTATAAAATATTTTTCACCTGTTGCTATATCTACAGGATTTAACCATCATTTCGGCGTCCGCAAATCAGGCAACGCAGAATTTTTAAGGCAGCATCAGAACGGTTTTAAATACTTTGAAATTCCTCCACAAAAAATGAGTAATGAAATCATAAGCAGCACAGCCATAAGAAATTATCTGAATAAAGGAGAAATTCCAAAAGCAAACGAAATGTTAGGGAAAAATTTTTTAATTACCGGTAAAGTTATCGAAGGTCAAAAACTCGGAAGGAAACTCGGATTCAAAACCGCGAACTTAATTTATCCGGCAGAAATTGTGAATATACCTTTCGGGGTTTATGAGGTTAAAACGCCATACGGCAAAGGCATAACAAATTTTGGCACTAGGCCGACAATCAGCAGCACGAAAAAAGCTGTTTTAGAAACTCATATTTTAGACTTTGACAAAAATATTTACGGTGAAGAAATAAGGGTTGAATTTTTGAATATGCTGCGCGCAGAACAAAAATTCAACTCCGTTGATGAATTAAAAAAACAGATATCACAGGATATTTCTAAAATTTTATAGGATATCCGGAATTTTTCCAGCTGTTACCTTCAATCCTCGAAATACGCTCAAGCCTCATACTGTCCTCAATATTGGAATTTTTTACAAGCACCTATGTTGTAATGAATACGCTACAAGACGTTAAAACAATATCACATCAAATTCCAGACTATGCGCGGTTAAAAGAATTTTTTCAACGTTTTTTATTTAGTTGCTTTTCATCATAATCCACGTTATGAATTTGTTATTATACTTTATTTTTGATATTTATGAAAGGGCATGCTATAATAGACTTATGTTTAAATATTACGGTAAATATGCACCTTACTTATTTTTGCTGCCTGCCGGAGTGCTGCTTACGGTTTATTTTTTTATACCGTTTTTTCAAACAATAATTTTAAGCTTGCAGGATTATACAAACAGCATTTATTCACCGGCATTTACAGGGCTTCAAAATTATACTGAACTTTTTCACAATCCCGTATTTTATAAAGTTCTTTTAAACACTTTTATCTATTTGATTGTAGCAGTTCCAATACTTGCAATAGTGCCTCTTTTTCTGGCCGTATTATTAAACCAGAAAATACGAGGGATTACGCTATACAAAATACTTATTTATCTGCCGGTAATAGTGTCAATTGTAGTTGCAGCAATAGCATTCAAATGGTTGTACGCAGAACAGGGAATACTAAATTATATAGTAACCGCACTGGGATTTAACTCAATCGGCTGGCTGACAGATCCAAAATGGTCGCTGTATTCGGTAATCATAGTAACTATATGGAAAGGTATTGGTTATTATATGATGATATACCTTGCAGCGCTTATGAGTGTGCCGAAAGAATTATACGAAGCCTGTGATATTGACGGCGCAAATTTTTTAACTAAACATTTGACGGTTACAGTTCCGCAAATCTTGCCGACTATTGCACTAGTTGTCACAATAAGTTCAATTTCTGCCATGAAAGTTTTTGCAGAAATTTACGTAATGACAAAAGGCGGCCCGCTGAATTCCAGCAAAACAATTGTATATTATATTTACGAACGCGCGTTTGAGAATCTTGATCTTGGATTTGCCTCAGCAATGGCAGTTGTGCTATTGGGAATTGTTATGGTATTTTCACTTATAAATATCCTGTGTTTTGAAAGGAAAAAATATCAGTTATGAAAAAACTTTTAGGTAAAATCACGACACATGCGATATTAATATTGATATGTATTTTATCAATATTTCCTTTTATATGGCTTATATCAACCTCATTAAAAGGAGCCGGCGAGAACATTTTTGCATATCCGCCGGTTATGATACCTCATGATTTCACCTTTGCAAACTACATTGGGGTCTGGCAAAGGGTAAACCTGCTGGGATATTTTATAAACAGCATGGTAGTTGCAGCAGGAACGGTTATTTTAAATTTAATTTTATCCTCGCTCGCGGCTTATCCGCTTGCAAGAATGGAATTTAAAGGTAAAAAAATAACTTTTTTTGCCATACTCGCAACAATTATGATTCCGTTTCAGGCAATAATGCTTCCGGTTTATTTAATCACGATAAAATTACATTTAACTGACAATGTAAATGACGCAGCCGGAATTATGGGACTTATTCTGCCTTTTGCAGTGAGCGCATTCGGAATATTTTTAATGCGTCAGGCATTTTTGGGAATCCCCAGAGAAATGGAAGAAGCCGCAATTGTCGACGGTTGTAATATTTTTCAAGTATTTTGGCGGGTATTGCTGCCTATGGTTAAACCGTCGCTGGCAGTGCTTGCTATATTTACTTTTATCGGTTCTTGGGGCGAATTTTTATGGCCGAGCATTGTTCTGACAAAAGAAAGTTTATATACACTACCCGTCGGAGTTAACAACTTACAAGGAATGTTTAGTTCCAATTGGAGATATATTGCAGCAGGATCAATAATATCAATTATACCTATAATTATATTCTTTTTAGCGATGCAAAGATATTTTATATCAGGTGAAAACGAAGGCGCAGTTAAGGGTTAATCTTCATCGAGAAAAATTTCACGGGAGCCGCAAGTCCTAAAATTTTTCAACATAGCTTTATCAAGCGCTTCAGATGCAACTATTTTTCCGTTAACATAAGTCACAGCAGGATATTGAATTTTTTCATCGTCAATCTTATCCACCATATAATCATCATCCCTGTCGTACAAAATAGTCCGCGTAACCTCGTTCATAACATCAAAAACATATCTTTGTCGGGCTGAATTTCCTTGACTGTCAGTTATTAGCATAGTTGCTTTTTCAAGTTCATCCAATGATTCACGATAATATTTAAGATGCCTCAACAAAATTGCAAGGTTATAATGAGCTTCATAATTCATGGGCGCAATTTGAATAGCCTTGCAATAAGTTAATCCGGCATTATTGTAATCTCCGTATAAATGATATGCTAAAGCAAGATTATAGCGTGCATCATAATCTTTTTTCAGTATCTTAACAGCATTTTTATAAGCCTCAATGGCCTTTTTGAGATACTGATTATAAAGCATTCTGTCATCGCCCGAATATAATGACTTTTGACGATAAGCAACACCCATATTATAATAAGCAATGCCTTTATTTTCTTTGTAACTTTTTCTGTTACTGTAAATAAAAGGTATCGAAATTAAATGACGCTTTGTTTTGATAATTTCATTATACTGGTCAATAGCACCGTCAAAATCGCCTAACTTTTCGGCGGAAACAATTCCGTAATTCATACGCGCTATCATCATTTTAGGATTATACGTAAATGCTTGCTCATAAGCATCCACAGCCGAGTAATAATCCTCGTATACAACATAAATATTCCCGAGATTAAACCAGGCGCTATAGTGCTCCGGATAAAGTTTTAAAGCTCTGTTATAATAATCTATTGCCTTTTGAAGCTTTAATCTTGTAAATGCCTTGTCACCTTTATGGATATAATACATGCTCCATAATTTATCATACTGCTTTAAAAACCACGCCTGATTTAAGTAAGCTACGCCAGCCGCTGCCAAAAAAATTATAAAAAGTAAAAGTTTATAAAGTTTTATCTTCATCAATTTAAATAATACTCTCAAACGCTGATTGTGGCAAATATGTAAAACTTTTGAATAAAATATTAACAAATATTAAGAAAAAACAATTAATAAAGCAATTTAAAACACAACAAATTGTTTATATAAGTAAGGAAGGTTAGAAAACTTAATTTGGAGGTTAGTATTATGTCCAATGTAGGTGCAATAAACGGAATGTTTCCGATGATGTACAACAGTTATACAAATTATGCAGGTTTAAGCGGCTTGTATGACATGGACTCAAGCATATTCAACCCGATAATGCCGTTTATGCCGGTATTTCAAGGTGGGATGAATTACGATTACTATTTCAATAACATGAAAAATTATCTTAATTTCACATCCGACTACAATTTACAAATGGTTGAAAATCAACGCCGTAATGATTTAAGGATAAACGCTGCAGACGAAGCAATCCGAAATGCAGCGGCAATATTAAACGAAAAAATAGTTGCAAACGAACAACAGCAAATTCAAGGTGCATATCAAGCATACATTGATGCAGTAGCAGCAAAATACCCGAACGAAGAAGAACGCAATATTATTGCTCGTGCAAAAACAAATTATCAGCAGATATACGGTGCGTCCATTAATGATGAAATAAGAAAATACGGCCACGATTCATTTACTCACGGTCTATTCAAGAGTTTAACATTTGGAATATACAATTCAACAACTCCTGAAGAAAACATTTCAAAAATATCAGGCCAGCCTGTAAGCCGCTGGGAACAGTATAAGGAAATAGGCGGACTTGCAACAGGCGGAGCCGCAATAGCGGGAGGCGGTCTATTGATTGCCAAGAATCTCGGATGGCTGGCAAAAATTCCAAAACTGGGATGGCTTTACACAGGCATTATAGGCGCAAGCGCCGCAGCAGCAGCAATATTCGGAAGAAAATAAAATTGACCCCTTAAAGTAAATTGTGTGTATATAGTGTGTAGCAGGCCGCAAAACGGCCTGTTTTTTTATAAAGAATTCCTGCAGCAAGGAGTAAGCTGCAGGAACTATATCAGTAAAAGAGACATCAACAATATTATGAATTACGTTTTTTTAAAGTCAAATTGATGAGAGAAATTTTTTAGTATATAATTTTGTTATGAAAAAGATAGCGGCAATTTTAACAATACTTATATTAGGATGCTTATCGGCTTTTGCAGATGAACTTAACGACAAAATCAACATTTTATATGCAGAAAATAATATAAAAGACGCATTCAATCTGCTCTTAAGCATACCTGAAGATCAAAGAACAGCCCAGAATTGGCTTTTAATGGGCAACATATTACAGGATGAAGGCAAGGATAATGAAGCTGAATTTATGTATAACCGCGCAATAGCGACTGATGAAAAATATTACAAAGCCTATTACAATCTCGGTAATATTTATATGCTGCAAGACAAACCCAATATGGCAATTCAATCATATAAAAAAGCCGTAAAATACAATCCTGATTTTGCATACGGATACTATAATCTTGGCTGCGCATATCTGAAAGCAGGAAAAACAAAATCCGCCAAATGGGAGTTTTACAAAGCGATTGATTTAAATAATCAGGTAGCGGATTTTCATTACAACCTTGCCTACACATTCAAAAAATTAAACAAAGAAAAACAGGCAAAAACTTATCTGGAATATTATAACAAATTAATAGAACGGGGACAGTAATGCGCGGCATTATATTTGATTTTAACGGGACATTATTCTGGGATTCACAGCTGCACCTTGATGCATGGAAAGAATATTCCAAAAGACTTCGAGGGACACCCTTTTCGGAAGAAGAAATGCTGCAATTCATGTTTGGCAGGACAAATGAAGACATAATAGAATACGCTATAGGCAAAAAGCCTGACAAAAAGCTAGTTGAAAAATTTGCACAGGAAAAAGAAGCAGAATACAGAAGAATGTGCCTTGCCAGGCCGACAGATATGAAACTTGCGCCGCACGCAGTTGAATTCTTGGACTTTTTAAAAGAGAATGCCATCCCAATGACTATTGCAACAATGTCAGAATGGTGTAATGTGGAATTTTACATAAAAGAATTTAAACTAAAAAAATGGTTTGATGTAGATCAAATTGTTTATTCTGACGGAAAAATTCCGGGTAAACCTGCACCGGACATTTACCTGATAGCTGCAAAAAATCTCGGACTTGAGCCAAAAGATTGTGTAGTAATTGAAGATGCTCTTTCAGGAATTCAGTCTGCAAAAAACGCCGGCATCGGGGAAATTATTGCAATTGCCTCAAGAGAACCCGTCGAATTTTACAAAAATGTTCGCGGAATCTCACAAATTATTACGGATTTTGGTCAAATTGACAAAAAAATGTTCAAAATATAAATATTTGTAAATTTTTTAGCAAAAAAACTCAATCAGAAATTTTTTAATAACGAGAAAAAACTATGAAAATACATTCAGTATCCCCCATAAAATTCAATCAAAGAGTGGCAAATTCTCTTGAAAAATTTTCGGAACAAGGCGGTGAAAAGATTGCCAATTACATAAACGCTGCCGGGAAATTTGCCATAGCGCCGCTTATGATTTTGTACAATCCATTTACAAAAGAACCCAAAGAAAACAAAAAATGGGCGGCAATAAAACAACCGGTTGAAGCTGTTATTACAATTGCAGCGCAGATAATGTCATTGAATCTTCTATACAAAGGCATAGATAAACTTGCCCAAAAGGGTAAACTCAATTTCAAACTTGTTCAGGACGCAATAAAAGGCGGAGAAATCCCGAAAGCAGTTATGCAAGCCTCAGGTGGCGACCGTGCAAAAGCGATTAAAAATTTACAAAAAACGTGTCTAGATATATTCAAAGACCGTGCAGGAACCATTCTGACAATAGCCTTATTTGTCCCTGTTCTTGCAATATCAAACAGAATATTCCCAGTCATAGCAGACTTATTAACAAAGGACAACGATGATTAAACCGATAACACAATCCAAAATTTTCAACAATCATCTGAAACGCGTAATATCAGACGATGCCTTTGCAGCGAAAGCAATAGTAGTCTGCTCTGTAATGAAGGATGTATTCGCCTATTCAGTAAGATACAAAACCACAATGGAAAACAAAAAAATTCCGGAAAAACGGCGGCCATTTGTTGCGGCAATGGATTTAGCATCAGGGATTGTAACCGCAATTGCGCAGATTGCAGTCGGATTTTCCATAGCAAATCCGAAACTTCAAAATGCACTGTGGAACAAAATGTTCAAAAATGCCCAATTTAAACACATAGACGCAGCTAAAAAAAGCTTTGCCACAATACTTGCTCTGATAGGATCAGGAGTAATAACCGAAAGAATTATTGTACCGCTTATGGCTACACCTTTTGCAGCATTTATGGAAAGGAAATTTTTCAAACATATACCTCAGGACACAAACAACAAAAAATTCAGCAACTATCCTTTTAGCACACCAGCAAAGAATTCAGTATTCAAAAATTTTATATCTTTTCGTACAAACAAGATTTAGGAGTCAGCTAAAATTTCATATTTGACAACCTAATAAACACCTTGTTTTGCTTGCAAAACTCGGGTGAGAATACCTCAGGCGCATTAAAAAAGCCTCCAAAGAGGCTTAATTGTTAAATGGGGCGGATAGTGGGATGATTCCCGAACCAAAATTCGAGATATTTTCAATTATTGATACAGATGAATGTCGGATTATTTATATAAGAATTGAGAAACTTTTAGCAGTTTAATATATTTTAGACTTGACTTATTGTATCTTTTTCGATACAATAGAAGTATGAAAGAAATAATTTATTATAAGACTTATGATAATAAATGCCCTTATCTTGATTGGTATAATTCATTAGATAAAAGCGTTAGATTAATAATTGACAGAAGAATAGACCGCATAAGATTAGGG
>CALUQQ010000056.1 GCA_944322955.1 Candidatus Gastranaerophilales bacterium
CAAAAACTCTATGAACAAATGGAGTGGAAAGTTTGTAATAACTAAAAGGCTCTTTTAAGAGCCTTTTAGTTTATGTAAACGTTGTACTTTATTATCCGTTATAAAAGTTTTAAGAATGGTTCTTCAAAAGATAAAATTTTGAGAATATTAACTATTTATCAGAATGTTTGTTCAATTTTTTAAAACTTCCACCAAGCCTGTTTCGTGGTTAAAATGACATTTTGCAATATAAACTTGGCTGTTTTTTACAGCTTCATTTATTATAACTGAGTGCTTCATCAGGTAGTCTTCAACCCATTTTGTGTGTTCCTGAGCAAAAAAGTTGTGGCAGGTTATGTCCTCTTTTTTGTCCAAAACGGGATAAACACATTTTAATATTGATGAAAAATCGCTCATAGGTTCCGGATAATGTTCTTTTGCATATTTCATAACCCCGCAGTCATCGTGGCCAAGCAGGATTACAAGAGGTACCCGAAGCTTCTTAACCGCGTATTCAATGCTTTCTATAACATTTGGTCCTGTTGTCATTCCTGCAACACGAACAACAAAAAGTTCGCCTATTCCGCAGTCAAAAATAATTTCTGGCACAACCCTTGAATCAGAACATGTTAAAACGCACGCATAAGGTTCTTGATGAAATGCAAATTTTTTCAATGTTTCAAGGCTCATGTTTTTTGCAGTCGGTGTGCTGTTTACAAAATTTTTGTTCCCCAGTAATAATTTATCCAGTTCGTTTTTTGCTTTTTCAAAAATCATAGGTTTATTTTATAATAATTTCTTACATATTGCAACTTTGAAGTATATTGTGTATAATCGACAAAGATGAGAAGGGTTATAGTATGGATTTTATAAATGTTTTTAATAAAAAATTTGAAGGAATTAAGAATACAAAATTCGGGCTGTTTATTTGTAAACATCCGGAAATATTTACGGTAATCGGGTTATTAATTGCGTTTTATTATATATTTTTTAATGATATAGGAACTTATGCGCTTATGGATGTAGATGAAACAAGATATGTTTCAATAGCGCGTGATATGTTTCATTCAAAAGACTTTATGACGCTTTATTTGAACGGTGAATATTTTTTTGAAAAGCCGCCTTTATATTTTTGGGGTGAGTGTTTCTTTTTTGCATTGTTCGGTAAAATAAATGAATTCACCGCAAGATTTCCGGTTGCTTTATACGGAACTTTAATATGTTTTCTTGTTTATTTGACAGGGCGGAGAATTGTATCCAGAAAATTCGGGGTTTTATCAGCTCTAATTCTTGCTACAAGTTTGGAGTTTGTAATTCTTGCAAAATTCGCAATTCTTGATATTGTTCTGGCTATGTGTACGGCATTTTCCGTATGTTTCGGATTTTTGACATATTTTTGCAGCGAACGAAGTAAAAAATATCTCTGGTGGTTGTTTTATATGTTTTCAGGTTTGGCTGTTATGGCAAAAGGAATTCCGGGTTTTGTTGTGCCTTTTGGAATAATGTTTTTTACGGCAATTGCCGCAAAACGTTTTAAAGAACTTTTTAAGCCTATTTATTGGATTCCGGGTTTTATATTATTTTTGCTTGTAGTTCTCCCGTGGCATGTTTTAATGTTCAAAATTCATGATCCGTTATTTTTTAATGAATATATTATAAAACATCATATAGAGAGATTTTTTACCTCGGATTATGTAGGACGCGAACAGCCGTTTTATTTCTTTATTGTGACACTGTTATGGGGATTTTTCCCGTGGATTTTTTCATTTGTTGCTGCAATTGCTGCAAAATTCAGGGCAATAAAACTATATGCTTACGAAACATTGAACGATGAGCAAAAATTCTTGTATTTGAATGTGATAACTTTTTTGTGGATAATGGTATTTTTCTCAATATCCAGCACAAAACTCATAACCTATTTACTCCCGATATATGTTCCCGCAGCGTTTATCACCGGGTATATCTGGAACCATTACGACAAATTTAAAAAACAGCTTGATATTTCATCATATATACTCGGAGGAATTGTTTTAATAGCATTTATTGCAGGTTTATGTACGCCTTTATATCTGCCTTCCCAGCTTTATCAGGATATTTTGACTATAAAATGTTTCTTCATAGTTTTTTTATTTTTTGTATTTATTTTTACTTTGTATTTTACAAGAAAAAACAAGCCTTATGCTCTTTTTGCGGTTTTAGTAGGATTTATACTTTTTGTATCCGCATTTGCAACGGAAGAATTTTTTGAAGTTGATTATACCTTTGGGCAGAATGATCTTATAGAATTCGCGAAATATGCAAGGGATAATAATTATGATCTAGGTGCAGTTCACCTCAGCCGTAAATATTCTTTGCTCTATTACGGAGAAAGAATTGTTGACTACAGAGAAGAGGATGAGGCAAAAGATATGCTCAGAAATAAAAATGAAGTTATTGTCATATCAAAAAAAGATTTAAATAGAGTAATGAACGGAGCCGATTATGAAATTTTAAAAACCGGACGCCGATATTGTTTAATAAAAGGTACTTAACGTAAATATTTTAGATAAAGATAAGCAGAGCTTAAGACAAGTGAAATAAATGTAATTAACGCTCCGTATTTCATAAAGCGCATAAAAGTTATGGGATAATTTTTAGATGCAGCGGTTTCACTGACAATAACATTTGCGGCAGCGCCGATAATTGTAAGGTTACCTCCAAGACAAGCCCCGAGTGATAAAGCCCACCATAAAGGATGATGCGCATGGATATGTGCTGCAAACGGCAGTGTGTGTTGAACTTCTGCGATCAAAGGCGCCATAGTGGCTGTGTACGGAATATTATCAACAATACCTGATAAAATGCCAGAGCCCCAGAGAATTAACATAGTTGCGGCTGTCAGACTTCCTTGAGTGAGTTCAATTAATTTATCCGCAAGATAGCTTATCCCGCCGTTTGCCTCAAATCCGCCGATTATAATGAATAATCCCACAAAGAAAAATATTGTCATCCATTCCACATCTTCGTATATTTCTTTGGGTTTTTCAAAGATTAAAAGAATGGCAGCACCGAAAAGGGCAAATACATAGGCCGGAATTTCCGTTATATCATGGGTTATAAATCCTAAAATTACAAGGAACAATACAATTATCGAACGTATCATAAGCGGTCTGTCGGTAATTGTTTTGGAGTTGTCTAGATTTGTAATATGTGCCATTTTTTCAGGCGTAGAAACAAGTTGTTTTCTGAACATAAATATAAGTATTCCTGTACATACCATAAAAATTAAAGTCACAATATCCGTCAATTCATATAGAAAGTCCATAAAGCTTAGGCCGGCTCTTGCTCCGATTATAATATTCGGCGGATCGCCGATAAGAGTAGCAGTTCCTCCGATGTTTGACGCGAGAATTTCCGTAATCAAAAATGGTACAGGATCAATGTCAAGCTCTTTTGCAATTACAAAAGTTACAGGCATCATTAATACAACTGTTGTTACGTTGTCCAAAAACGCTGATGCAAATGCCGTAAATGCCGCAAGTGTGAAAAGTACCCATTTCGGATGGCCTTTTGTTAATTTTAAAAGCTCTAATGCCATCCATTTGAAAACTCCGCTTTTGCTTGCTATATTCACTAGAATCATCATTCCGATAAGTAAAAATATTACGTCAAATGATATGTATTCAAAAACGGATTTTATATAAACGCCGTCATTATAATGTGTATTAAACGGCAGCAGTCCCAAAAGCAGTGTTAGTCCTGCACCGACTAGTGCCACAACGGATTTTTGGATTTTTTCAGTTGCTATAAATATATATGCAATCAAAAGAATTGCACCTGAAATTATCATTCCATGATTTGTTATAAAGTTTTCTATCATATAGTTTCCCTTTGAATATTATATCACAAATTTTTCTTGCCAAAAACGCCAAAAAATGATAAAATTCAAATGAAAATGATGAAAAGGAGAAAAAATGATTAAAAATGATAAGTTCAAAAATCTCGGGGGGGGGCGACCCTTTTAACCGCTCGTAGTGCGGATTTCGGGGGTTTGTCTGATAAAATCAATCAGTTTGACAAACAAATAAAATTAAACTATAATTTTAATATGAGGAATTATAGTTTAAATAAAGAGATGATTAATAATAAAACCGTGAGTGAAGCTCACAGAAACCGTAAACCTCACTCTATTCACTTCACTCACTCTACTTATGCAAAGAGTGCTGCTTTCACCCTTGCTGAAGTGCTTATTACACTTGGCATAATCGGTGTGGTTGCGGCGATGACAATTCCGACATTGATTGCGAATTACCAAGAAAAACAGACGGTGAGTCGTTTGCAAAAAGCTTATTCAACATTAAAAAATGCGTTTGAGTTAGCAAAAGTCGAGCATGGTGATTATAATACATGGTCTTGGAATCAAGTCCCTGTTACAAATGCGCAGAGAGTACAGTATTTTTGGGAAACATATATTTTTTCGAACTTAAAAGTAACTGAAAAATGTTTTCCGATTGAAGATGGTTGTTTAGATTATGATAAATATACAATGAACGGTTCTGTATTTGCGAACGGTGCCGTGAATTCAGCGTTTATGCTTAGTGACGGCACAGCGGTATATACGTGGGCAGGTGGTAACGCTTATCATCCTCATATATGGATTTTTGCGGATATCAACGGAGTGTCAAAACCTAACACTGTAGGCAGAGATATTTTTGCGATGTATTTCTCACCGAATGATCCGGGTAATAAAATAGGTTCGCTTGATGATGACGGAAATTTTGTTGACTCAGGTAATGAGATGAAAATGGGATATGGTTTAAGTTTATACGGTGAAGTTGGCGGTGTTTCGGTTGATGATTTGTTAGATCCGAATTTTGTTGTTAAAAGTGACGTTGGAGCCAATAATAAAATAGGCTGTTCAACGGAAAGTCTGGGTTATGTGTGCGCTGCCGCAATTAAATTAAACGGTTGGAAAATACCGGATAATTATCCCTAAAAATTTAGACAAACAATTTTGAGAATAATTCTTAATTTTTGTTAAAATTGATGGTATAACACTGGAAAAATTTTTTAAAATGAGTTATACCGGAAATATAGTGTTGAAAAAGGGTTTATAATTTTCCCTCTAAATAGCGTATTGCAACGGGGGAAAAATCGTGTACAATTATTTTAAGTAATGTTAAATTTGCGAGGCCGGCTAACAAAAAAATGCTGCCCAGCGGTTTAATATGGTAAGCAGGTGGAACTCAGTTTTGGAAAAAAATCAGGTAGAAAATAAAAAAGGGACTATAAAAAAGTCATTAAGTTCAAATCCTCTTAAAGGCAGGATTACAAATCCTCTTGCCGGCAAGAGGAAGAGTTCTCCTGTGTCTGAAAAGACTGAACCGGAATCAGTTTCCAATCCTTTTATTGAAAAAACAAACAGTATTGTTGCTAAAATTAATAATTTTAATACATACAGAACAACAAACAGAATGTATTCAGGCGGGATTACAAGTCCAACGGCAACAAATAATCGAATAATTAATTATGCTGATTTATTGCAGGAGCTGGGCGAGAATTTTAAGCAAAGTGGTTCTTTAAATGAAGCATTTAGTTCTGTTAGTAGTACTTTTAGTGAAAAAATGGACTGTAATTTTACGGCATTCGGTGTTTTTCATGAAAAATCAAAATGTATAAACTTAAAATTATATACAAAACGCGGCGAAACTTATTCTTCAAAAGTTTTGTTATCAGATGAAGAAAACCCTGTTATTAAGTCATTTAAAGACGAAGTTACGGTGTCAAAAGAAGATGTTAAATTTTTAAATATTCCTTATATGCAGAATTCTTCTGCTTTGATTTTGCCTATGATGTCCGTAAACCAATGTGTCGGTGTTTTGATTTTAGGCAAAGAAAGTGCGGATGTTAATGTAAATTTACTTGAACTTTTTGCGAATTATCTTGCTATGTTTATGCATAATGTTGAGTTAATGGCAAGAACTAACAAATACGCGAATACTGACACCTTGACTTCATTATATAATCACAGAGGGTTTCAGGAGGTTTTATCATCAGAATTGCAAAAAGCCGAAGATAACAAAACTCATCTGTCTGTTGTAATGCTTGACGTTAACAATATTTCAAAAATTAATAGAGAACTCGGGCATGCCAAAGGCGATGAGGTTATAAAGCTTGTTGCGGAAAAAGTTAAACAGAATATAAGACCTTCAGACAGTGCCGGAAGATACGGCGGTGATGAAATTGCAATTATTATGCCAAATACGGATACAAAAGAGGCAAAATATTTAGCCGAATACATAACGTATTGTCTTTCTTGCTGTTTCGTGGATGATGTAGGCCCTGTGAAGGTTGCCGTTGGTATTTCAACATTTCCTGAATGTACAAAAGATCAGGAAAAATTGCTTATTCTGGCTGAACAAGCTATGTATATTTCACAGGCAAAAGGTTATAAAGAAGGTATGTCAGCTATTATAAGCTCTTCCGATTTTAACTTCTGGGATGATGTTGCTTTAAATTCTTTTGCGGAAGTTTTGACAAAACGCCATGCACAAATCGGTATTAATTTTGAAGAAGAATTGCTTGATAAATTTAATAATGAACAGATAAAATCGCATAATCACCTTATAGAAATGGCAACATCTCTTGCAGGCGCTATTGATGCGAAAGATCCGTATACAAAAGATCACTCCACATCCGTTTCAAGGTATTCTGAAGCACTTGCGCGAGCTGTTAATCTGCCGGAAGAAGAAGTTGAGCGCATAAAACTCGGGGCGCTTTTGCATGATGTCGGTAAAATCGGTATCCCGGAGAGTGTTTTAAAAAAACCCGACAAATTGCTTGATGATGAATGGGAAATTATGAAGCAGCACCCTGTAATCGGTGCAGAAAAGGTATTAGAGCCGAATGAAGCTTTGAGAGATTTAATTCCGATTGTTAAATATCATCATGAACGTATTGATGGAAAAGGCTATCCCGAACACCTCAAGGGTGATAAAATACCGTTTGCCGCAAGAATTGTATCGGTTGCTGATGCTTATCATGCTTTGATTAGTGACAGACCTTACCGTAAAGGCATGCCGGTTGAAAAGGCTTGTGAAATTCTGAGAATGGGTGCCGGAACCCAGTGGGATTCGGATTTGGTAAGACATTTTATCTCAATTGCTCCTTCACTTTCTACAAGTGTGTAGATGTATATTAGCTGGTTTGAAAACTTGTTGCCCGTGTTATAATATAATTAGATGAATGAAAGGTTAAAAGAAAGTTTAAAACTTTTGCCGTCGTTACCCGGTTGTTATATCTATTATAACAAGGATAATGAAATAATTTACGTGGGTAAAGCCAAAATTCTTAAACGTCGTGTTAAAAGTTATTTTAACAAAAAACACGACAGCGTAAAAGTTCGGGTACTTGTTTCTCAGATTGATCATCTTGAATATATTATTACGAATACTGAAGTTGAAGCTTTGATTTTGGAAAGTCACCTAATTAAAAAGCATAAACCTCGTTATAATATTCTTTTAAAAGATGATAAAAAATATCCATATTTTCTTGTGACGGATGAGGATTTTCCAAGAATTTCAATAGTGCGTAAAAAAAATCTTAATCCTGAAAAAGGTCGTTATTACGGACCTTATACAGATATACGCGCAATGCATTCGACTCTTGATTTTTTAAAAAAAATTTTCCCTTTAAAACAATGCCGTACCCCGAAATTCAAAGACCGTCCGTGTCTTTACTATCAAATAGGACGCTGCCTTGCGCCATGCCAAGATAAAGTTACAAGCGAAGAATACAAAGCTGTTGTTCATCAGGCTGAGCTTTTTTTATCCGGAAAGCAGTCCGAATTAATGAAACAATTAATGGAACAAATTCAAAAATATTCTGATAGTCTGCAATTTGAAAAAGCAGCGCGTCTTCGTGATAGTTATCTTGATTTGAAAAAAACTCTAGAAAAACAAAAAGTTGTATATGAAAATACACGCCTTAACGAGGATATTATCTCCCTTGCCGCGGATGAAGGTATTTTTGCAATAGTGATTTTAATGGTCAGAGAAGGCAGATTGATTGATAAAAAAGATTTTGTATATGATGTGGAAGAAGAAGATCGCACCGAATTTTTCGCAACGTTTTTCAAGGAATACTATAGTACGCTCACTCTTGGTTATCCGGATAAAATAGTATCAAATGAGCTTGAAGCTGTAGGAGAAAAAGCGCTTTATGAAGAATGGCTTGAAATTTTAGCGCAGAAAAAAGTTAAAATAAGTTATGGTAAATCAACGCAAGGAAAAGAACTCCAGATGCTTGCGGATAAAAATGCTAATGTTGTTTTGCAAAACGCTAAAATAACAAAAATGGCAAAAATCAGGGATGATTTTAATGAAATAGGTTCATACCTGGCAGAAAAATTACATCTTAAAAATTTTCCTCATCGTATGGAATGTTATGATATATCGCATATACAAGGTACAAACACCGTTGCATCAATGGTAACTTTTATAAACGGGGTTAAGAAAAAATCCGAATACAGAAAATTTAAAGTTCAATCAACAGAAGGCAAACCGGATGATTTTCTTTCAATGAAAGAAGTTTTGACCCGTCGGCTGACACATCTTGGAGAAGAAAAATGGGAAAAGCCGGACTTGATTATAATTGACGGAGGCAAAGGGCAGTTATCAAGTGTTATGGATATTATAAAAGAGTTAGGCGTTACCGGAATTGATGTTGTCAGTCTTGCCAAGCGTAACGAGGAAGTATTTTTGCCGGCCAAATCAAAACCGGTCATTCTCCCAAGAAATTCCAGTGCATTATTTTTATTTCAAAGAATAAGAGATGAAGCGCACAGATTTGCAATAACCTACCACAGACAGCTTCGTGCAAAAACAATGAAAAATCAGTGATTATTCGGCAGCTTGGGCCTTACCTATTTGTTTTTCAGCACGTTTTAATGCGGCTAGAAGTTCTTGTTTGTTTGTACCTCTGTCCATCCAACGGTAAACATATTTTTCAAACGGCCCGAGTCCTCCGGAAAGTTTTTCTCCGGTCAAAAGATTAAATGTTGCCTCTGACATTCCGATGGTTACTATCATTTGCGGAATTTTTGTAATTCTCGGATCCGCCAGTTCTATTTTTAAATTGTTATATCTGTAATTTTTTACACTGTTTACACTGTGCGCATCCTGACTTTCAGTTATATAATTTTTTAAACTTTCTGATAATTCATTTAACGTTTTTGCCATAATTAATCCTTAAAATCCCAAAGCCTTAGAAATATCCCACCGTTTGACGGAAAGTTTTAATTCTACACGGCGGCTTTTGTCAAAATCCTCTGTGCCGTCTGCTTTTAATATCGGCTCTGCAAAACTTTTACCCTCTACAACCAGCTTGCTCCGTAATTCTTCGCTATAATTTTTATTGTAATTTGTTCTGAATATATAGTCAGCTACGGAATTTGCACGTTTAAGACTCAATTCCATATTTTTGGCGAACTGTTCGTCTTTGGTTTTAAGGCCGGAAAAAGACTGAGAATCCGTGTGTCCTTGAATAATAATATTGTTAATACCTTCAACAAGTTCCGATTTTGAAAATATTGTATTCACATAAATAGGAATAAGTTTGTCAAGATATGCTTTACCTTTGGAAGACAAATTCCAGCTGTTTACCTCAAACAACTGCAAATCGGAAATTTTTATATCACCGGTCATTTTATCAACTTCAGCCTGAATATTTTCTTTTTCCAGCTTTTCAATTAATTCTTGAGAGGCCTTGATTTGTTCTTGTTTTTGATGAATTGTATCTTGTGTAAAACCTGTCATGGCAAGGATAAATAACGTCATGAAGATAATTGCCAAACCCAGCATAAGGTCGGCCATCGTCGTCCAGAAGATATTATCTGCCCCTTCGGGTGCTTTTGCTTTTTTTCCTAAAATTGCCATGTGTCACCTGTTAAAATAAATCGTCTACCGAATCACCGCCGGCTTTTACATTTTCTTTAAGCTGTTTGTTCATTTGATTTATGCCAAAAATCAAGTTTTCCAGATACGGTACAAGGTTGCTTGCAATACCTGCGTTTAATGCTGTTTTGAAATGATTTGGCATTGCTACAATAAGATTTGATACGGAATTGTTTTGGATTTTAGTTTCTCTTAAAAGTTCAAACAAGAATTTTTCGGAAGAAATATTGTCAAATAAATGCGCAACTAAGTCTTGCACTTTTGCAAGTGGTTTGGCGCATATTTGCCCGTACAGAAGTCTTTCAATTATAAGGAAAATCAGGGAAGAACCTACCGCAATAACTGATACCAATGCTGCAATCTGCATGCTGCTCATCAAGCCTGCAACTGACGCGATTGTTCTTTCTTGAGTTGAAAAGTCGATTTTACCGAATGCTATTGCGATGTTTAAGAATGTAAACAATGGTCCGAAACCGGTTAGAATTGTAGGTATTGTTCCTAATAATTTGGCGTTATATTTTGATGTTACAAGAGTTTCTTCATTAAAAAAGTACAAAGGATCAACTGTTGTTTGAATATTTTGAACGGTTGATGAAACTTCCTGATAGGTTAAATCATCGTCTTCGCCCTTCAATGCTACGGATTCAGAAAATATCAAAGTGTTTTTAAATTCCAGCCAAGAAGCCGAAACATAAGGGTTTACACTCATCCATTCATCAATTTCTTTGAATCTGAAATTCAAATCGTTTTTATTAAAATTAACTAAAAAGTTAAGAAAGAATATTAAATTTTTGTGGACAAAAATATATTTTCTTACACAAAAAACTATAGATGTTAAGAACGTAAATATAACAATCAAAATTGGAATATCCGTAAAAATATGCATTAAATTCATAAAAGACTTCTCCTTTAGCAGGATTATATCATACAACATTTAATGTGGCAAATTATAACAAAATTAGCAAATACTACTATAATAATCTATACCTTTCGGGGATTATTTCGTGCATAAATACATTTAAAATTCAAATATAACAGGAGATGTATTATGCTTATGGAAAACAGTTGCGGCAAATACAACCGACTGGAGATGAAAAATATCGACAAAAATATCGTCGGTTGGCTTGAAGATATTATAGAAGAAAATAACAGCCGTATAGAAAGAAAAGAATGGAAAAGTAAATATAACAGTTATGTAGTATATGATTACGAACCTTTTTGTACAGACGGGTTTGAAATTAATCTTGTCATAACATCATATGATGCAGCTTATTTAAATTTTATAAAATATCTTTATGATGAAAAAATAAATACTATTGAATATTTGAATAACTGTATAAATGTTTAGAGGGGTTTTTAAACCCCTCTAAAACTTATTCTTCGTTATTTTCGGAAAGTTTTGAAAAACAATCTTTGCAATAAACTTCTCTGCCTTCAATAGGTCTAAATGGAACCTGTGTTTGAGCGCCGCATTTAGAGCAGACGGCATCATACATTTTACGGTTTCTTCTGTTATTTTGTCTGCGTTTTTTTCTGCATTCGGGACATCTTTTTGGTTTATTAACAAGTCCTTTTTCCGCATAAAATTCTTGTTCGCCTGATGTGAAGATAAATTCGACTCCGCAATCTTCACAAACTAATTTTTCGTCTTCGTACATGGTTTTTCTCCTGATTTGGTAATACTAAAAAGAAACCTCAATTCCTTTTATTCTTGAAATTATACACTATTTTTTAAAATTATGCAAGTGGGATTATTAAATGTCAGTTTGTAATTATAATTCTAATCTGCAACAAAAGTAGGAGTTTTTTGTAAATCTATTGACAAAACGTTAAAAACAAATATAATAAAATCATGATTAAAAATAATATGGAAGAGATTTTTTTAAATACGAGAATGGTAAAAACCCTTGCTGTGACTAGAGGAGCAGCTGGGGGGGGTACCATACTCTAGGCTATAAGCGGTTTTTCCATAGAATAAAAAGATATGTTTTCACACCCCCGTTGTGGTTCTTTATTGCTATGAACAAACAATATATGACGGGTCTTACTTGTCGGTACGGATTATTGATTTCACCTTTCGATAATCGTATTTTGAGCTGCAATGGGGCTGCGAAAACATAGTGATAGGTTAAATTAACCCAAAAAGATAGTTGTTACAAAAAAGAAAGGTAAAGATTATGACAAAACGATTTGGTTTTACTTTGGCAGAAGTATTGATCACATTAGGTATTATCGGTGTTGTAGCTGCCATGACAATACCGACATTAATTTCCAACACAAACGGAGCACAATTTAAGACAGCTTACAAAAAAGCATTGTCAACATTGAATCAGGCAGTTATTATGAATATTGCCATTGAAGACACTGATTTCTCAACATTAGAAGAAGATACTGCAACAGGTGATGCACCTGTTACTCCAGGTTCTATGGGTGCTCTTTTAGGAAGTCGTTTACAATCAGCAACAGATATTACAGAAAGCTATTTTGGGACCGCAGGTGAAGCTGGTACTGATGCAGACGACCCGATTACATTACCTGATATGACTTATACAACAACACATCTTTGTACAGCGGCTGAAGCTCAAACGGGGCAAGCTGGGTCAATAGCAGAATGTGCTGGTAAGGCAAATCAAGAAGTTGATATTGACATCGATGTTGATGCTCCGGCAAATAATACTTGGAGAATATATTCATTTGCTGACGGAACATCATTTGGTTATCTTAAAGCTTCTGCAAGCTGTGCTTCTATTAATGCCAATTGCGTAGGCTTTATTGATGTAAACGGTTCAACAGGCCCAAATACGCCTATTGACTGCGGTACAAATGCAGCAAATGGTACTTGTGAACCTGCTGATATTACAGATATATATCCTGTATTTTTCCACGGTCAAACAGTTGAACCTGCAAACGATTCAGCAAGAGCAGTTTTATTTGGTAAGTAATTTATTGAATAAAAAAAAGGGCGCGCAAGCGCCCTTTTTTTTATTCTTTTGGTCGAAGACTGCCTAAAAGATGCAATCGTTATAACACCATATTTGTCGGAGGTTTGCCGGACATAGTTTTCCGGAGAATTGTATAAATTTTTTTTACGTAACAAATTGTAACGCTGAATTCAAAAGATAATCTGCACAACCGGTATAGCGTGTATATTGAATATTTTTCTTGATAAAAATTGAATTAGTTGTATAATAAGATTTATGGATATAAACAAGCAGAAAAAGTTTGCGGCAGGACTTTCGATTTTTTCAAATGCTGTGATAATTCTTTTAAAACTTATCGCCGGTTTTTTATCAGGCAGTATAAGTATTATATCAGAGGCAATTCATTCCTTGAGTGATATGTTTGCATCTGTTTTAACGTATTTTTCCGTAATAAGATCTTCAGAACCCGCTGATAAGGACCATCCGTTTGGTCATGGAAGATATGAAGATATGTCAGGGTTTATTGAAGGTGTTTTGATAATTTTTGCTGCTTTTTATATTATTTTTGAAGCTGGTAAAAAATTATTATTCGGACAATATGAGGATTTTGAACCTGTTTTGGGGATTTATGTAATGCTTTTTGCGGTGGTCGCAAATTTTGCGGTCAGTTCATTTCTTTTTAAAACCGCCCAAAAATCAGGCTCGATTGCGCTTTTGGCTGACGCTGAACATTTGAGGACGGATATTTTTTCATCTTTCGGAGTTTTATTAGGCTTGGTGCTTATCAAATTTACAGGAATACAAATTTTGGATCCGATTATTGCGCTTTTAGTTGCGGCGTTAATTTTGAGAGCGGGTTTTTCGATTACAAAAACAGCTTTGAATAACCTTTTGGATGGCTCTTTGCCCGACAAAGACGTTGAAATGATTGAAAAAATTATAAATGAATCTAAGAGTAAAGGCGTTATTAGATACAAAACTATAAAATCTCGTCAGGTTGGAGCGTGCAAAGATATTGAGATGACGCTTATATTTCCTTCTGATATGACAATTCTGGCTTGTCATACGATTTGTGATGAAGTGGAGGAAAAATTACATAAAGAATTCGGAAATACAAATGTCGTAATCCATGCGGAACCTGATTGCAAAAAGTGTGCTAAGGTTTAGCTCCTCCCTAGCCCCCTCCGAAAAATCCCACAATTTCCAGAACATCGCCGTTTTTTATAATTTCTGTCCGGTATCTGTCTTTGTTTATAATTTCAAAATTTTTTTCTATGGCAAACATTTTGCCTGTAACTTGACGTTCGGTTATAAAATCTTGAATAGTTGAATTTTCTTCTATTTCAATATCATTTCCGTTCACGGTAATTTTAATTTTAGCCATAAATATTTTCCTTTTTGTTTATTATAAAATAAACTTATGCAAAGGTACAGCAGAAATATTTTGTTAATTGGCGACGATGGACAAACAAAATTTTTAAATTCAAAGGTTTTGGTATGCGGGTGCGGCGGTTTAGGCTCAACCGTTATTATGAATTTGGCAGGCTTAGGCGTCGGTACAATCGGACTCATTGATGACGATATTGTCGAAGTTTCCAATCTTAACCGGCAATTTATTCATAAAAATATTGCCGAAGATAAAGTTATCTCCGCTCAAAAAAGAGTTTTGGAATATAATCCTGAAATTACTGTCAATACTTATAAAATTAAGCTTGATGAAAATAATTATCAAAGTATTGTAAAAGATTATGATATAATAATTGATTGTTTTGATTCGTATAAATCCAAATTTTTGTTGAATGATATAGCTGTAGAAACAGGTAAAACACTTATTCACGGCGGAGTTACGGAATTTTTCGGACAGGTTACGGTTATAAAGCATTTAACGCCGTGTCTTAGATGTGTGTTTCCTGATATTGATTTGGAAAAAGAAGTTCCGAAGGGTATTTTAAGCTCTGTAGTGTCGACTGTTGCGTCAATTCAATCTATGGAGGCTGCTAAACAAATTCTGAATACGGGTGAACGGCTTGAAGGGTTGTTATTGACTTATAATGCTTTAACAAATGATTTTAAAAAATTGAAAATTACAAAAAATACTTCATGTAAATGTTATAAAAAAATATAATTTTGTTATAATTAAACTTTGGAGAAAAAGAAATGACTTTAGGATTGAATATAAAAGGAACGGATAACAAAATTATACTTGTAAAAGACGGTCAAGAAGTGCCTTATGAACCTGTGGCAGGACTTTCAATAACAATTACCGGAAACGCAAATACGGTAATTGTGGAACTGCCGTCAAAATTTATAAGCACATCTATTGTTATGAATGGCGATAATAATTATTGTTCTATAAAACCAACACGTCATAGGTTTATCCGTCACACGAGTTTCGGTATGGAAAACGGCGGTATAATTACGGTCGGTAGCGGGATTTCCGTATACAGAAATCTTAATGTTGTTGCAAAAAGCGGCAGAAGGGTTGATATAGGCAATGAATGTATGTTCGCAAGAGATATAATTATAAGAAATAATGACGGGCATACAATAACTGACTTATTAACCGGAGAGATTTTGAATGCGCCTGAAGATATAAAACTTCATGATAAAGTTTGGGTCGGTACAAGGGCTATGATTTTGAAGGGCAGCGAAATTCAAGAGGGTTCAATTGTCGGTGCTATGGCACTTGTGAACAAAAAATTTGATGAGTCAAATATTATTATTGCGGGTGTTCCGGCCAAAAAAATAAGAGGTAACATTTGCTGGGATAGGGCGGATTTTGACAGTTATGTTGCAAAAAATAACATTACTATGTAAGTTTTTTGTCTAATTCCAGAACGGTTTGGAGGTCTTCATCAGGGTTTTTGCCGACTGTTGTAAGGTAATTTCCTATCAAAATTCCTTCAACGCAAGTTTTTAAAGCAAGTTTTTGATTTTCATCGCTTAATCTCATTCTGCCGCCGCAAAAACGAAGAACGGATTTGGGGTTAGCGATTTTAAATACGGCAAGAGTTCTTAAGACATTTTCTTCATCAATTTTGTCGTGGTAATTTTCAAACGGAGTTTGGGGAATTGGCATTAAAATATTTATCGGGATTGATTCCGGCTGAATTTCTGCAAGTTCAAGTGCCATTTCAATTCGCTGTTCAACGGTTTCGCCCATACCGAGAATAACCCCGCAGCAAAGTTCCATTCCGTATTTTTTTACAAGCTTGCAGGTATTCAGTCTGTCGTCCCAGCTATGTGTGGTACAAACTTCCGGATAATATGATCGGCTTGTATTTATATTGTGGTGGAAACGTTTTAAACCGGCCTCAGCAAGTCTTTTCGCCATATCTTCATCTAAAATTCCGATGGATGCGCAGCTTTTTATTCCATCAATTTTATTAACCGTTTTTATAAGGTTTATCACTTTGTCAAAATCTTCCTCAGCAGGGGTTTTGCCAGAGGTTACAATGGAGAATCTATCTGCATGGTGTGATTTTGCATCAAGTGCAGCTTTTATAACTTCATTTTCGTTAATCAGCGGGTATGTTTCAATATTTGTTCTGTAGTGGGAACTTTGCGCGCAATATTTGCAATTTTGAGAACATTTGCCGTTACGCGCGTTTACTATTGAACAAAATTCAATTTTATCGGATATATATTTGGATGAAATTTTCAATAGTTCATCCAAATTCGTATTATATAATTTAAGTAATTCTTCTTTTGTCATGGCTTTTATTATGTTACGCTGAAAATCTCTTAAAATCAACAATAATTCATATAAATGATGATTTTTTAAGCGTAATCGTTATAATAATAGTATGAAAAAATTATTCGCGATAATTTTTATAGGATTTTTTTGTCTGCCTGTATATGGCGCCAAAAAAAATCCTGCCTTTGACGGTATGGGATATGTAGGAACTTTGCCTGATTTGACGAGGCAATATCAACCGACAGAGCCGAAATCTACCAAACCTGTTATTGAACAGGTGGAAAATTTTCATTCATCGGATCAGATAAAGCCCATTCCGCGTGATAATCCGGCGTTTGTTAATATTATTTTAAAACAAGACAAAACTACAAAATATGTAAATGATATCAATGAATTTATTCCTATGCTTGAAAAAATTTATGATTCTATAGATGATGGTGAAAATGTTCAATTGTTTAATGCAAAGGTATATTTTTTCAATAAAAATGCAGACTATTTACGTGATAAGTATATTGAAAAACCGGAAGGCGAATATATTTCTTTTAAAAAACTTATGGAGTTAAGCACTCATGCCAAGTCAATAGCGCTTTTGCGCGCAGAGGCACAAAAATATAATCCTTATCTTGCGTATTCAGGCGCCGGATATATTTATGATCCTGATAATATTAACCAGCAGCTTGAATATTTAAAAAAAGAAGTTGAGCAGGCAATTTTACTGCTGCGGGATACTAATTAATTCCCCATTTCGCTTTCATTTGTCTTATTTCGCCCCGATTAAGAGCTTCTTCAAGCTCCATATTAACAGTTTCCAAAAATCTGTCGGATTCGATTTCTTTTCTGAACACGAGGGCATAAGGCTCTTTTGAATAGCGTTTTGGAAGAATTTTTACGCTTTTATCTTTCATTGCAAAGCCCAGTAAAATTGTATCGTCAGCAATCATAGCCTCAGCTTTGCCGGCTTTTAGCGCCTGATAAGCTTCGGGGTATGTTTTGTAGCCTATGATTTGAATATTCGGAATATTTGATCTTAAACCCTGTTCAACGGTTGAGCCGAATACAATAATGGCTTTTTTATTTTCAAGATCGCTTAATGATACTATTTTGCTGTTGCTTTTTACCATAATAGCTTGTCCTGCTGTGTGATATGGTATGGAAAAATCCAATATAATTTGTCTCTGCGGAGTTATGGACATCGTTGCGGCAATCATATCGACTTCACCGGATGAAAGTTTCATAATCCTGTTGGTTGTATTCACTGGTACAAAAACGATTTTATTTTCATCGCCCAAAATTCTTTTTGCAATTAATTTTGCAAGGTCAATGTCAAATCCGATATTTTTGCCGTTTTTATCTAAATATCCAAAAGGAGGAGTATCTGTTTTGACACCTACTTTTAAAATATCTTTTTGGCGGATTGAAGTCAGGGTGTCATTTATAACTTCTTCTTTTTTCCAGCATCCGCAAAGGATTAATGATATTAATAATAAAACTCCGCATAGTTTTTTAATCATAAATATATTATAGCATAAAAAAAGTGAATGAGGTTACTGGAAAAAGTTACTGTGATACTAAAGCACTAAGATACTTATGCTGTTGGGTTTGTTAAGATATTATCTCCAAGTATAATCGTCCGGAAAAGTCCAGCTATTTCAGAAATTTTGTAATAATCTATAGCAATTCTTTTAAATAATTAGGCAGGGCAAAGCGTGCCATGTGGTAATCTTTGTTATAGATTTTGCAGGTTTTTGTAATTTCGCTGCAGCGTCTTTCATCAATGTATGAAAGCGGTTCAACATTTTCTGAACAAAATGCCCATGCCCAGTATCCGCCGGGGTATGTC
>CALUQQ010000057.1 GCA_944322955.1 Candidatus Gastranaerophilales bacterium
TCTCAGGCAACAAAACCACCGGAACAAATATTGACCCTGACACTCCTTTGAATTCAAACGGAGGCGGCGGTGCAATATTCTTGTATGACGAAGGCAAAGTTACAATTTCAAATTCAAACTTTGACAACAACTCATCAGGAACTTACGGCGGTGCAATAGGTACAAGAATTGATGCTTCAAGCAATAATTCCTCTTTGTCCGTTGAAAATTCAAGCTTTACAGGCAACTCCGCAAACGCTGACGGCGGTGCAATTGCTGCATTTATTAATACAACCGTAAAAGACACAAGTTTTGTAAACAATACATCAGGCGGAAACGGCGGTGCTATTTATACTAAAGAAAATCTGACAATTACGGCTGACAAAAATGATGTTGTATTTTCCGGTAACAGTGCCTCTGACGGCGGTGACATTTTTATGGCCGGCGATGCAGGCAAAGAACTTAACATGAATATCGGTGATGACAAATCCGTTATTATTTCAAGCGGTGTTTCTGGTACTAATAAATATAATATGAATGTCTCCGGTACCGGTACATTGAATTTACAGTCCTACATTAAAAATGCAGATATGACTGTTAACGATATGTCTACACTATGGTTGAACAACGGTTCACAAATCGCCGGAAACAATAACACAATTACTTTGAATGATGGAACTGAATTGCTTACAATTAACAATCAGCTTGATAATTTTGAAGACGGCTTGTTCAATGTAAACGGTGAAGTTTCACTCGGTGTTGACGCTGATTTGGCATCCGGAAAAGCTGACTATTTCCAAGGTATTAACTACGGTCAGGACGGAAAAATCGTAATAGAAGGCGTTAACCCCACAAATACAACTTCATCTAAAGATAATTTCTCATTTAATATCTATGAAGCAACAGGCATTGACCCCTCAAAGGCATCTATAGATGAAGATTTCGTCGCTATGGATACATTATCACCGATAAGATGGTTAAAAGGTTCAATTGACCAAAACGGCCTTGTAACATACGGTGCGAGAGGAAACGGCTGGAAAGATTTCAACCCGTCAGTTCTCGTAAGCCCTGTTGCAGCACAACTTGGCGGTTATCTTGTTCAGTTGAATTCTTATGACCAGGCATTTATGAACATTGATATGAAAATGCTTATGACAAAAGAAGAACGCCAGGCTATGAGAATGAGAAACAGCTATGCAGCAGCTGGTGGGTCAACGACCCCGATGGTATTTTCACCTACATATCTACCGGAAAAAGAATCCGCAGGCTGGGTAAGACCTTATGCATCATTTGAAAATGTTGGCTTGAACGGCGGTCCTAAAGTATCAAACGTTATGTACGGTACTTTCTTCGGTGCTGACAGCGAAATGTATGAATTCAAAAACGGTGCGGAAGCTCAATTCAGCGTTTATGCTGGTTATAACGGCTCTCATCAATCCTTTGTAGGAAACAGTTTGTATCAAAACGGCGGTACATTAGGCTTGACAGGGGTTGTTTACAAAAATAACTTCTTCACAGCTTTAACTGCAAACGCAGGGGCAAGCGTTGTTGATGCAACAACAATGTTTGGCGGAGAAGACTTCCCGATGTTGATGGCCGGTGTCGCTTCAAAAACAGGTTACAATTGGGAACTTGCAAAAGGTAAATTCATAATCCAGCCTAATTATTTGATGTCTTATTCATTCATCAATACATTTGATTACACAAACGCTGCAGGCGTCAGAATGAAATCCGATCCGTTAAATGCCATTCAAATCGCTCCGGGCGTAAAATTCATTGCTAACCTCAAAAATGGATGGCAGCCATATATTAACTTAAGAATGGTTTGGAATATAATGGACAAAACCGATTTTGTAGCGGCAAATACTTCTATTCCCGACTTATCTGTAAGACCATATTTTGAATACGGTGTAGGCCTTCAAAAACGCTGGGGCGACAGATTTACAGGCTATGGTCAGGCCATGTTAAGAAACGGCGGTAGAACCGGTATTGCTCTCGGCTTCGGCTTCAGATGGGCACTAGGAAAAGCTCCGTCAACGGCTGATAGCTATAATAATAAAATGGTTATCAAAGAGCCGGCTAACTTAAAATTAAGTAACATCAAATAATAAAAAAAGCGGGTTTTAAAACCCGCTTTTTTCTTCTAAGTATTGTAAAATAGTATTTGCAAATGTTTCAGAAGATTGGTAATTTTGTCCGGTTATAATATTGCCATCAACTACAACATTAATTTCTCCCACAGGAAGTTCTTCAAATATTGCATGCCTGTCTTTTAAAGCTTCTTCAAGACTAAACGGCAAAAGTTCCGTTTTTTTATAAAATTCTTCTTCTTTATTGGTAAAACATGTAACGCGTTTTCCGGATACAATATAATCCCCGTCATCTTTTTTTGCCATTAAAAGACCTGAAGGCCCATGACATATTGCAGCAACTAACTTACCTTTATTATAAAAATCAGATACAATCTTTCCGACAATTTCACTTTCTGCAATATCAAACATAGGTCCATGCCCGCCCGGAAAAACAATTGCGTCATACATACTTATATTAAAATTTTGCAATTTTTCTGTATCTTCCAGAGCTTTTTTTGCATCATGCCATTTTATATCATTTATAAAATTTTCACTCTGAGGATCAAGTAAAACCTCGCCGCCAGCTAAACTTGCAACACTCACATGATAACCATTTTCCAAAAACGCCACATAAGGCACGGCGAATTCTTCAAACCATAAACCCGTTCGTGTTCTGCCATCGCCCAAAAAATCAACATTTGTAACCACCATTAAAATATTTTTTGTCATAATTTCCTCCTTAAAAAAGGATATATTGAATTTATTTTTTATTCATTAGAAAAACCGGTTATAAAACATTATACACTCTGTTAATTTAACATAGGCAACAAATGATTTATATTTTATTAAAAGGAGAAAATTATGTCATTAATTATAAAAAATATAACAGGACGGCAAATATTGGATTCACGGGGAAATCCTACAATCGAGGCTGAAGTTGAACTGCCTTTTGATATAATAGGTCGTGCTAAAGTACCCTCAGGCGCATCAACAGGAATCCATGAGGCACTTGAACTACGCGACGGGGACAAAACAAAATTTAACGGCAAAGGTGTATTAAACGCTCTCAAAAATATCAACGAAAAAATTGCGCCTGAATTAATGGGAAAAAACGCCTTTTACCAAAATATTATTGATAAAACAATATTAAGCCTTGACAAAACCGAAAACAAATCAAAACTCGGTGCAAATGCAATACTCGGTGTTTCTCTTGCTGTCGCACAAGCTGCGGCAAACAGTTTAAAACTTCCTTTATACAGATATTTAGGAGGAATAAATGCCGTAACACTTCCGGTGCCTATGATGAACATATTGAATGGCGGTGCGCATGCGAATAATAATTTAGATTTTCAAGAATTTATGATAGCACCTGTCGGTGCAGAAAACTTTGAACACGCAATAGAAATTGGTGCTGAAATTTTCTATAAACTCAAAAAAATTCTTAATGACAAAGGACTTGCAACATCAGTCGGCGACGAAGGCGGCTTTGCGCCGGATCTCCAACATAACTCAGAAGCCATAGAACTTATTTTGGACGCAATAAACCAGGCAAATTATACAACGGAACAAATAAAAATTTGTCTTGATATTGCATCCTCAGAATTCTACGAAAACGGCTATTATATAGTGGAAAACAATAAACTTGCGTGTGACAAAATGACTGATTTATTAATAAATCTTGTAAATAAATATCCCATTATATCAATAGAAGACGGTATGTCAGAAGAAGACTGGCAAGGCTGGAAACTCTTGACCGAACAATTAGGAGGCAGATGTCAGCTTGTTGGCGACGACCTTTTTGTAACAAATCCCAAAAGATTAAAAGAAGGGATTAAAAAATGTGTTGCAAATTCAATTCTTATTAAATTAAACCAAATCGGGACATTATCCGAAACACTTGAAACAATAAGACTTGCACAAATTGCAGGTTATTCCGCAATAGTTTCCCACAGATCAGGCGAAACAGAGGACACCTTCATCGCGGATTTGGCAGTAGCCACAAACTGCGGACAGATAAAAACAGGCTCGCTTTCGCGGAGCGAAAGGATTGCAAAATATAATCAGCTTATACGCATTGAACAGGAACTCGGTCCGGCCGCAAAATATCTGGGGCTTAAGGCCTTCAAAGGTCAAAAATTTGACAATGACTGCTCATGCGATTGCTAAACATCTTGCAGCATGTTAATCTTTTGTAAAATAATATCTGTCTTTTCTGCTATTAAATCAAAAATAGTACTAATATCTCTACCTCTCACTTCAGTAGAAACCTCAAGTGTATAATCAGCCATTAACATAGCGACTATATTTATTTGCTCAATTAATATGCGCGTATCAATAAAAAAACTTTCTTCTTCAGGTGTCATTGGAATACTCCTATATTGTTATTATAGTACAACTTTGGTTATATTATAAAATGATTATTTTATCCCGCCAAATATTATAAAATCATTATATGAATTTTGAAGAATATAAGAAAAAAGTCGGTTACGATTAAAATATTTCAGAACTCTAAGGGGATTATACAAGGCACAATTAGCTAAAAAAATTAAAATGGAAGAAAAATATATCAGCAAAATTGAAAACGGACATCAAAATATAAGTCTTGAAACAATTTATAGATTTTCAACAATATTGAATACAGATTCTGCAAAATTTTTTATATTTGAGGATTAATGTAAAAATATGTAACAAAGCACTTAAAAACCTTAAAGATTTTTTGTGAAAATCCGATTAATTAATTGTTAGTTCTTTAAGGAGAAGTGTATTATGGACGAGAAGAAAATCATGAGCGAAGAAGATTTAATGGTTGATTTTGCCGAAATGACAAGTTTCGACTTTAATTCTTTAGATTATCAGCAAATGCAGGATTTGCATAAGATTACGGACAGCGAATATGCTGAAAAACCTTATGCATTTAAATTCGGCAAATTTGATTTGACAGATTTATTCAGAACATTTGTTAAAGAAGTGTAAAGCTCGTTGAATTAGGGAGTTATGTGTATGGAAAATTTTGACGATTTGTTTCAGGAAAACTGCTTTTTGCCATGTATTGGCGAAGCCGAACCCAAACAACAACCATTTGTCAGACAACACAAAAGTTTAGATACATTACTTGCAGAACTGGAAGTGATAAAAAACAATATAGAGGAGATAAAAGCCAGAGAATGGCATCTGGCAAAGCTGATGCGATTTCACAAAGAGGGACTTGCGCGTCAGTAGGCTGCCGGACTTGGAAGCACCACATATGTGGTGCTTTTTTTAAATTTTAATAACTATTTAAAAGGATAACCGTCAGGAAATTTCCATCCGTTAAGCATAATCGCGGCACCGCATGTTTGACCAACTGAAGGACAACTCATATCTGCTTTTCCTCCGTTTTCTTCCAAAAAATAAAAATTCGGACTCATTAAGTCCTCTAATGTAACTCCGCTTTCTTCACCCTTTAAATACAAACCGTACGGCGGTTTTGCTATTTTATCAGAAGATACAAATTCATTGTCATCGTTATATGAACCGATGTTGTCTCCCGGATTTTTTGGTGAAAAATACATCGCAAAAATATCCTTGCCAAGTACATTTGGTTTTGCTCTGCCGTTTATATCCGCATAAACCCAAACATGAGGTAAAAAAAGATCGCTATTAGACCAAGTATAAACATATGTTCCGTCAGGCAAAACAAATGCACCGTGATGAGTACGAACATCAAATGCACTCCCGTCAAGATTAGTCATCTCATCTATAGGCGCGCAGTCATTCGTAACCGGAAAACATTTTTTAGCGACTTTTAAATGCGGAAAAATAAATGTTTCCCAAAAATACTGAGTTCTTTGTGCATTATCCATAGGTATTTGGTTCCAAGACCATGTGTCATAATCACCATGCTCTACTTTTGCCATTTCAAACGCATTTTTCAAGGTTGAATATGTCTTTTGTAATTTAGAAATCGTCTGTTTCTCTTTATAATTCGCTATTAATGTCGGGATTGTCATCGCAGCCACAACACCGATTATGCCGAGTGTGATCAAGACTTCAGCCAAAGTAAACGCAGCTTTTTTTGAAGTGAATAAAGTAATAGGGGAATAAGGGAATAAGTGTTTTCTGTGTGCTTCGCTCACATATTTCGCATCCTGAACTTTACAAATCCTACCAAAATTTTTGTCATGCTGAACTTGTT
>CALUQQ010000058.1 GCA_944322955.1 Candidatus Gastranaerophilales bacterium
TACGGATATTGACGGCTATAGCGAAGACAATGCCCAAAAAGGTAAAATCGGCACCACAAAAAAAGGCATCGGCCCGACCTACACTGATAAAATGGCAAGAATCGGCTTAAAAATTCAGGATTTATACAGTGAAGAAACCCAATCAGAAAAACTTGATATAATTTTACCGTTGAAAAACAAACAGCTTAAGGAAGTTTACGGACTTAAACCGTATTCAAAAGAAAAAATTTTGGATTTATGCAAAAAATATGCTGAAATTTTCAGACCATATGTTTGGTTTGACTGGCAAAAAAATCTTGAAGCAGCTAAAACAGATAAAAAATCCGTGCTTTTTGAAGGCGCACAAGGGGTTATGCTGGATGTGGATTACGGAACTTATCCTTTTGTCACAAGTTCAAACCCGATTGGCGGCGGCGCCTGCACAGGTTCAGGTTTTGGTCCCAAAATGATAGATGAAGTTATCGGCGTTGCAAAAGCTTATGTAACAAGAGTAGGTGAAGGACCTTTTGTAACCGAACTTGACAATGAAACCGGCAAAAAAATTCAAACCATAGGGCACGAATTCGGCGTAACAACCGGACGCCCCCGCCGCTGCGGCTGGTTTGATGCCGTTACAATGCGCTATGCGGTTCTTGTCGGCGGATTGACCTCTGTTGCTCTAACAAAAATCGATGTATTTGATACTTTTGACGAAATAAAAGTCTGCTATGCATACCGTGACACACGCGACGGAAAAGTTTACGAAACATATCCGACAGATGTATTTATACATAAGTATCTGGAGCCTGTTTATGAAACTTTCAAAGGCTGGGGTGTAAATGTATCTGATATCAGAGATTATTCAAAATTACCTGAAAATTGTAAAAAATATCTTGCACGATTGGAAGAATTAATCGGTGCGCCAATATCAATTGTCAGTGTCGGCCCTGACAGAGAGCAGACAATATTTAAAAATATGTAACAAAAAAGCAATTTTTTAAATTAATTTGTTTTTATAAGCATATAGGTAGAATTCATGCTTAAAATAAATCAAGTACAAAATATTGACTGTAAACAGTCTAAATATCAGATTACGCCGTCATTTACAGCACAAGCCCCAGAGCAACAGCAAGTACGGGAATTGCAGACTGTTCAGCCGGATTACAATGTAAAAGTTCCGATGAAATACCAAAAAATTGATGAACTTAAACTTCCATTTGATTACACGGCACATTTTTATAAGCTTGCAAACGGCCAGCGCGTTGTAATCATTCCAAAAGACGGTGAAACTGTTCTAAAAACTTATGTCAACACAGGGTCAATGAATGAGCCAGACCACCTTCGCGGAATAAGCCATTATATTGAACACAATCTTTTTAACGGCTCTGAAGGACTGGAAGCCGGAGATTTTTTCAAAACTGTCAATAAAATGGGGGCAGAATCCAATGCCTCTACCAATATGGCAAAAACCGATTATTACATAAGTTCCAATCTTTTAAACGACGGTGATCTTGAAGATAAAATAAAAATTCACGCATCCATGCTGGAAACCCCGCGCTTTGCGGTTGATATGCTGGAAAAAGAAAAGGGTATTGTGAATTCCGAAATCAATATGATTACCGGCATTGCGGAAAACACAATTTCAAATGAAACCTTGAAAAATTTGTATAATATAAAAAGTACTGCAACGGATTTAGTCGCAGGCTCAACTCAAAATATAACAAATCTGACTCGTCAGGATGTAATAGACTACTATAACAACAATTATTTTCCGGCAAATATGGTGACTGTTATAACAGGTGAAGTTAAACCTGATGAAACTATGCAGCTTGTGTCCAAATATTTTTCTTCCGCGAATAAAAATTCTCATTCAAGAAAATTTGAAGACTTAAAACCTTTAAATAAAACAGTACGTCAGGATATAATTTCCGACAAAACTACAGCAACGCTTGTTATGCTTGGGTTCAACGGTCCCAAAAACAATGACGTTGAATCAGCTATATATTTACAAGCAGCCATGAAGATTTTGACTGCGGATAAAACCGGAAGAATTGACAAAAATCTCAAAGATTTGAACACTTATGCTGATATGTGGAAGGAAAAAATAAGTTCTAAAGCAACTGATCCTACCGCAATCCTTTTGGGTACCGAAACAACAGAACAAAATTCCGAAAAAGTTTTGAAAAGAATTTTCAAACAAATTCATTCCCTAACAACAAACCCGCCGACCGATGAAGAAATGCAGATTGTTAAAAAAGCATTGCTCAACAGTTATTCATATGTATTTGACACCTCAAGCGGATTAAACGATTTTATCGGCAATAATTTGCTTGATGAAAACCTCCGATATATAACAGACTACGAAAAAATAGTCAACAATATGACAAAGGACGATATCGTAAATGCAGCAAAACAATTTTTGGATTTAAATAAAACAGCAGTTACAGTACTCCACCCGCAAAATGCCGATAAAACTTCAATAAAAAGACATTACGATAATGCTCTATCCTTCACAGGCAATATACAAAAACAGGCCATTAATCCGAATAGCGTAAAAAGATACAGATTAGGCAATAATTTTGATATCGTAACCAATAATATCAAAACCAACAACGCTGTATTCCAAATAAAATATAATACTGAAATTCCAAAAGATATAAAGCCTGCAACCCTTTATGTGCTTAGAAAAATACTGAATGAAGGTTCAAAATTCAAAAATGATTATGAATACAACAATGAATTACAAAAAAACGGTATTATAATGGATTTTCATGCAGGGAAATACTCTATAGACGCGGTTTCGTTATTCTCTGCAGATGATATGGAAACAGCTTTGAAAAATGCAAAAGAAGTTTTGCTAAATCCAAGATTCACAGACGAAACTCTTGCTTTTGCAAAACGTGACATTGAAGAAGACCTTTCAAAATGGGAAAAGGATGCCAATGACAAATTATTCAAAGAACTTTTTGACGGACTTCCGCCAAGCTATACAAAAGAAGATATACTCTCAAGCCTTGACAGTGTAACTCTTGATGAGGTTAAAGCCCTTTATAATCATATCCTCAACACCTCACAGGGGCATATAACTGTTTCGGCACCTTTTGAAAAGAAACCCGAATTAAGCGGAATTTTATTCAAAGAGATTTCAGAATTACCGAATGTGCAGCCCTCAAAACCGTTTTTAAGGGACACATTTAAGGCTCCTGTCAAAGAAACAAAAGTCTTAACAGATACACATGAAAAAAATCAGGCGCAAATTATTGAAGCATTTAAATTCAAAGCAAATGACAATCTGAAAGACACCGCAACAATTCAGCTTTTGAATTTAATTCTCGGCAGCGGAAGTTCTTCAAGATTATTCAATGACTTACGCGAAAAACAACAGCTTGCATACCGCGTAAATTCGTCCGTAAATTACTTTGATAATGCAGGGCTGTTTACAATTTATATAGGAACAACTACCGAAAATAAAGAAACCGGCGAAGAAAGCTTCGACAATGTTCAAAAATCAATTAACGGATTTAATAAACATATCAAAAAAATCATGACCGAAAAAGTTACTGAAGAAGAACTTGAAAATGCCAAACTTAGTTTAAAAAATATGATTTTAACCGATACGGAAACTGCCGCCGGCAAAAACGATTCTTTAACTGCTTTTATAACTGATTTTAACGGCCCTCTTGCTGATAATGAACTTTTAAAAATTATAGATACTATAACTGTCGACGATATTTATAACGCAGCAAATTATATTTTCAGCGGCAAGCCGACATATTCCGTACTTGCCACTGAAAATACATTAAAAGCGAATGAAGAATATTTCAAAACTCTTTAATATCTGTCAGAGATATCGCGATAAGACATAAGAAGGTATACAATTGCGGCAATACCGACTAATGAGTATACAATTCTTGACGCCATCGTTAAATCTCCGAAAATTGATGCCACCAGATCAAACCCGAAAAATCCGACCAGACCCCAGTTTAATGCGCCTATTATAACCAAAATATAGGCAATTAATTTTAATATATACATATCTAACCTGCCTTTCAAATGCAGTTTAACAAAAATTTTTACGTATTAAATTACCCAAAAAGACATAAAAAAGAGCCGAAAAATAATTTCCGGCTCTTTTTTTAGATTATAACGAATTATAATTTGCTAGCAACCATCAAAGTAGTTTCAGCCAATCTTGTAGAATAACCCATTTCGTTATCGTACCAAGAAATGATTTTAACCTGATTGCCGCCCATCACACGTGTTAATAAAGCGTCAACTGTTGATGATTGAGAAGTACCAATGTAGTCAGAAGATACCAACGGTTCTTCAGTATAGCAAAGAACATGTCCGTCAGCGCCTTCTTTTAATGCTGCGTTAACTTCTTCAACAGTAACGTCTTTAGAAAGTTCAAATACAACGTCAACAAGTGATACGTCAGGAGTCGGAACTCTCATAGCGAAACCATCCAATTTACCTTTCAATTGAGGTAAAACAAGAGCAACAGCTTTTGCAGCACCTGTTTTGGTCGGAACTATGTTAAGAGCACCAGCTCTTGCACGACGCGGATCTTTGTGACCTGCATCCAAAATTCTCTGATCGCCGGTGTAAGAGTGAACTGTTGTCATCAAACCTTTAACGATACCGAATTTTTCATCAATAACTTTAGCAACCGGTGCCAAGCAGTTAGTTGTGCAAGAAGCCATAGAAATTACATTGTGTTTTGCAGGATCATATTCTTTATCGTTTACGCCCAAAACAATTGTAATATCTTCGTTTGTAGCCGGAGCTGAGATAATAACTTTTTTAGCGCCAGCTGTGATGTGAGCTTTAGCTTTTTCAGCATCAGTGAAGAAACCTGTTGATTCAACAACAACTTCTACGCCTAAATCTTTCCAGGGTAATTGTGCAGGATCTTTTTCAGCAAAGAATTTAATTTTTTTACCGTTAACGATGATGCCTTCTTCATAAGCTTCAACTGTGCCGTCAAATTTACCCATTACAGAGTCGTGTTTAAACAGAAGTGCAGCTTCAGCAGGTTTCAAACCAGGGTCATTGATTGCAACATAATCAATTTTATTGAAGATACCTTCTCTGATTGCTGCTCTTAATGTGTTACGTCCGATTCTTCCGAATCCGTTAATTGCTACTTTTACCATAAGATTTTACTCCTTCTTATTTTAATTACATGTAATTTATATCACCAACACAAAAACTAATCAATAGGTTTAAGCCT
>CALUQQ010000059.1 GCA_944322955.1 Candidatus Gastranaerophilales bacterium
AGCATGACAAAAATTTTGGTAGGATTTGTAAAGTTCAGGATGCGAAATATGTGAGCGAAGCACACAGAAAACACTTATTTCCTTATTCCCCTATTACCTTATTCACTTCAAAAAAAGCTGCGTTTACATTGGCCGAAGTCTTGATAACACTTGGTATAATCGGCATTGTGGCTGCGATGACAATTCCGACATTAGTTGCGAATTATAAAAAGAAAGTTGTGGAAACGCGTTTAGTGAAGGTATATTCAACGTTTAATCAAGCGATAAAGATGTCGGAAGTTGAAAACGGTCCGTTGACAACTTGGGATGCAATTGAGGAAACTATGGAATATGATGATGAGAATCAATCATATATTATTACAGAATCAAATATAGTTGATTGGTATGATAAATATATTGCACCATATATAAAGACAGCTAAAGTAGATAAAAACATTACAACGGACAAAGACAAAAAGATAAAAGTGTGGATGCCTGACGGAAGTCTGGTTTTAATAAGCAGCAGCAGCTGGCTTGTATATCCGAACGCAAACGATTACAGTGAGGGTGAATATGGCGAAGATACCGGATTAACGGATAGGGATAAAGATGGCTGCGGAACAAAGTATTTTACATTTTATTTTAATCCCAGAACAACCACAGTAACCCCTAAGTATCATTACGGCAAGGGACTTGAGCCATATCTTAGCTCTTGGGACGGTACATTAGAAATGCTTTTAAATGATAATAGGCTTGGCTGTAAGGAAGAGGTAACAAATGAAAGAGCTTACTGTACGCAGCTTATAAGAATGAATAACTGGAAAATTCCCGATAATTATCCGTTAAAATTTTAATATTTATTTTATAATAAATGCGTCGCTTTTTATGTTTTCGACAACACGTTTGCTTACCGAATCTAATAAAAAGCTTCGCATTTTTGTTTTGGTTTTGGCTCCCAGTATTACAAGATCAATGTCATTTTCTTTCGCAAAATTTATTAAGCTTTTGGCTGGTGCTCCTTCAAGTATACGGGTTTGAAATACCGGTATATTGAACTTTTCAAAAAGCGTAAGAAGAGTTTTTATAGCGCTTTCTGAATAAATTTGCTGCTGTGATCTGATTGCTGTCATCCAATTTGCATCAAGCGTGCCTTCCAAAAACAAAAGGTCGGGATTTTCTTCAACTGTGCAGATATAGACATTTTTGTCTGTGAGGTCAAGCATTTTTAAAGTTTTTTCTGCTGCGTCAAAAGAAATATCAGTGCCGTCTGTTGCAAACAAAATATTTTTTCCTGTGTTTTCGTGTTTTGAGATGAAAGCAGGAATTTCGATTGCTTCCATAACCTCTCTGGATACTGAACCGAGCCAGATTTGAATACCCTTTTTGCCGTGAGACCCTAAAATTACCACATCGTAATTTTTTTCGTTTAATTGTTCAAGTATACTCTCAACTGCTGCTCCGCAATGTTTAATATTTTTGCCTGGTGTAAATCCGAGAGTGTGTATTTCATTTTGCGCACATTCAAGAATCCCGTCGGCAGTATTGCGGCAGCTTGTTACAAAGCCGCTGTCTTCAATTATTGTTTCATCAGGCAGAAAACTCCAGTCTATTACACATATAACATCAATAACTGTATCTTCTTTTTTTACCCAATTTGAAAAATTCTTGAGTGCGTCATAGCTGATTTTTGAACCGTCTGTACAAAATAATGCTTGCATAAAATTTCTCCCGTGTTTTAAAATAATTTATGTTAAGCAAAATTACATCCTCTTGTCTGCTATATTTTTTTTTGATAATATAGTAGTATAAGGTTAGGGATTCCATGTCTGCAACGCCAAAAGTTAATCTCAGAGATTATAAAGATTTAATAGAAATGATAGCAAAGGTCGAATATCAAAAGTTTTCGGTCTCACATTTGATTGAATTGCCGGAATTGATTAATATCGGTAACCATACTCTGTATATTCTTTTCAAAAATCATAATCCGGAAAATTTTAACAGTACATATTTATCTACTGCCATAAAATGGGCAATACGAAATGAGGTTAGGCGTCGTTATAAATGGTATTCTCTTAAAAATAAAAAGCAGACTGACGAAGAATATGATAATAATATACGTGAAGAAGTTTATAAAACAATTCTTTCAATAGATGAAATGCAGGATGCGGAGGTCCCGACGCAGATTAAATCAGAGGACAGAAATCCGGAAGAATCAATTGAGTTTATTGAATTAAAAAATGAGATAATGGAATCAATGAAAAAACTTTCGGAAAGGGAGAGAGAACTGATTGAGTATAAGTTTTTTAAGGAGAAAAAATTACGCGAGATTTCGGAGGAATTTAATATTTCACAGTCCAGAATTTCCAGAATTATTCAATCAGGATTGGACAAGATAAAAAAAGATCTTGCAAAGCAGGGGATTATCTAAATGAAAACAATTTTTGAAAAATCAAACGGAGTTGACGGGATAAATTTAACGGACGAAAAAATAGATATTTCGTTTCTCGACAGCTCTTTTATAAGACGTGATGAGCTTGGTTTGCCGCAATTAGGTGAATTGGAAGTTATGCGTCATTATAAAGAACTCTCCGACAGAAATTTTTGTATTGAAAAAGGTTTTTACCCGTTGGGTTCCTGCACTATGAAATATAATCCGAAAGTGAATGAGTTTTTGGCATCTTTAGAAAATTTCGGTAATCTTCATCCTTTGACAGATGATGCGGATTGTCAAGGCGCATTAGAATTGATGTACAAGCTGCAGGAAGCTTTGAAAATTCTGACCGGAATGGATGCTGTTACACTCCAGCCTTCTGCCGGTGCTCACGGTGAATTGACCGGCATGATGATTATTAAAAAGTATTTTGAGGTAAAGGGTGATTTGAGGAAAAAGGTTATCATTCCGGATTCTGCTCACGGTACAAACCCGGCAAGTGCCAAGATGTGCGGGTTTGATATTGTTGAAATTAAATCAAACGACAAAGGCCAGGTGGATATTGAAGCTTTGAAATCCGTTTTGGATAAAGATGTTGCCGCAATTATGATGACAAATCCGAATACTTTAGGAATTTTTGAAGAAAATGTTTTGGATATATCACGTCTTATGCACGAAAACGGATCGCTTTTATATTATGATGGTGCAAATTTCAACGCGATTATGGGGTATACAAACCCTTGTATTATGGGATTTGATGTTGTACATTTGAATTTGCATAAAACTATGGCAACTCCTCACGGTGGCGGCGGTCCAGGTGCTGGACCGGTTTGTGTCACAAAAAGTTTGAAGGAATTTTTGCCTGCGCCTTTGATTGATTTTGACGGGCAAAAATATTTCAGAAATTATAACCTTAAACATTCAATCGGCTCCGTTAAGGCTTTTTATGGTAACTTTGGCGTACTTGTAAAGGCGTATGCGTATATTCTTATGATGGGTAAAAATCTTAAAAATGCCTCTGAAAACGCTGTTTTAAACGCAAATTATCTTAAAGAAAAGCTCAAAAAATATTATGATTTGCCTTATGATGAAATTTGTATGCACGAATTTGTATTGTCGGGCGAAAAACAAAAACACGAAAATGGTGTTTCTACGTTGAATATTGCAAAGGCACTTATGGATGAAAATACTCATCCTCCGACGGTTTATTTCCCTTTGATTGTTCATGAGGCTATTATGATTGAGCCGACAGAATCTGAAACAAAAGAAAAAATGGATAAATTCGCGGATATTATGATAAAAATTGCAAAAGAGGCTGAAATTAATCCCGAAAAATTGATTTCGGCGCCTCATACAACCCCTGTTAAGCGTGTCGACGAAACGCTTGCTGCACGTCATCCCGATCTGAAATTTCAAGGATAAGAGTTATGAAAAAAAACAGTAAAAAACAAAAAAAAGTTGCATTCCCGCATATGGGGCTTATATACGTGGCCTGGTCCTGTGCGTTGCGTAAAGTCGGTATTGAACCTTTTATTGAACCGTATACAAGTAAAAAAACGCTTTCTCTCGGAACAAAACATTCGCCGGAAGCTATTTGCCTTCCGTATAAATTGATTCTCGGTAATTTTATAGAGGCGCTTGAAGGCGGTGCGGATTATGTTGCAATGATTACGTCACCCGGTATATGCAGACTCGGTGAGTACGGTAAATGTATTCAAAATGCTCTGCACGATTTGGGATATGACGCGAAATATCTGGAACTTCAGCTTTATGACGGGATTGAGGGTATGTATAGATTTTTGCGTGAAGTTACCGGTAAAAATAGGCCGTTTATGTTTCTCAAGGCAATTATAACAGCCATAAGAAAAGTTTTTTTGGTCGATGATTTGGAAACTAAACTCGCATATCTCAGAGCTCGTGAAGTTCATCAGGGAGATGCAGAAAAGGCTTTTAATAAAGCTTTGAAAATAGTTGAACAAGAGGATTCTTTCCTGAAACTCCGAAATGCTAAGAAAAAAGCTTTTGCGGAAATGGATAAGGTGAAAATTGACAAGAATAAAGAAGTTTTGTACGTTGACATTACTGGCGAAATTTTCCTTGTGTGCGATCCTTTCTCAAACCAGAATATTGAAAAAGAGTTGGGTGCAATGGGAGTTCAGGTTAGAAAAAGCCTTACTGTCAGCAGCTTTTTAAAAGATGCGATTATTCCGAAAATGTTCAGAAAAGGCGAAACTCATCTTCAGCGCGCAAACAGGCTTGCAAAACCATATTTGATGCGTGACATAGGCGGCGATGCATTGGAATGTGTGTCTGACGTAGCCTATGCTAATGAACGCGGTATTGACGGAATTATTCACATAAGTCCTTTTACTTGCATGCCTGAGATTATGTCGCAGAATATTTTCCCTGCAATGAGAGAAAATTGTGAAATTCCTATTTTGCCTTTGATTATGGATGAACAGACCGGAAAAGCAGGATACCTGACGCGTCTTGAGGCGTTTGTGGATTTGATGAAACGCAGAAAACGCAAAAAAAATATTGAACAAAAACAAATGAGTCTGAGGTAGGTTATGCGAAAACTTTTTAGAAATGCTGTAAAAATCACTAATGATAATATAATCCTGGCAATGCCCCTTATTATATTTATGTGGATTTTGACTATATATATATCATTCTCAAAACAGACGGTAAATTCATTGCCTTTGCTTGTGTTGTCAGGCGTTACGATAATTGTTATGACCGGTGCTTTTTTTGCAGGTTGGTTTTATATGGTTAAAAAGGCCGTTAAACTTTCAAAGCAGATTTTTGTTCTTGATTCTGACAGAGCAAAAGCAACGTTTAATTTATTAAAAACTATACCTGCAGGTATAGGCAAATATTTTTTGTCATATTCAGGCATGATATTGCTTGCGTTCATTATATTTGCTTTAGCGGGTTTATGTGTGTTTCATATAGGAATACATTTGATCGGACGTTTGGATTTGGATTCCTCTCAATTGAAAAATATTTTGTATTCTGCTGCTGATATGAAAGCATTTTTAGATTCGTTGTCGTTTGATCAATTGATAAAATTGAATAATTGGAATATGCTTTTTCTTGCTGTTACAACAATTATATCTTTTTTATTTATGCTTTGGATTCCTGAGATTGTTTATCAAACCAGAAATCCTTTTATGGCATTGGTTAATTCCGTGAAAAAAATCTTCAAAAAAATCGGAAAATCGTTAAAAATATTCATTTTTTTAACGGTTTTGAACTTTATTTTATCATTTTTAAGCACTTTTTCTTTGATTAATCCGTTTTTATATTTTGTGGTGACCGTAATTTATTTTTATTTTCTTGTATACATAGTAATGTTAATATTTTTGTATTATGACAGCGAATTTGAAAAATAAAGTGATAGCTGTAGTCGGTCCGACTGCAAGCGGCAAAACAGCATATGCAGTTAATCTGGCTGAAAAAATCGGCGGAGAAATAGTTTCAGCAGATTCAAGGCTTGTGTATAAAGGCTTTGATATAGGTACAGCAAAGCCGTCTGTTGAAGAACGTAAAGGCATTCCGCATTATATGATTGATATTGCTGAGCCGGAAGATGATTATTCGGCAGGGCTTTACGTTGATGCGGTAAAAAAGATTATAAAGGATATAAAATCTCGCGGGAAAATCCCTATAATTGCAGGCGGTACCGGGTTATACTTAAATGTTTTGCTTATGAATTATGATCTTCCGAGAGTTGCGCCGGATTATGAATTAAGAGAAAAACTCCGGCAAGAAGTCGATTTGTCAGGTATTTTGGCAGAGTTCGATCCGGAAACAGCTCAATTAATCGACAAAAATGATAGGAAAAAATTGATTCGAGCAATTGAAATTGTGAAAGTAACTGGCGAGCCTATTCGGCGCAGAAAAAACGATTCGGAATATGAAGTAGAATGGATTGGTCTGAATTACCCGCGAGAGGTGCTTTATGACAGAATAAACAAACGTGTTGATTTAATGTTTGAAACCGGATTGATTGATGAAACAAAAAGGCTGCTCGAAAAACACGGACGTATTCCGAATCTTTTGTATACTATCGGTTATCAGGAAGTTATTCAGTATCTGGACGGGCTATTGACGCTTGATGAGGCTGTTGATAAGCTTAAACAAAATACAAGGCGTTATGCAAAGCGTCAACTTACTTGGTTTAGAAAAAATCCGGAGATAATGTGGAATGTTTATCCTGAAAAGTTGAAAAAATAGTTGAAATTTGATATTATATTTAAAAAAGGGGTTTTTATGGATATGTATAAAATGAAAAGAGCAGGGCTTATAACGGGTGTGGTTTTGTTGTCGCTTTATGTGATATTTTTGCTGATACCTGTTATTTTGTCACCGGTATTGAATTCTTATACTCCGCAAATTGAGAGAATGATTGAAGAAGCCTCAGGATTTAAGGTTAAATTAGACCATTTGGGAGTTGTTACAACGCCGAAACTTGCGGCTGGTATCAAGTTCAAACATGCTGAATTCAGTCTTCCTGACGGTGAGGAATTTTTGTCTGCGGATAATTTCAGGGCAAAATTATCACTTTTACCGCTTTTAATAGGGAAAATTGAAGCAGATGCAATTTCCGTTGAAAGTGTTGATGCTATTTTAAAAGTGCGTCAAGACGGAAAATTTTTGTTAGAAGAATATATGCCGCAGCCGGATCCTGATGCCGCGCAGCAAACTGTTCAGCCTTTGCCTTTTGGGTTTAAATTGTCTAATAAATTGCCGGATGTTGTTATTGACGATTATACATTGACATTTGTTGATATGGCCTCAAAAAGCGAGTATACGCTTTCAGGTCAGAATATGAAACTTTCGGATTTTATTCTGGATAAAAAGTTTAAGTTTTCGGCTAAAGGTAATTTAACACTTAATAAAACTGAACAATTCAAGTACGATGTAAAATTGTTTAATAAGCTTATGCCTGATATTTCCTTGAACGACCTTGTTTTCAATCCTCAGATGCAGGAGGAAAAAAAGGCGGAAGAAAATTTCGTATTTAATTTCATGGATATATTTAAGGCACTTTCCAAAACAGGGCTTACAGCTAATTTGAATACGGATTTGAAAACTTCCGGAACTTTTGATGATCCCGAAATTACAGGTTTTGCCGATATATCTAATCTCGCAATGTTAGTTGACGATAAAAAGCTGCCTGAAAGCAGCGTAATTTTTTTCGCAAAAGGAAAAAGTGCAAAACTTGATGTAAATTTGTATTCTGCTGAAAATGAAAAAACTGTACTTAACGGTAAATTTCGTTTTGGTAAAAATCCCGCAGCGGATATGAAATTTACCTCAAATGCTCAGTTTAATAATCTTTTTAAAATTTTGAAAACCTTTGCGGAATCCTTTAATTATAAGGATTTACGTACTCTTTCAGCAACTGGCGGTATTGACTCGGATTTCACAATAAAAGCTGATAAACGGCGTGTCTATTCTTCCGGATTTTTTAAAATTCCCGATGCAAGCGTGAATTACAATCTCTATAATGTTGCATTGGAAAATATAAAAGCCGATATTGATTTTAACAATATGGTTAATATAAAAGACGCAAGGGTAGAAATTATGGGGCACCCTTTAAAAATTTACGGCACAATCCAAAATAATGCAGATACTGATTTGTATATAAAAGCTGAAAATATTTTATTGAAAGGACTTGTTGCTGCAGCAGGTCAGGTTCAGCTTTTAAAAGAAAATAAATTTAATTCGGGCGAACTTTTTTTGGATGCCTCTTTGACAGGTAAATTGTCCAAAATTGTTCCTGAGGTTAATTTATCGGTAAATAATCTTGATATTAAAAACACTCCTTCAAATACACGGATTACAATGCCTGTGGCTAAGTTTGTAATCAATACTGACGGTAAAAATTTTTCAGGCGACCTGACAGTAAATGAGTTAAAGGTCTTAAATCCGTTGGCTGCCGCTTCTTTGCCTGAGGCAGAGGTTATCATAGGGCAGAAAGATATTGAAATTAAAAAGGGGTATCTTTTATTTAATAATTCAAGAATTGACGTAACCGGCAATGTTGCTGATTATATTAATGATAAGATGAAAATTGATATCAAAGCATCGGGCTCGCTTCTTGCAAATGATATTAAATCGCTTTTTCCGAAAGAATTTATGATTAATGCCTCCGGTAAAATCCCTGTAAAAGCCTCTATCACAGGCGGTGTCAACAATCAGAATATAAAGTTAAGTGCATCCGCCGATTCTCAAAATTATGCGGCTATCCTGGATATAAATGAACTCAAAGGCAAAACAACAATTATAAATTCTAATATTAGGATTGCGGAAGACACTGCAAAATTTTCTGAAACTGGAATCTTTGCGGGGAATACTCCGCTATTGACAATTGACGGCACAGTGAATAATCTTTCAAAAGCCCAAAAACTTAATTTGAGAGTGTCTGTGCCCAAAAAAGTAAAAATGGCAATTCCGGGATTTAAAAATTCTTCGCTTACTGCACGAGGGGATATAGATGTTACAGGAATAGCTGCTGCGCCTTATCTGAAAGGGCTTGTCAGCGTTGCCGATGTTTCAATTCCTGATATGGCGCTTACTATGACAAATCTTGTTGCAAATATTAACGGCCCTGTTCTAAAAGGCAGTGCAACGCTTCAGAATTTTAAGTCCGGCGGTATTGTCGCGGATAATATTGCAACAGAATTTTTATTGAAAAATTATAGTGTGTTTTATCTGAATAATGCTGTCGCAGATGCTTTTGGCGGTAAAATTTCCGGTAATATTTCGTACAGTATAAATGACGGAAAAATTGCGGTCAAAATGTCCGGGTCAGATATGAATGCAGTAAAAACAATTGAGGGAGCTGCAGGAATTAATAATGCTTTGTCTGGAACTCTTGGCTTTGACGCGGATATTACGACAAAAGGCACATCGGATATTGATATGATGCAAAATTTGGCTGGTTCAGCCTCATTTAGCATTAATAACGGAAAATTTTTAAATGTAGGACGTTTTGATACCTTATTGTACGCGCAGAATATTCTTGGCAATGCGATTTTAAAAGCTGCCGTAACTTCAGTGACTTCGCTTCCTATTATTCAAAATACGGCGGAGTTCAAAACAATCAGCGGAAATCTTAAATTCAAAAACGGCTGGGTTGATATTGAGCCGATTACGACAACAGGACCTTTGATGGCTTATTATATAACCGGACGTTATAATCTGTTGAACGGTACGACTAATGTGGATGTGCTCGGACGATTGGATGAAAAAGTCGTTGCTGTTCTGGGCCCTCTTGGAGATTTATCGGTGGATAAATTGACTTCATATATTCCGAAATTCGGTGCCTTGACAGCTGTATTGATTGATTCTATGACAACAGATCCCGAAAAAGAAAATACGGCAAATATTCCGGCTCTTTCGTCCGGTAATACCAGTTATAAAGATTTTAAGGTTGAATTTAACGGCGGGCTTGACAGTACGTCTTCGGTCAAATCCTTTAAATGGCTTTCTGCCTGCGATACGTCGGCAATTGATATGAAAAGTGACTTTGAAAATGCAAAAGATGCTATTAAAAATACTGTAGAGGACACAAAACAACAGCTTATTGATGCAAAAGAAGGCTTCAAAAATCTTTTCAAGTTTTAGAGTATGCAGGCAAGCACCATAAGGATAAGCGTTCCTATCTGCATTGCGGTTGCCATATTCTGAGTGAATTTGTTGCTGTCGTATTTGGCTGAACTCTTTTGCGCTTGGTAAGCGCTTGCAATACGTTCTGCGCGTGTTTTGTCATCATCCTGTGTGAAATTTGTACCGAACATAGCATATTCAAGTCGTGAAAGTCTTTTGTCCATTGATTCATCTTTGAAAGATTCATTCAGTATTGCATTTTCAACAGTTGTTATATTTGCCTTTTTAGTCGGGAAAAAGCTGTTTTTTTTAGGGTGCATTGCGTTGTAAGCATCATAGTCAAACTGTTTTGGCGATTCATAGTGGTCAAGATGGTAATTTCTGTCAAGAGTAATCGTCTCCTCATCCTCGAAGAAATTGTTTGAGGATTGTGCTATTGCATTATCCATAAAGCTTGACGGTTTTAATTCGGCTTTTAGCCGGTCGGTTCTCGTTGCAAGATCATCATTGAAGATTTGTCCGAATGTTTCTTTTTCAAGTGCGGAAAGTCTTTCTTTTATCTCTTTTTGTTGAAATTTTTTATTAAAAACTCTCATTTCTAATTCATCTACTGCAGGATATTGAATATTTGCATCTGCTACCGGTACTTCATCAACCCAATCATCGCTTTTTTCATGAAAGGTATCTTCTTTCGGTGCAATTTCTTGGCCCATAAGGTCTGCTGACAAATCTTTTTTTAATTTTGCAATCCGGTTTGAAACATCGCCGGCAGATGGTGTTCCGTAGACGCTTTCTTCAATTCTTGATAACCTTGTTGAATCGTCTTCATTGTCATATTGAAACCCGTATAAGACATTCTCTATTTTGTCGAGAGTTGGTGTGTTTGGGCTTGCATATGCATAGATATTTACAGCAAAAAATATTACCGCAAGAATTACAAATTTTTTCATATTCACTCCTTAAAATCAGGATAGATTTATTTAAGATGGAATTCTATCCTACATTTCAGGAGTTTGAAAAATATATAAAACAATAGGTTTTGCTTAAACCGAAAGCACTAAATTTAAAAATTTTGTAGTGCTTTTTTCTTAGGTCTTAGAATCCTATGCGTTTTCTCATGCGGTCTTCTATATATTTGTCTTCTTTAATTTTTAGATTTTGATTTTTTTGTATTGTGTCGAAAAAATCTTCTTTTATAATGTTGCGTCTGCCGTCTTTTCTTGCTTTATTAGAGGCTTTTTCCGATAAGATTACAATTGCGCTTGCGGGAAAAGAATCTAATTTCAATGCGATATCGTGTAAATCTTTAGGATTTTGAGCAAGAGGCACACCTTTGAGCCATTTGGAAAGGGTTTTTTGTAATATTTGTTCACGTGTTTCTATATCAGGCATGCCTATATAAACCTGTTCATCAAATCTGCGTTTTATGGCGTCATCAACAATGTCGTATTTATTTGTTGCCCCCAGTACTACAATATTTCTGTCTCGAGCTGTTTCAATAAGATTTAAAAGCGTGCTCATTTGTTTTAAATCTTCGCTTGACGCATCACCGTCACGTCCTTTTGTAAGCCCGTCAATTTCATCTATAAACAAGAAACACGGTTTGTCGATTAATTGTGAACATTCGGCAACATGGTTGAATACGGCTTCATAATTTTTTGACGTTTGGTTGATATATGCAGAACCTGCTTTGCTTACTTTTAATTTAAATAACGGCAGTCCCGATTCCATAGCCATTGCCTCAGCAATTGATGTTTTGCCGCAGCCCGGAGGACCGTAAAGCATTATTCCGCGAGGTGGTCTTTTCCCATATTCCGCAAAGTCTTCTTTTGCTTCATCCGGATGGGTTATTGGGTAAAGAATTTTATCACGCAGTTCTTCTTTGAGTTCATGCATACCTCCGAGACTGTCAAAGCCTTTCGGACTTGATAATGTAGGTTTGAACATTTCAACTATGTCAGGTGTTTCCTTCATAGTCTGGTAAGTATTATCAACTTTATTGATGTTTCCGGTTGGTTTTGTGTCTGTATCGTTTATTTCGAAATCCTCATCACATTCATCAACGGTAAATGGGTGCAGCTCTTCAACTATATATTGCTGCCACGGGTCATCACCTTCTTCAATATTTTTGGGTATTTCTTTTAAATAAGTCCTGTATTCAACTGTCGGATAATTCAGTTCAGGATATTTCGTATCAACAATGTCCGCAAGTGTTACCTTTGGGGCTATGAAGGCATTTAAAAAATCATTTTCCTCTATTTCATCCACGCTGCTGCGGATTAATTCTTCTGTACTGTTGCAATAATTGTTCAGATAACGGATGGTATTTGCCATTTCATCATCAGGTTTTGCCTGATCAAGTTTAGAGTTTAGTTGACTATTTAATTTTTTGTTGTAACCGAAAGCGGGTGTATACCCTATTCTTTGTACTCGCATATAAAATATCCCTTTCATACATATTAAATCAGGGTATGGAATTTTTTGCCAGTATTTTTATTCAATCTTTACAATTAGTAATTATTTATGTGCTTTCAGCGCTGCAAGCTCCTCTTGATATGGTGAAATTGCAGTGATTTTTTCAATAATTTCGGGCATTTTTTCACAGACGTAATCAATTTCCTTTTCGGTTGTAAATCTGCTCAACGAGAATCTAATGCTGCCGTGAATTGCCGTGAAAGGAACATTCATAGCTCTTAAAACATGGCTCGGTTCTAAAGATCCGGATGTGCAGGCGCTGCCTGAGCTTGCACATATTCCTAAATCGCTCATGTGCAGTAATATAAGTTCGCCTTCTACGTATTCAAAGCCGATGTTGGTGGTATTCGGCACTCTGTTGGAAACACCTGTATTAAGCCTTGAATTATAAATATTTTTTAAAATGTTTTTTTCAAGCTTGTCGCGTAGACGTTTAACTTCCGTTAATTCGTATTTCAACCCGTCCGTTGCAAGTTCAGCAGCCTTTGACATGCCTACTATATAAGGCACATTTTCCGTTCCTGCGCGTTTACCGCGCTCCTGATGGCCGCCGACGATTAACGGTGTTATAAGCGTTTTCGAATTTATATATAAAGCTCCGACGCCTTTTGGCGCATGGAATTTGTGACCGGAAATACCGAGCAAATCAATTCCGTTTCCCTGTACATCCAGAGGAATTTTTCCGGCTGCTTGAACAGCGTCTACGAAAAATTTTGTATCCGGGCTTTTGGATTTTATAATTTCCGAAATCTTTTTAATCGGGAAAATTACTCCGGTTTCGTTGTTTGCCCACATTACTGACACAAGCGCTGTATCAGGTGTGATTGCAGCTTCCAATTGTTCTAAATCTAAATCACCGTTTGAATTTACGCCGATATAATCAACTTTGTAGCCTTGTTTTTCGAGGGTTTGATAGAGATTCAAAACGCACGGGTGTTCAACTTTTGTTGTAATAATGTGTTTTTTTGATTTATTGTAGTTCAAGACACCTTTTATGGCTGTGTTGGCGCTTTCTGAACCGCAGGAGGTGAATATAATTTCTTTTTCGTCTTTTGCATTAAGAAAATCTTTCAAAACCCCTCGTGCTTCTTTGAGCGCATTTGAGGCTTTTTTGCTGAAATTATACATGCTTGACGGGTTTGCATATTCTTCTTTAAAATATGGCATCATAGCATCAAGAACCCGTTCATCAACTTTTGTTGTTGCGTTGTTATCTAAATATATCATACTTCTATAACCTCAATATCTTCATCAAGCGCTGTTTTAAGCGTCTGTTCCACAAATCTTTTTATTGTCAGGGTTGCGTTTTTGCAGGAGGAACATTTTCCGTGAAGTTTTACATAGATTTTGTTGTCCCGTATGTCAACAAGGTTAATGTCGCCTCCGTCTTTTTGTAGTTCAGGGGAAATTTGGGTCTCAATTATGTTGTTTATTTTTAAAATTCTTTGAGTCGGAGAAAGTTTTTGTTCGGATTTTTCTTTTGCCAAATAGGTGTCGATGATGTCTTGAATAAGTCCTTTACATTTGCCGCAGGCACCGCCGGCTTTTGTGTAGTTTGTAACTTCTTCGACTGTTTTGAGTCCGTTTTGTTTAATTGCATCCCAGATAAGGTTTTCGGTTACACCAAAGCATGTACAGACAATTTTTTCCGGCTTTTCAGGCTCTCTCAAATCGTCTAAATCCTGATAGTCGCCCCAATTTTTCAAAGCATCTTCAAGTGCTTCATAGCCCATAACAGAACAGTGCATCTTTTCGGGCGGCAGCCCGCCCAATTCATCTGCAATGTCTTTGTTGGTAATCTTTCTTACTTCGTCTATTGATTTTCCGATAATCATTTCAGTCAATATGCTTGAACTTGCAACGGCAGAGCCGCAGCCGAAGGTCTGAAATTTTGCATCAGTTACAATATTATCTTTTATTTTTAAATATATTTTTAATTGGTCACCGCAAGTTAAAGATCCGGCGCTGCCTACAGCGTCTGCATCATTAATTTTGCCGACGTTTCTCGGGTTTCTGTAGTGATCCATTACTTTTTCTGAATAATCCCACATAGTTTTTTCTCCATACTAAAATTGTAGCTCAAAAAAATTTTCTTTTAAAGATAATTAATATAAATTTAATGTTTAAAAAGTCGTCAAGTCAATAAAATATACCGAAAAACAAGTTCTGTATGACGATTATAAGATGCAGCTGATGACAAAATTTACCGTCGGATCTGCAGAACCAGTCTTTGTTTTGTACGCTAAGCCGAATACATTTAACCCTTTTTCCGGTTTGTAGTAAAATATTTTTATGGTTACGTTTGATAATGCTACGTTGAAATCTTGGTTTGAAGAAAATACAGATTATCTTACGGGTGCAAAAATTCAAAAAATTCAACAGCCGACAAGGCGGGAGTTTATTTTTACTTTGCGCAGCAGCGGTGATGCCCGAAAATTATATATAAATATCAATCCGCAGTTTTTTCATATATGTTTTATGTCAAAAGAAAACGAGCAAAAACGTCTGATTGATATGCCGCAAAAGCCGCCGATGTTTTGTATGCAGCTGCGGAAATATCTTGAAAATTCTCGTATTGCGAAGGTTAATCAGCCTGAATATGAGCGGATTTTAGAATTTTATATTGAAACTTATAACGAATTGTCTGAAAAAATTTATCTTTGTCTTGCTATTGAACTTATGGGAAAACATTCTAATATTGTTTTATATAATCATGATACTAATGTTATTATAGGCTGTGCTCACAATGTTGGTGCTGAAAAAAGCCGGGAGCGTGAAATGGCCGGCGGCCTGCCCTATGTTTACCCCCAAAAGAAAAATAATTTTTGGTATTCGGATATAAATTCTTTATGTAAGCTGTCGGGCAGCGTAAATTCCAATATTGATAACTATTTTGCTGACGTAATCTATAATGACAAATTTAATAAACTTTGTGATAAATATGTGCAGTTTGTACAAAAAAAACTTAAGAAAATTAAAAATTCTTTGGTAAAAGCTGAAAAACAATGCGTTTCAAAAGAAAAAGCAGAAACGTACCGTCTATACGGTGATTTGATTATGGCTAATCTTTATAACAATTCGGATTTTGTACATACAATTAATGTTTTTGATTACGAAAACAACAAAGATATTTCAATTGCGCTGGATGAAACAAAAACTTTGAAAGATAATGCAAATAATTTTTATCGGCTTTATAATAAAGCGAAAATCTCAAATCAAAAATTGGCGGCTTTTTTGCGTGAATTAAAAGTAGAAAAAGATTATTTTGAACAGCTTTTGTATTCTATTGAAAGTGCGGAAAATATTAATGATCTGGTTGAAATTGCACAGGAAATTGAACCGGATAAAAAATTCCACAATGAAAAAAAATCAGCTGTTGCACCGGAAGTGATTAAAACTGATGAGTATACAATTTTTATAGGTAAAAATAATAAACAGAATGATTATATAGTGTCAAAATTGGCAAAAGATGAAGATTTTTGGTTCCATACGCGTGATTGCGCAGGCTCTCATGTGCTTTTGCGAACTCAAGTATTGTCAGATGAATTGATTTTAAAATGTGCACGACTTGCCAAAAAACATTCATCGGGCGCGCTATCTTCCAAGATAGGTGTTATCTATACGAAAGCTAAATATCTTAAAAAACCGCCCAAAGCTAATTTGGGTTATGTTACATATTCAAATGAAAAAGAAATTATTATTGATTAGTGGTATAATTTTATTATGAAAGTAATTGCGCTTGTTGATTGTGATTCTTTTTTTGTGTCTTGTGAACAAAAGGTTAATCCGGAATTGAAGGGTAAGCCTGTTTGCGTACTTTCTAATAAAGATGGGTGCGTGATCTCACGTTCCAAAGAGGCAAAGAAAATGGGGGTCAGAATGGGGCAGCCTTATTTCCTTGCTAAAAATGAATTCCCGGACGCAATTTACGTTTCGTGTCATCATGACTTGTACGGTGAAATTTCCGCTGAAGTTATGGCTGTTTTAAGAGAATTTAGTCCGAATGTTCAGGTTTATTCCGTTGACGAGGCTTTTGTTGAACTCACCGGACTTAAGAGGCTTTATAAAAAAAATTATCTTGAACTCGCCTTATTTATAAGAGAACAAATAAAAGAAAAAGTCGATATACCTGTATCTATTGGTGTCAGCTCGACAAAAACTCTTGCAAAATTAGCTTCTGACAAGGCTAAAAAATCCGATACCGGAGTTTATTTGATATCAAACAAAAAGATTCTCCAGGAACTTCAAAATACCAAAATTGAGGAAATTTGGGGGATAGGCAAAAATTTGACAGTTCTTTTTAAAAAATCAGGAATTTTGTCGGCTGCTGATTTAGTTCAAAAAGATGATGTATGGCTGGATAAAAAAGTCGGAATTCGTGCTCTTGAAATGAAGCATGAACTGCTGGGAGAAATGGTCTCACCCGTTGTTAATGAAGAAAAACTTCCTAAATCCGTTCAAAAAACAAGTGCGTTCGGGATTTTTACGTCTGATTTGGATTTTATAAAAAATCAGTTGAATTATCATATCCATTCAGCATGCCGAAAATTGAGAAAAATTGACTGCAAGGCAAAAACAATCGGTGTCATGCTCAGAACAAAAGATTTTAAAATATTTTATGAAAAAATTACATTATCCGTCCCGACTTCATTTGAACTTGAAATATCCGATACGGCCTTTAATCTGCTTGAAAAAATATATTCATCCTCAATTTTATATAGAAGTACCGGAATTATTCTCGATAATCTTGTCGCAAACAGTGAAGAACAGCTTTTTTTGTTTGCTGACAATACAAGTGATATAAAAAAAGAAAAATTATCAAAATGTTTTGATAATATTGAAGCAAAATTCGGAAAAAATGTAATTCAAATCGGTTTTATAAAAGATAATTAATATTGCATTTATATAAGAAAATGTTATAATATATGATGTAAAGGTCGTAAATTGTGAAAAAATATTATAAAAATTTCTGTAGTTGTTCGCTCCGCTTGAAAAGCGGATTTACGCTTGCAGAGCTTTTGGTAGCGCTTGTGGCAATAGCCGTAGTAGTAGGTATAACGCTTCCGATAACATTAAACAAAATGGGTAAGGCAACTTACGCTTCATACTGGATGGGCT
>CALUQQ010000060.1 GCA_944322955.1 Candidatus Gastranaerophilales bacterium
AAAGTTCAGGTAAAAAAAGGCGAACGGGTGGCAATTTTATCGGAATCCAAACCTGAATACGGAGCATGCGTTTTTGCATCAATTATGGCAGGTATGACCGTTGTGCCTCTGGATATAAAATTAACAAAATATGAACTTGTATCAATTCTTTCAGATTGCAAACCGACTGTCATGCTAGTTTCACAAACTTTTGTCCAGATGGCGCTTGAACTTCAAAAAGAAATCCCATCGCTTAAAAATATCTTTGTAATTGATGAGCCGTCATACAACCTCGGCTTGACAAGTATTTACGAATTTGAAAATATTTATGAATGCAAATGGCGCCACAGAAGCTCTAAATCAACTGCCCTCATAATTTACACCTCAGGCACAACAGGTTCCCCAAAAGGCGTAGAGATAACTTTTGCAAATATGTTCACGCAATTGGACGATTTGGAAGTCGCACTGAACGCTATTCTGCCTGACAGAAAAGTTACTGTTTTATCAATTCTGCCTATGAACCATTTATTTGAACTTACGGTAGGTTTTTCAACGTTTCTGAACTTCGGATTTTCCGTATATTATACACAAAGCTTGAAACCTAAAGATATTTTAAGCATTATGGTCGAAAAAAAAGTTGACTTTATGATTGTTGTGCCGGCGTTTTTAAAACTTTTAAAAACGGCCATTGAATCAGAATTACATAATTCGTCACAATTTACGCAAACAGTCTTTAAATTTATGTATTCCCTTGCAAAGTTTATTCCGTCCTATACAATCAAAAAACTTATGTTCAAAAAAATCCATGACAAATTCGGCGGACATTTTATGGGCTGTATATCTGGCGGAGCGCCGTTGGATATTGCGGTAGGACAATTCTTTGAAAGAATAGGCATAAAAGTTTATCAAGGCTACGGTTTGTCCGAAACAAGCCCCGTTGTATCAGTTAACACCAATAAACGCGGAGATCTTGCCTCTGTCGGACAGCCTTTGCAAAGCTATGAAGCAAAAACCGACCCCGAAACAGGAGAGCTGCTCCTTAAAGGCCCCTCTGTTATGAAAGGTTACCATAACCAGCCCGAACTCACTAAAGAAGTTATTGACGAAAACGGCTGGCTGCATACCGGCGATATAGCAAATATTACGTCCGACGGGCATATTTATATTACCGGCAGAATTAAAAATATGATAGTCCTCTCCGGAGGCAAAAAAGTCTTTCCCGAAGAAGTCGAATCCGTAATAGAAAAAAGCGACTACATAGCTGAAGTATGTGTGCTCGGCACCTCTAGAACTTTTGGCTCCAAAGACGGCACCGAAGAAATTACAGCTGTAATTGTCCCTAAAGATTACCTCTATGAAAAATATGACGCTAATACTATTGAATCTCTCGTCAAAAATGACGTGAAACTTTTGTCTCAACAATTAACCCAATACAAACGACCCACCAATCTTATTATAAACAAAGAACCTCTCCCTAAAACAACAACCAGAAAAGTTAAACGAAAAGAAGTTAAAGAATTGATTAATGCATAAAAAAGGCGCCGGAACAAATTGTTCCGGCGCCTTTTTTCAATTTTTATGAAAAATATCTTTTAAGAAGTCCGTCAAAACCTTTGCCATGACGTGCCTCATCTTTTGCCATTTCATGAACAGTATCATGAATTGCGTCATAACCTAATTCCTTAGCACGTCTTGCAATAGCTAATTTGCCCTCGCAAGCTCCATGCTCAGCCTCTGCACGAAGTTCAAGATTTTTCTTTGTTGAATCGGTTACAACTTCACCTAATAATTCAGCAAATTTTGCAGCATGTTCAGCTTCTTCAAATGCATATCTTTTATATGCTTCCGCTACTTCCGGATAACCTTCTCTCTCGGCTACTCTTGCCATTGCAAGATACATGCCGACTTCGGTACATTCGCCGGTAAAATGCGCTCTTAAGCCTTCCATTACTTCTTTATCTTCAACTACACCGTCACCAACTTTGTGTTCGCAAGCGTAAACTTTATCTCCGCCGCCTACAGCCTTGAAAGTTGTTGCACCGCATAAAGGACATTTCTCAGGGGCCTTATCAGCTTCCGTTGACCAACCGCATACTGTACATACATATTTCATATCTTACCGCCTTTCTTTTTACATGTTTATTCTATCATGTTATATTTAATTTGTAAAGTGAGAATAATTCTCATTTTTAATTTTTATTAAGACTAACAATTGCTTTAAATTTCAACACTTTCGTTGATGTTGTTCGGCTCTCGCTCCGCTCGTACCTCTGCTCTTGAAATCGTCCTCGCATTAAACGGCAACGCTCTCAACACAACGAAAACTCAACGTTTTCGTTGATGTTGTTCGGCTCTCGCTCCGCTCGTGCCTCTGCTCGGACGATAAAAAAAGACCTCTTAAAAGAGGTCAAGGTTGGTTATTTTTTAGGTTATATAGTATTATGTCAGTTTGTCTTTTGTACTTTTTTTAATTACCCTCAAGATTTGTTATTGCCTCAGTTAAATAAAAAGTTTACAAAAATTAATATTATAAATTGTATAATAATATTATGTGGACAAAATTTAAAAAATGGTTTTTGGCGAATATTATGCGCAAAAAATATTACCGCACCGGCAAATGCAAAGCCTGCGGCAAATGCTGTACACAAATTTATGTCAAACACTACAAACACGTGCTTCAGGATGAAAAAGAATTCAAAAAGCTTCAATATCTCCACAGTTTTTATGCGAATTTGAAAATAATAGGCAAAGACGATATCGGACTAATTTTTGAATGCCAAAACCTTGACCCCGTAACCCATAAATGCAAAATTCACAAACGACGTCCCGGAATCTGCAGACGCTACCCTCAGGAAGAACTTTTCTCAATGGGCGGCGCACTATCTGATGACTGCGGCTACAAAATGGAACCTATTGTCCCATTTAAAGATATAATGAAAAAATTATCCAAAAAACATATTTATAGGTCTTTCCGGTAATGTAAATTTTTCCTCTATGCTTTATCCTGAAAATGGAGGTATAAGTATGAAAAAAATTTTAGCATTATTAATTATAAGTATTTTTGCCATGCCAGCACTTGCAAGCTGCAATATTGACGCAAATGAACCCTGTATCGCATCGGCTTTAAATGAAAACCAAACCTTACGGGAAAAACTTATTCCCGACCCGCTTGAAGAAATAAAAGAACCCGACGCATTCCAGCCGCAATATCATAAGCCCTATTATGATGAATTAATAAATACAACCCCTAATACCGCTTCAAACAGTAATAATTATAACGCCAACTGTCAGTTTGGAGTTTGCCTGCCCGGCTCTAACAATATGGAAGGTGAACTCACCGAATAAATATTTTGCCCGCCTCAAGGACGGGCAAAATATTAATTTTTTGTTTATTTTTTAAAAATTTCAAAAAAATAATGTTATAACAATAATATAAAAAACAATATAATATTTTATGAAAAGGAGATAACATTATGGCTAAAACAATAGGTATTGACTTAGGTACAACGAACTCAGTTGTAGCGGTCATGGAAGGCGGTAAACCGACAGTTATAGCCAACGCTGAAGGTTCACGTACAACCCCTTCAATTGTTGGTTTTTCAAAAACAGGCGAAAGACTTGTAGGTCAGCTTGCAAAACGTCAGGCTATCTTAAACCCTGATAAAACAATCGCTTCAATCAAAAGACACATGGGCGAAGATTATAAAGTGAACATTGACGGCAAAGATTACACCCCGCAAGAAATCTCTGCAATGATTTTGAGAAAACTGGCAGATGATGC
>CALUQQ010000061.1 GCA_944322955.1 Candidatus Gastranaerophilales bacterium
CGGCGGGAAAAACGTTATGATGTCCGACGGAACTTTACATGTATATAACATGAGGCTTGAAAAAGACAAAAATTCTCCGCGCTACGATTTTGAAAAAAAGATTGACGAAATGTTTATAAAAGGCGCACTTGCAACAAAATTTGATGACAGAAAAAAATATTACGACGAGTACCAGAAAATAATTTATGACGAAAAGCCTTTTATATACATCTATTCACCCACTGTAATTGTCGCAATACGGGATAAATTCAAAAATATATTTCCGACATCACTCGGCGGGATCACGTATAATATAGAGGAGATTTATATAAATAACCCTCACCCGTCTTCGCACAATGCTCAGACACCCTCTCCCAAAGGTAGAGGGGAAGGATAAACATTATGGAAATCTTAAAATATATATTTAAAAGAATTTTACAGACAATACCTTTATTAATAATCGTATCGTTAATAAGCTTTTTTATAATAAGGCTGTCGCCTGTAGATCCGCTTGCAGAATTAAGACTTAACCCGTCAGTTTCAAAAGAAACTCTTGAAAAGGAAACTCAAAGGCTGGGGCTTGATAAACCTATAATTATTCAATACGGTAAATGGGCAAAATCTTTTATAAAGGGAGATCTCGGTATAACCTCGAATGGCGAACAGGTCAGTACAAAGCTTAAAGAAAGAATTCCGAATACTCTTTTATTGACCGTTGTAGTAATTTTTCTGACATGGATTGTCGGTATTCCGCTCGGAATACTTGCCGCACTCAAATGGAAAACTCCTTTTGACAGAATACTTACGGTTTTAACAAGTGTCGGGATGGCAATTCCGTCGTTTTTCTTTGCGGTTTTGCTGTTAATTTTTGCTGTCAAAACCGGCTGGTTTCCGGTAGGGGGGTTAACCAGCGCAAATTTTGCGGATATGGGATTTTTTAGTCAGGTAAAAGATATCGCACATCACCTGTTTTTGCCTGTGATTGTACTTTTTACGATTTCGCTTGCAGGATTGCAGCGGCAAATGAGGGCAAATATGCTTGATGTGCTCGACAGCGATTATGTAAAATTCGCACGTGCAAAGGGTTTGAGCGAATTTAAAGTCGTTTATAAACACGCACTCCGGAACGCAGTTAACCCTTTGATAACCCTTTTGGGGTTTGAATTTGCAGGATTATTAAGCGGAGCAGCCTTAACTGAATACGTATTTCAATATCCGGGATTAGGACGATTAATTTTGGAAGCTGTTTTGAAATCCGATATTAACCTTGTTATGGCGTCCTTGATGATGGGTGCAATAATGCTTATATTGGGAAATTTAATTGCGGATATACTGTTGATAATTACAGATCCGAGAATAAGGGTGAAATCATGAGAGAAGTTTTAAAACAATTATTAAAAGATAAATTTGCAAGACTTGCCCTTATAGTTCTTGGGGTAATCTATCTTGCGCTTTTCTTTGCGGATTTTCTGGCACCATATACAAAGGATTTTTCAGACAGAACAATGGCTTATGTGCCGCCTTCAAAAATCTTTACGATTGATGCAAACGGCAAATTTTCAAGACCTTATACCTATAATTACATAAGAGAATTTAACCAAGATACACTTGAAATGACCTACAAACTTGACCGTTCTCAAAAATATTATCTGAAATTTTTCTCACAAGGTCAGCCTTATAAATTTTTAGGATTGATTCCTATGAAACGTCACCTTGTAACCGTCGCACCGGAGGGCAGATTATTCCTTTTAGGGACAGACATAAACGGCCGCGATGTATTTTCAAGACTTTTATTTGGCGGAAGAATTTCAATGACAATAGGATTTCTTGCCTTATTTGTGCTCTTTCCGATAGGGTTAATGTATGGCGGAATTTCAGGGTATTTCGGCGGAAAAATCGACACTGTTATGATGAGGTTCGCGGAAGCTGTTATGTCAATTCCGAGTTTTTACTTATTGATAATCCTTGCCTCAATTCTGCCGTCCGGGATGACAAGCATCCAAAGATTTATCCTTATTGTCGTAATTCTTGCGCTGATAGGCTGGGCGAGTTTTGCTCGTGTTGTCAGAGGAATGGTTTTATCAATTAAAAATCAGGAATTTGTGCAGGCTGCAAAATCAATAGGGCAATCAAGACTCGGTATTATCATAAAACATATTCTGCCGCAGACAACAAGCTTTGTAATTGTAGCGATGACGTTATCCGTGCCTTCATATATTTTATCAGAATCCGGATTAAGCTTTTTGGGATTAGGTATTCAGCAGCCGGATGCAAGCTGGGGAAATATGCTCAAAGAAGCTCAGGAATTTACAAACATAATTTACCGTCCATGGCTTTTAACTCCAGGATTTTTAATTTTTGTTGCGGTATTGGCATTTAACCTGATAGGTGATACAATAAGGGACGTGTTGGATCCTAAAAGCAGGGTAAGATAAGGACAAAATAAATGGAATTATTGGGAATTTTTGACTTAAACATAATAATACGCGTAGTTTCTGCATTGTTATTGGGTTTTGCCGTAGGGCTTGAAAGAGAAATGACCAACAAATACGCAGGGCTGAGGACAAATATCCTTGTGTGTTTAGGTGCATGTGTATTTACAATAATTTCAATATACGGATTCCCGGCAATTACAGTAACGTCAGCTGAGCTCGGGACACGTGATACAGCACGTGTTGCAGCGCAGGTTGTAACAGGTATCGGCTTTATCGGCGGCGGCACAGTTTTGCGTCACGGCGCAACCGTTTTCGGGCTTACAACAGCCGCAACATTATTTATGTCCGCAGCAATCGGTATGGCATGCGGCGCCGGAATGTATGACCTCGCAATTGTCGCAACCATTGTTGCGATTATAACTCTTGTATCTGTCAGAATTTTTGAAAAAAATGTTCTTGTTTCAAGTACAAAAAATCTTAGAAGATTAAAAATTTCTATCAAATGTCTTGACAAAAACGCTGATGAAATTTATGAACATATGGTTAATAAATACCCTAATTTAAAAGAAATAAGCAAAAAATCAGACGAAAATATAACTAAAATTAGTGTAATTCTTGATATTAACGTAAAAAAACCGATGCAAACACTCTACAAAGAATTTCAAAAATTTGAAGGGATTGAATCGGTTTCAATACAGGAATTCTGTGAGGCTTAAATTAATCCCACGGATAATCGTCTTTAATTTCCCAGCCGTCCATCTCAATAAGTCTTGAACAAAATGAACCCGCACCGATTACCCCACCAGCAGCCTTAGGATTACACTGACCTGACGTACCCGGTATTAATAAGAAGTTTCTGCTATACGACATCCCATCCATTTGCCAATACTGATCATAAGTAGTTAATTTATCATTTACAAATGAGAACACAAAAATATCCTTTCCAACGATATTCGGATTAGATTTGCCGTTTAAATCTACTATAAGTGTAAGCCATATCACGGTACCATTAATATGTGGCAGATAAAATAACGTATTCCCGTTCGTCAATTGAGCTACCTGACTTATATTCTTGCCATGTACCTTTCCATCTAGACTTGTAATCTCATATACATCTGTAATTTCCATAATTTTCACATAAGGAGCAAAATATTTGTTAATAAAAGAAATATTGTCCAAATCATAATCCCATTTTGATGGAGAACCATTTTCCATTACTGAAAACTGCATTATCTGCTGCAATAATGCATATGCCTGTTTTAGCTTTACTACCGTTTGTTTTTTTTGATAATTGGATACAAGTGTCGGTATTGTCATCGCGGCAACAATTCCGATAATTGCTAAGGTTATTAACACCTCTGCTAATGTAAATGCCTTGTTTACTCTTATGCGATAGTCAGGAATTGTTTTCTCGACGACGCTGTCTTGGTCGCTCGCATGAAACGGCGTTACGGTCTTTGCCTGCGCAAAGCCCTTCAGCCTCTGCTCGCTCCCGCTCTCGCCTCCGGCTCCGCTATGGTCTCGAAAACAATTCCTGACTATCGCTATACCTTCAAAACTCTTGCTATTTCTATTTAGGAGAGACGCCCCCCCCCCGTTTCTTAGGTTTTTCATCATCTTCATAAGCTTTTCTCCTTTTTATAAAAGTAATATAGCATAATTTTAATAAATTTGCAATAAAATTGCTTAATCTTTATTTTTCTGCTACGCTTAAATAAGAAACAGACAAACGGGAGAAATTTATGTCAGGACACTCAAAATGGTCAACCATTAAACATAAAAAAGCAAAAGTAGATTCACAGCGTGCAGTAGTTTTTCAAAAATATTCAAGAGAATTAATAGTATCAGCAAGGCTTGGCGGGCCGGATCCGGCGGGAAATTTCCGTCTGAGAACGGCAATAGAAAAAGCAAAAGCTGCAGGGCTTCCGAATGACAACATCAAACGCGCTATTGAAAAAGGTGCAGGGACCTCAGGTGCTGAAAACTATGAAGAACTAATCTATGAAGGCTACGCACCTGGCGGTGTTGCTGTTGTAATTGAGGCTATGACAGACAACCGCAACAGAACAGCCGGCGATATCAGAAGTTATTTCACAAAATTCGGCGGAAGTTTGGGCGCAACAGGCTGTGTAGGCTGGATGTTCGACCCAAAAGGTTCCATCTCTTTTGACAAATCAATTGATTACGAAAAACTTTTTGAAGCTGCAATAGCACTTGACGCCGAAGATATTCTTGAAGAAGATGACGAATACAAAGTTATCACATCTGTTGAAAACTTCCAAAAAGTTGTTGAAGGGCTTGAGGCGGAAGGATTTAAAAGTAAAACCGCAGAATTAACAAGAATTCCGCAAAATACCGTTGAAGTTACTGATGAAACTACAGCCGGTCAGATTATGAAACTTCTGGAAAAAATTGAAGAACATGACGACGTCCAAAATGTTTATGCAAATTTTGATATTTCGGACGATATCTTACAAAAAATTGAAGGCTAAATGTTAAATCAAATAAAAAAACTTTCGCAGATTCTTAATGAAACTTACAGTGAAAAGTCGGTAAAAACCGAACTCTCAAAATTTTTTGATGAAAATTTTAATACAGACGGCTGTAATATTATTCTGAAAAGTGATTACCTTTCAAGCTATACTGCCTTCCCGTTTTATCAATTTAACCGGATTATAGGTTATATTGAATTTCCTAAAACGAACAAAAAACTAGAACAATTTCTTGATTTTGCCCTAAGCCTTATCTCATTAAAAATCCAAAATTTAATATTATCTGAAAAAATGCAAAAAAATATTGATTTTCAAAATGCGATGAAAAATATTGCAAAAATCATTGAAACCCAATATGAATTACACTATATTATCCCGCTTTTGGGTGAAATGATAGATAAATTTATCCAGAATCACCTTATTTACATATTTATAAAAAACAAACACGGTTTTGAACTTATGTGGCCGGGAGCCTGTAATGACACCCAAATTATGGACATAATCAATGCCGAACCGAGAAAGCGGGTAACAAACAATGATTTTGGCGTATTCCCGCTGATTATTGAAAACAAAATTCTGGGTTATATTGTGACAAAAAATATTGACACAAAACTTACGCTCAGAGAAACAGAATATCTGGAAGATTTATCCAAACAGGCAGCAACAACTATCAATAGAGCAAACGCTTATGCTGAAATTTTAAAACACGCAACACTGGATGCACTCACAGGGTTTTATAACAGACATCAGCTGGAAGAACGAATGAAACAAGAAATAGCCAGCTCCCGCAGGCAAAAGACAACACTTTGTGCAATTATGACAGATATAGACTTTTTTAAAAACGTAAATGACACATATGGTCATGCAGCAGGCGATCTTGTTTTAAAAACCGTCTCAAAAGTTATACGTTCGCAGCTGAGAGAATATGACATTGCAGGCCGTTACGGCGGAGAAGAATTTGTAATTCTTTTGCCGTTCACCAAAATTGAAGAAGCCAAAATGGTTGCAGAACGTTTGCGAAAATCAATTGAAGAAAAAATTATTGATATTTCAAAAGTCAATATTGATGCAGGAAAAAAAGAAATTCAGGTCACTATAAGTCTTGGAGTATATCAGCTCAAAACAGAGGATAAGCCTGAAGATTTAATAAAAAATGCAGATAAAGCTTTGTATAAAGCCAAACAAACAGGAAGAAACAAGGTAGTAATAAATGAATAACAAATACGAAAAAATTTGCAGAAATTTAAAAGAAACAAAAGAATTAGCGGAAAAATTCGCAAAACTTATTAAAAAGAACGGATGTTTTGTAAGTCTTTACGGAGAAATAGGCGCGGGGAAAACAGCGTTTGTAAAACACGTAGCTAAAGCTCTGGGGGTTACTGAAAAAGTTACAAGCCCGAGTTTTGTAATTCTTAACGAATATCATAGTGCTGAACTTCCCTTATATCATTTTGATTTGTACAGACTTGAAAATGAAGGCGTCAAAACAATTCTTGATGAACTCAGAGAATATTCCGAAGGCCGCCAGGCAACTTTTGTCGAATGGGCTGAATTTTCCCAAGATGAAATTCCTTTTGATCATATAAAAATAAATGTTACATATGATGAAGATGATTCAAGAAAATATTCCTTTGAAGCTACAGGTCATGATAATATAACTATAATAGGGGAATTAAACAAGTGAAAATATTAGCATTTGATACATGCTTGGACAAAATGTATGTGGTCTTGAGGACGGAAAAGGAGATTTTATCATCAGAAATTATTGAGAACACAGAAACAAAATATCATTCAGCATTTTTAATTTCGACAATCAAAAAAATTTTGAAAAAAAATAACACACTTCCTCAAGAACTGGATGTTATAGGAATCAACATCGGACCAGGAAGTTTCACCGGTATAAGAGCTTGCACAACGGTTGCAAGAGTAATGGCACAGCAGCTTGGAATAAAAGCCGTCGGAGTTTCTTCTTTGGAAATTCTTTCTAAACTCGGCGGAGAAAATCCGCTTGTAGCACTTGATGCCAGGAAAAATAAAGCTTATCTTTGGTGCGATAATGAAATAAAAGGCGCAATTGAACTTGAGAGGATTCAGGAATTAATTAAAAACGGCAGTTATAACGTTATAACTGATGACAGACTAAAAAAAACATTTGGCGGGACATCTTATCAAGAAGGGAATTATCCGCTTGGTGAAATTTTATCGGAATTAGTACTTGACAAATTAAAAACACAAAGCGGTAATTGGGCGGAATTACGGCCTTTGTACATCCAGCCTCCGCCAGTAAATCAAAAATAAAATTGTCAGCAGAATACTGACAATTTTTTATATTTAGGAGTTTTAAAACAATATGAAAATTTTACCGGTAAATTTATTTAATCCAAAAATAAGACAAGTTGAGAATAATCAATATGATTATTCTCCTAATAAGCTGCTTATTAGACCTCTTTATTACGACAGTGTAAATTTTACCGGTAAATCCGCGATGTCTATAAAAGATTTCAAAAAACTCGGCTCGTATATGACATGCCTATATACAGGAGAAAAAATGCTTACCAGCAACCAATTAACCAAAATGAAAAAACGCGGATTTTTTGAAGGCCCGATAATTGATGTAGTCAGAAAATTAACACCATACGAAAATAAATATCTTGAACCTATTGAAAAAGAAGTATTCCAAAGAATAAAAGAGGCTGCTAAAGATACACCCGATATTGATCTGCCCCAGCTTTTTAAAAACTGGTACAGAACAACTCGTACAAATTTCAGACGAATTCAAAAGCCTAAATTTGATTCTATAAAAGCTCTCGGTGCACAACTTCCGCAAGAATATATCCAGCCGTTTTTTGAGTTTATGCAAACAATCGACAAAAAATTGTATGACCAACCTATCAAACGTCCTTTCAGTATTTATGAATTTTCTTACAAATTAACAAAAATTATTGACAAAATGTCTGATGATAACCTCAAAAACAGAATGCAGCATTTACTTGATATGCTGAACAATGAAAGCCTTAATAGTGATAAAAAGCCGCTTTCATCAGCATTCGTAAAACAGGTGTTTGATTTTAAAAATGTAAAAGCACCCGGCAAAAAAACTCTGTATTACGAAAAAAAATACAAACAATATGAAACAAATAAAAATGCCGTGCGTATTGCAATTATAGAAAAAATGAGAGAAACCGCAGCTTTAAAAGGGTACAAGAAACTTGAAAAAATGTGTGAAGAAAATATCGGTATGTTAGAAGGCATACCCGTACACGTAGCATTCAGTAACAAAGCTTTTGTATATGATTTGGACAAATTATTGGAAAAAATGCCTGATAAAGAACTCAAACAAAAAATGATGGATA
>CALUQQ010000062.1 GCA_944322955.1 Candidatus Gastranaerophilales bacterium
ATAAAAGATGAAAAGAGGGCGCGCAAGCACCCTTTTTTTATGCCCTCTACCTTTGGGAGAGGGCAGAATTTCTTAATGAACGCACGTGAATTTAGAAATTCGGGTGAGGGTATACAGTCAGACCCTCACCCGTAGTTGTAGTTCGCTCCGCTCACACAACTCCTCCCCTCTCCCAGAGGGAGAGGGGAAATAATTGTCGGATTAGAAAACCCGACCTACAAGTTACTGAATTTAGAAATTACCGTCATACCGGACTTGTTCCGGTATCTTGTTGTCGGTACGATGTGAAAGCCCCTCTCCCGTCACTGCGTGCCACCCTCTCACCCGGGGGAGAGGGCAAGGAGGGGGTCTGGTTACTTAGTGCCTTACTGTCTTAGTATCTTAGTAACTTCTACCCCTACACCAGTGAAAGTATTTTAGGAGTATGGTTTTGTTCTTTCAGCTTTTGCATTCTGGTTTTTATAAAGCTTGCCTTTGAAGAATCCGGCATGTGGAGTAAAAATTTTCTGTAATATCTCTGGGCATCCGATTTTTTGCCGAGTTTGTCAAAGCAGATTCCAATTCCTGCATACGCGTTATAATACGTCGGATCTATCCGCATAATCTTATTTAAAATCACTGACGCTTCTTTGTATCTGTCCATTTTCATTAAAAGCGAAGATTTATGGTCATAAGCTTTTACATATTCCGGCGAATTTTCAATAAGCTTCTGGTAAATCATCAGCGCCATGTCGTATTCTTCGCATAATTCGTGAGAAATCCCTAATTGAAGTATTGCGTCGGGATTTTCAGGATTTAATTGGATTGCTTTTACAAAATTCTTTATTGCTCCGCAGGGAATGCCTTCCAAAAGGTGGCAGACGCCGAGTTCAAAATATGCATCATAGTTTTCTTCGTCAATTTCGGTTGATTTTTCAAAGTAATGTATGGCTTTGTGGTAATTTTCCATTTGTTTGTAGCAAACCCCAAGCCCGAAATATGATTTTGCGTTATCACGTTTGAGCATTAATGCATTAAGATAGCTGGAGATAGCTTCTCTGTAAGCATTTTTTTTCAGTAATTCATCGGCTTTTTTGCATAAATCCGTTGAATTCTTAACAGGATTGCTCATATATTGTGATTTCTTAGTCATACCCTCCCCTTTACTATATCTATTCTAAAATTTTTCTCTCCTTTGCAGTACCTCCAAAAGATGTAAAACTTAATCAATCATTGGATTTATTATTTTCTTATGCTATAACTTTATTATGAGAAGGGTTTTAGTATCTGTATTGTTAATAGCGCTGGGAGTTCCGTCAATTGCGGCTGACGAGATTAAACTTGACGGTGTAAAGCCGCAGCAGGTCGAAATTCCCAAAACAGATGTCAAGCTTAAAGAGTCTATTGTTATAAATGACAAAGCTGTCATGGAAGAAATCGTTAAGCGCCAGAAGCAAAAAGACCTTGAAGATATTGAAAACCTCTGGAAAGGTACTGTCGAAAACAATCAGGTAATCGGGTTTGCTTTGAAAAAACTCTCTACCCCCGAAAGCCAGCGGCGTATTCATTCTTCATTAATGGCAAAAACCTTATCAGCAATTGTTGCAGGTTCATCTTTTTTGCCGTATGCTATGGGGTCTGATTATATGCTTGCAACAGGTGCTTTTGCAGCTGGACGTCTTGCACAGAATTTTATTAACAGAAAAAATATCCCGCAGGAAATTCCTTTGACTGATACAGAATTAATTGAGCTTGCAGGACTTGTTGAAAACCTGCAGGATAGAATAATTAACGCATATTACAATTATAAAAATTCTTTAATCCAGTTGAAAGAAGCACGCTCAAGACAGCTTTTGTATAGTAAAAATTACGCAAAAGCTATGGATGAAGAAGATTTTTTGGAAATTGCAATATCATCTTCGCTTTATGACAACGTGGTTATTGAAGAATTTTATTACATGCAGACTGCAAAAAAATACCATCTTGAACTCCAGCGTCTTGCAGGGAAAAAAGTTGTTGATAAATTGAATTTGTACCAGTATAACTACAATGCAACCCTTTTGGGCGGCAAGGCAGGAGGTGCAAATGTACAAAAATAGTCTTATACTTGCCGTATGTTGTTTGTGTCTTATAAATCCTTGTTATGCGCTTCAATATGAGGATATAAATTTCCCGAAAGATCCAGCATATCGTCTGGGGACATCGGATTTGCCCGAAAAGATTTATGTAGAGCCTGAAATCCAGCCGGTTAAAAAAGAATATGCGGAAAAGGATACATCAATTGAACATACTCCTGATGACTTGACATATGCTGATTTGAGTTTGAAACGTATGTCAAGCGAGATTGCGTCAGAACTTAGTCTTGACGAAAAAGAAATGGTTTCGGATTTGTCACTTTTATGGCGCGGTGCCGCAACTCAGAGCGATACAATAAATTTTGCGCTGTATAAGCTCGCAAATCCCGATGCAGATAAACCCGATGAAAAATCCGTTAAAAAAGTTCTCACAACAATCGCCAGCATGTCAACAATGGTCGGTGCCGGTATGGGTAATCCTGTTCTTGCAGCCGGGTCATTGATAGGCGGGAATGTTCTTGGAATTATGTCGCAAGATACTAAAGCCTTGAATTATAAATATACAAAGGTTACTGATGCGGACATGATTATTCTTGTCCGTAAAATTGAAGATTTGCAGCAAAGAGCGGTGGATTTGTATTATGATTATATGACGGCCAGAAAACAGCTTGAAATGCTGGATAAACTTGTCGCTCAGCGCAAGAAAAATTACGAGCTTGCGCAAGACGCTTCCCGCGAAATAATTCTTATAACAGATGCTTATTACCGGACGTCTCTTGATATGCAGTCAAAAGCTAAGTCCGATTATCTGGCAAAACGTGCTGCACTGGAACAGTTTGTGGGAAATGAAGTGTTTGTTCAGTTTGAAAAAGAACTCGCTGCAAGGGAAAAAGACTAAAAATGAATATAATTCCATATGAGGTTAAATCAGGACTTCAAAACATGCAGATTGATTCGGATTTATTGGATAGAGCAATATCCGAAAATTCAAAAGAACCTGTTTTTCGTCTTTACGGCTGGTCTCCGGCATGTGTTTCTTTGGGCAGAAATCAAAAAGATGATTTTTTGGATTATGATTTTTTGAAATTTGAAAATATTGATGTGGTAAGGCGTCTGACAGGCGGCAGAGCTTTGCTTCATGATGACGAAATAACATACAGTTTTATTTGTCCGGTTTCGTATTTGCCGCATGGTGAAAATGTCACGCAATCGTACATGGAAATTTCCCAAATCCTTATTGATAAATTTTCTAAATTTGGGATATCTTTAGAGTTTGGCAGCGAAAACGGTGTCCATACGAAATTTGACTACTGTATGCTTATCTCAACCGGCGCGGACTTGTGTTATAAAGGTAAAAAGCTTATAGGCTCCGCACAGTGCCGAAAACAAGGTTACATCCTCCAGCACGGTTCTATTCTCTTTGATTATAACATAGAACTTTTGGAAAAAATTTTTGAGGAAAAAGTTGATACATCCTATATTACGTCTGTTAGACAAATTAATTCGTGTTTATCAAAAGAGGATATAATTAATGTCTTTATGAATTATTAAGAATTGTTAAAATAAATTATAAGGCCGGAAATCCTTATTTGACGGTATTTTTTATACTTGTAAGCCAGAAATTTTTATGCTCCCATGCAATTTTTGAAGATAAATTTTTTTTATATAAGTACGGGGAACAAATTAAGGGGATATTAAAAATGACTTGCGGAACAATTTCAGGAGGACCAATAAATTTCTTTACTTGGAATTCATTATATCCATATAATTATTCTTCAAATTTTGGCGGCCAGTATCAATTTAACGTTATGCCGTCATTTATAACTCCTGCTCAAGCATTCGGAATTCAAAATGTTTTTAATCCGTTTTATCATCTTACGCAAATCATGGGACGTGTTAGCAGCATGTTCAATCCCTATCAGAATATCTCTCAGATGATGATGGGTCAGGCTGCATATACAAGCGGGTTTGCAATAGGCGACAGTATAGGAACCGGCGTTATTGCACAGGGACTTGCCGATAACATTACATCTTTGAAAACTAAACTTGAACAGGCTTTGACATCTAAACAATTAACTAATGAACAAAAAGATGAATTAAGAGCTTTGAAACGTGAAGTTGAAGCTCTTGAAGACAAAATGAATAATATTAAAGAACTTCAAAGATACGGTGCAACTTCGGCTCAGGTAAAAGCCGGTATTTCTCAGCTTAACGGTGAATACAGAGAATTAAGGGATAAAATTCAGTCTGCGGCTGAACGCATTACTGCTGATATAGAAACTGTCCAGGCTGAAAGTACTGAAGTAATTCAAGATGAAGATGAAACAGAATCATCCGCTTTGTCAGAAGCTATTGAGAGTGATATTACTTTGGAACAGGAAGTAAGGCTTATCTCCGATGCTTTCGCTGATTCAATTGACGGATGGGGAACAAGAGATAAAGATTTTGAAGAAGTTTTAACTTATATAAATTCTGCAAACATTATTGAAGTGATGCAGCATTGGGACAGAACTTATAAAAATCAATATGACAAAACTTTCATAGAAGCTTTCTTAAGTGATGCCAGCCCGAAACAAAAACGTGATTATGGTAAATATCTTCTTGAACAGTTGCAAATGCGCGCCGATTTCAACGGGGTTAATATTGATACCGAAGCCGCTACTATCAGAAGTGAATTGAATGATACATTCAAAAATAAAAAGAAAATAAAGGAAAACTTTAATATGATTTATGAAAAAATAGTAGCTGCTGAACAAACTGTATAATAGTCAGATTCCTCATATTAGTAAAAGGTTAGGTAGGTGTATGGGGTTCCGACGGGAACCCATTTTTTTTGAGAAAAATTTTTGCAAGTTCTATGTCACTCAGAGTTGTTATTTTTATGTTCTTGTAACTTCCGTCAACTATATATACTTCATAACCAAGAGATTCAAGCATTCCGGCATCATCAGTGAAGTCTTGTTCTTTAAGTTTTTCATGCGCCGACATTATTAAATCATATTTGAAAGCCTGAGGCGTCTGGGTGTTATAAAGCTTTGAGCGGTCGATAGTTCTTATTATTCTGCCGTTTTTAACCTCTTTGATGGTATCAATTGTTTTTGTCATAACACTTACTGCATTTTTTTCTTTTACAAAATCAATTGTTCTATTTATAATTTCCTGTGTAATAACAGGTCTGGCGCCATCATGGATTAAAACATAATCGCAGTCTTCGGCGGCTTTCAAACCGTTAAAAACGGATTTTTGGCGGGTTGAACCGCCTTCAATTATCTTGTGAGTAAACATTGCGGAAAGTTCCGGAATTATTAATTTATTCGCGCAGATAATAATTTCATCTATATTGGATTTTTCAAAAGCTTCGACCGTGTATTTTATGACTTCTTTTCCGTATATTTTTTCTAAAAGTTTATTTCCGGTGCCGAATCGGCTTGATGTTCCGCCGGCGGTTATAATTGCCGTTATTTTCATTTTTGCTCCTTAAAGTGGTTGAATAATTTTTCTTCTGCGTTTTTAATATATTTTCCGTCAATTTTGACGCCGGTTCCTTTTTTGATTTTTCCTATTTCAAACGAATTCGGGACGTAAAAATCTTCAGGAACACACGCTACAAGTTCATAGTCCTCGCCGCCGTATAGAATCAAATCTTTGTAATTATCAAATTGTTCCAGGTCCTTATCATAAGGAATTTTGTTAAAATCAACATCAAGCAAAACATTACTCATCCGAGAAATTTGCATTAGTGCGTCCATAAGTCCGTCGGAGGTGTCCATCATTGCGTAATCGCTTTTTATGTTTTCAGCAATATATTTTGAAAATTCAATTTTTGCTTTCGGCATAAGATGTTTCTCGGTGAATTTGTTTGTATTTCCCTCATATAACTGTTGTAATCCTGCAGCGCTTGAACCGTGCGGACCGGAAACTATTATTTTATATCCGTCTTTTGCATTTTGGCGGGAAGAAATCTTGCGCCCTTTTGTTTTTCCTATTATTGTGATAGAGATAAAAATTTTGTCCCCGCCTGTTATATCACCGCCTATTATCTCAATTCCTAGTGCGGTATTTTTTACACCTTTATAAAAATTTTTGACAAATTCTACGTCAATATTATCGGGCAGAGATAAACCAACTGTCATATATGCAGGCTCTGCACCGCTCGCCGCTATATCCGAGATATTTACCATAGCTGATTTATAGCCGAGTTTATATGCGTCTGTGAATTTCATTGAAAAATGTACATCTTCAACAAGATTATCCTGTGAAATTACTATACCTAAATTTTTTAAATAAGCACAATCATCTCCTATAAAATCGGATTTCGTAATGGTTTTTATTATATTTATAAATTCTTTTTCTTTCATTACACTAAATCAAGCTCGGTAAGAGTTACAAATTCCTGAACAAGCGCTTTATTCCATTTTTTGCCGGCATCTTTTTTGATAACTTCAAGTGCTTCATGCGGAGTCATTTTAGCTCTATAGGGCCGGTGTTCTGTCAATGCAAAATATGCATCGACTATCAAAATTATTTGTGATGTCAGCGGAATGTCATTATGTGACAATTTTTGCGGATAACCAGTTCCGTCCCAGTTTTCGTGATGGTGTTCAATAATCGGAATGACATCTTGAATGTATGAGATGGGTTTTAAAATTTTTTGTGCTGCGATCATCGGGTGTTCTTTTATGTGTTGTTTTTCTTCTTCGGTTAAAGGTGTTGTCTTTTGTAAAAGTTCGGGCGGAAGCATTAAATTTCCTATATCATACAAAAGTATGGCGATGCGTAAATTATCAATTTCATCCTTTGAAAGATCAAAACGTTTTGCAAGACTTGTTGCCATAAAGACTTTTGATTTCATAATGCCTTTTGTGTGCATAGGATTGTATGTTGAGGTGAGTATATCGGCAACTGTAAAAAGGGTTTCTTTTGACAGTTCTTTTTTGTCTTCTGCGTCTTTAAGCCGTTTTTGCAAGTCTTCGGAAATATCACCAGGTATCGGGATATTGTGTTTTGAAAGTATTTCAAGGAATGTATTAACAGCAATTTCCTGCCAAGAGGTTTCGGTAATCGGTTTTGCAAGGGTAACCTGATTTCGTCCGTTGCGTTTTGACTGGTACATTGCCTGATCCGTAAGTTCAAGCACTTCTTCAATATTATCCGAATGCTCTAAAAATGTTGCCACACCAACGCTTGCCGTGACATGTCCTATAACGTCAAGTTCTTTATCTGCAATAGCTTTCCGTATTCTTTCGGCTGCCTTCATTGCACCGCTTGACTCGATGCCCGGTAATAGTACATTAAATTCTTCGCCGCCCATTCTTGCAGGTATATCAACTGATCTTGCATTGCTTTTTAAAACTTCGGCTACTGTTTTGATTGCTAAATCACCATAGGCATGGCCGTATTTGTCGTTAATTTTTTTTAAATAGTCTAAGTCTATGCCGATAATTGAAAATGGTTGATTTTGACGTTGTGCACGGCTGACTTCGCGTTTTAGCGTTTCTTCAAAGTGGCGTCTATTGTATAATCCTGTCAAACTGTCAGTTACAGCTTGTTCTTTTACTGCCAGAAACAGGTCTGTAATTGTGATGGACATTTCAATCTGCTGTGCAAAAAGCGACAGAAAATCCGTTTCGGCTTCCGCAAGTTCATCACGGGATGTAAAAACGCAGAACCAGCCGAATTCCGTATTCATAGGGCAAAGCGGTATGATTATCAAAGATTTGCAAGGCTGATTTGTGACGGCAGCAAGTGCAACGTCATCGGGTAAATCCGGCATAACATATTTTAATGTCCCGCCTAAATCTTTTGTTTGAACTATTTTACGGTTTTTAATTGTATCTGCGTATATGCTGTCGGGATTGTAGGCTAATCTTCTTGCTTCAATAGGAATTCCGATTATTTTATTAACTCGAGCAATTGCGGAATCTTTAGATTGAGTCGCGATTTGCATATAGTCGCCGTTTTCATCATGGAGTTTTCTTATAATTGCACAGTGCAGGTAGCCGAGTTCGCCGTGTATACTGTTTACGACTTTTTCCAAAACATTTTCCAAAGGTGTTGAAGAATTCATCATGTCCCATATATGCTGGAGAGTCAGCATACGTTTGTTCGCGACATTTAATTCGGTTGTTCGAGCTTCAATTTCTTTTTCCAATTGAAGGTTGCGTTCGTAAATTTCCAGATAGTCCTGTTTTTCGCCGTAGATGTTTCTTTCCACCTGCGAAATCATTCGTATGTATTCTTTTATTTTATCAAAAAAGCCCATTAAATACCTGTTTTTATTCTAATATTATACAACATTTTTGCTGTTTGATAACAGTTTGTTAACAATATTTATAATTTCTTCAGGTTTCGGAAATTCAGTGCAGGCGTTGGTATTTAATATGCAATTGCGTTTGAAACACGGCTGGCATGGCAGATTTCCTATAACAGCAATATATTTATTTTTATCACCAATCGGTGCCAGATATTTAAGCGGAGTGCAGGTGAAAATTGTGATTACAGTCGGTTTCTGGGTCGCCCAAGCAAGGTGTGCGCTTCCGGAATCCGGTGCAAGTACAATATCAGCTCGTGAAAAAATTTCCGCAAGTTCTAATATATTTGTTTTTCCTGCAAGATTTAGAAATTCATTTCCGCCAATGTATGAAATTAATTCATTATCGCCAGGTCCGCCTGTAAATACTATTGTGCATTCCGATTTTATGGCATGGACAACTTCTTTCCAGTGGTCTTTATTCCAGTGCTTTGGAACCCAGGTTGTTGCAGGAGCTATTACAACCAGAGGCTTTTTAATATTTTTTAAATATTCGTCGACTTTAGCTTTAATTTTGTCGGAACGTTCCGGCAGTGTTACCTTTATTTCATCAGTATTAATTCCCAAATAATCCGCATATTTCATGTAATCTTTTACAACCGGTGTTTCACAGCTGCAGGTGATTGCCGGTATGATTTCATTTCCGCCTAGAATGGAAAATTCTCTTGCCTGACGTGATATGATTTTTCTTTTCGCACCGCAAAATACCATCCAATAAAAACTTTTGAATCTCATTTGGACATCTATTGCAATATCAAAATGTTCGTTTCGAATTTGTTTTACGATTTTCAGGTAGTCTTTGATATTTTCAATGCAAAAACCGCGTTTTTTCCATAATTCTACCGGTGCAAGTATAGCTTTATCTACACAAGGGTTGTTTTTTATTATATCATATCCTTTTTCGGAAACTATCCATGTAATTTCATAACCGCCTGATTTCAGGGAATTTGCAAGGGGTATTGTATGAATTATATCACCGAGTGAAGATAATCTGATTAAGAGAATTTTTTTGTTCATTTGTTACCTTTCTAAAAATGCAGCGCCGACAACGCCGGAAAAATCTCCAAGTGAGGCTTTTTTAAATTCTATTTTTGTTGCCGGAACAGGGAGAGAGCGTGCTTTTGCTTTTTTAATTACTTTTTGGTAGAAATAATCTACAGCATCTATGAGTCCGCCGCCCAAAACTATTAGCTGCGGGTTTATAAAATTGATTATACTTGCAATCCCGCCTGACAGGTATTCTGCTGCCTCATCCACGCACTGGGTAACAAGTTCATCTCCTCTTTCAATTGAATCGTGTATCATATGCGATGTAATTGATTTGCCGTTTTCCATATAGTCTAAAATTACGGAGTGCCGGCCTTTTTTTAGTGCACCTTCAATCCTTTTTTCAATAGCTGAGCGAGAAGCATAAGCTTCCAGACATCCGTGTGCACCGCATGCGCATGGCCTGCCGTTTAAATCTACTATTATATGTCCGATTTCACCGGCAGTTCCTGTCGCACCTTTAATTATATGACCGTCTTTTACGATAGAGGACCCGACTCCGGTACCTACAAATATACATACAACATCTTTATAGCCTTTTGCCGCTCCGAATTTTAATTCGCCTATTGCGGCGATTTCAACGTCATTGCCTAAATATACGGGTATGTCAAAATGTTCATTAATTTTTTCTTTTATATTTAAATCATAGCAGTCAAGATTTGCTGCGGCAATTAAAATACCGTGTTCTCTATCAACCTGTCCTGCTGCGCCGACTCCGATTGATGAAATTTCGTATATTGGTACGTTACTTTCTTCAAGCAGCTCTTCAATACCTTCAATTAATTTGCGGATTATATTTTTTGGTCCCTTGTCTTTCTTTGTTTTTTTCTTCACCCAGTGAACTACTTCGCCTGTTTCTTTGTTAACAAGGCCTATAAGAACTTTTGTTCCGCCTAAGTCTATTCCGATTGAATATTTTTTCATATACTTTAAATTATATATAAAAAAATTTTTTCGTCCAGCACGGAAATTTTTAAAAATTTACAAATACTTGAATTTAAAAAAATATCGTGTTAGCATTCTATTACTGGAACAATTGATTGTGAGGTCAAAATTATGAAAAGTTCAACACTCAGAAGATCTAATCTTTCAAAAGAAAAAATGGCAGTTTTGGAAGCGCTTTCTAAATACAAACAGGATTCCGCTTATGATAACTCTCCGAATGTATATGTTCGTCCGAATAAAGAAAAAGAGTTGGATCTTTTGTGGCAGAATTTTAAAATTAGCCAGAAATCTGAAAAATCTCCGAGTGTATATCTTGCAACCGGATTTATAGCAGGTGCTGTTACTATGCTTATACTTTCAGTTATTGTCAGTTTTTCAGTTAAAGGAAATGATGTGAAAGTTCCTGTTAATAGCGCAAAAGTTCAAAATGAAAATGTGAATTTTTTACCGGCAAGTGAAACGTCTGCTAAGGCGTCAGAAGTTTATACAGTTCAAAGCGGTGATACCGTTGAAAGTATTTTGATTAGATTTTACGGTTCTTATAGTCCTGAAAAAGCTAATTTGATTCAGAAAGCTAATAATTTGAAAAATTTGAACAGATTGCAAATTGGTCAAAAATTGACTATTCCTATGGAATAATTTAAAAAAACACTCCGAAAGGGAGTGTTTTTTTCTCGTAAAAAATAAAAAAATGCTAAAATTTAATAAAAAATGGAGAAAAAATTATAAAAAAGGAGAAAAAATGACAAAAGTAACAAGTTCAAAGCTGTCGGGGGAGGGCGACCCTTTTAACCGCTTGTAGCGTGGGCTTTGGGGGTACTGTTTGGGGAAAGTTACTAAGATACTATGATACTAAGGTACTAAGAAGTAACTGTCGGGTTAGGAAACTCGAGAATGTCATCCTGAACTGCCTGAGGCAGGACAACACCTTTGGCTTTGGTCTATTTACAAATGTCATCCCGCATTTATTGCGGGATCTAAAAGATAAAAAAAGATCCCGGAACACACCTACCGGCTTCGCCGACGGATGCAGGGTCGCACAACTTGTACCTCGTTGGCTCTCTTTGTTCCTCAAGGGCGGGAGGGAAAAATTAGTGAGCGAAGCGTAAAGTAAAAACTCAGTGCCTTGCTGTCTTAGTAACTTAGTATCTTCCAAAAAAGCCGCCTTCACGTTAGCGGAAGTTTTGATCACACTCGGTATAATCGGTATTGTGGCGGCTATGACGATACCAATCATTGCATCAAATATTCAGCATAACGTATTGAAAAATCAGTTTAAGAAATTCTACAGCACTTTCTGGCAGGCGGTAATCGGGATACAAACAAAAGAAGGCAGACCTGTTAATTGTTACTATTGGGATACAAGTCATAATCCTTATACAGGTGTATGCACTATTGAGTGTACTGAGAGAAATGAATATGATACATGTATTGCACATCAGTGTGCTGAAACACAAACGCCGCTTCCGAGTGATATCAATGGTCATTTCTCAGAATGTACAAGTTTTTATAAAGAATTATTTTTAAATACCTTAAAAACAACAAAAATTTGTCAGGATCATGCCTATGAACAAGGTTGTCTGCCGGAGGATTTTAGAGGTGCAGATATTGTTAATGCAAAAAAAATCCTAATAAAGAGTTTGATCCGAATACAAATTTTTCTGATTCAAATGTGAAAAATAACTATTCCGTTTTTGTCCTTAGTGACGGAACTTATATTATTAAACTAGGTAACTATCTCACACATGTTATGCCTGTGTTTGTAGTGGATATAAACGGTCACAAAGGTCCAAACAAATGGGGATATGATATTTTTGCTTTGCAACTAAGTGGAGAACCCAAGAACGGTATCCGATATACGGCAGAGCTTAATTATGCAATTGAACCTGGCGGAAAAACCTTTCAGGAAATGTATAATGACGTATTCAATATACATTAAATACTTATACTATTCAGCTGGCAAAATGATTTAAGGACATTTTTTGATTTTTCGATTTCTATATAGACGCAGTTGTTTTTGGTCTGCTTAACGATTTCGGTTGCCTTTTCGTACATTTTGCCGGCACCTTTTAAATATTCGGTTTGGTGTTCTGTTTGTAAAAGTCCGATTTCCTGAAAATATTTGCCGTACAGGAGGTATAATCTTGACAAAATGTCTTTCATATTGAATTTTCCTGCAAGAATAATGGCATTTTCAAGTTGGATTTTGGCGGTTTCGTAATCTGATATTATGATACTTGCTTTTACAATAAGCATTTTTAACAAAATTATAAAGAAATAATTGTTGATTTTTGGGTTCTGCGCGACATCAAGAGCCTGCGAAGCAACATCTATTGCTGCATGCGGGCCTTCAACATCAAGTGTGGCTTCCGCTATTAAATACCACGTTAAAAGCGCCCCCAGCGCCATTTTTTCTTTGGCAAAATAGGTTATTTGCTCGTTATATATATCAAGAGCCTGTTTTGATTGCTCGTGATCTTTGAAAATTTTACCCAGCAAGGTTTTTAAGATATTTTTGGTAAAGTTATCCCCGCAATTGTTCGCAAAAGTTACAACTTGAAATAAATCCTCTTGCAGCCCTTCATATTTTTCTTTGAAAAAATTGTTTAATATTTCTATTAAATTCCAACGTAATATAGTGGAGTTATCCATTGTATTTGTTTTATAAAGGTTAAGAACATCTTCAAGTATGGTTTCGGAAGTGTAAAAATCACCTTTCATTGTATTCGCAAATGCAAGTGTCAGTTTTGTTTTGCAGATGAAAAGATTATCTTCAATACGATTTCTTTCAATAACGTCAAATATTATAGTGAGAACTTCAAATGAGCGGTCATTGCCCTGTATAACAAGAGCCTCTGCTAAAAGTAAATATGTTTTTAACCATGTTTCATAAACAAATTCATACGGGATTTTTGATTTCGGGGATTTGGCCAAAAATTCATCTAAAACCGGCATTATATCATTATCAATAGTATTTATAACCTCGCCGCAGTTGCCGATATTGAGCAAAGCTTCAAGCTTACATGCTTTTAAAAGAGCTGTTTCAAGCGTATGTTCTGTTGGGATTTTTAAAAGGACATTATCAACACATTCTACATTGCCGTAGTAGTTACCTGTTCTTAAGCAGCAGAATGAAAGATACCCCAGAAGTTCAATTTCTTTCGGACTGTTTCCGACGGCCTTAGCGTTTGCAATTGCATCCGGCAGAAATTCCAGTGCTTCTTTCGGATTATAATCGGATAAGATTTTCCCCAAGCGTTCCGAAATATTATAGCGGGTTTTTATGGTTTCACTTTCATCAAGTTCATTAATCAGAGCAAGGCACTGTTTTTGTGAAATTACATAAAGATTTGTGTCGCCAACATATGCCGCAAGTCTTGTATTTCGTGTCCAGATATCAAGTGCAAGCTGTGTTTGTTTAAGATTTTGTGCAATTATACCCATAATTGCGTTTGAATTCAAGATAAAATTTTGCATTTTATTGGCAATTTTTGTGTTTATTGATATAAAATCTGTGTTATGTTTTGAGGAAGTAAGTATTGTTTCCCACAAAAGCAGATTTTTAAATTCGTAAAAAATTTCATTTACGGGTTCTATGAAATGCATTTCTCTTAAATAATCAATAATTCCGTTGAACTCTTTATCTTCAAATTCAAAAATTTCTTTTATTAAAGCAAGATTGATTTTATCTCCCAAAACCGATGCCCCGACAAGTGTTTTATAGGCAATCGGATTAACGTTTTTCAAATTTTTCAACCGTTCGTTAATAAGGTCGGTAAACGTATTAGGGAGAGTAAAAGGTTTATCACCTATCTGGCAGTCAAAACAATAGCTCAAAGCCTGTTCCAAAAATGCCGGATGTCCTTTGCTTTTTTGTATGATTTCGTGTTTTTCAAGTTCGTTTGTATAAGAAAATGCGTCTTCGTAAGCCTTGCAAAATTCATCCATTTCATAATTATTCAAAGGTGCTATGCCTATGTCAAGGTATTTGTCTTCATTTTCTTCACCGAGATAAAAATATCCTTTTGCCGGTTTGTTATCGTTGTACATCATAATCAAGCGGGTATTAAGATTTTTACGTTTGAGCAGATTGTTCAAAAATTCATAAGAAAAACCGTCAATGAAATCAAAGTTGTCGGCAATGATAATAAATTTTCCGAAGGTCGAGATTTTTTCAAATATTTTATAAAGAATATTGAAAGTTTTCTTTTTATTAATTAATAAATCTTCAAATTTTCCGCACTGAGAAGAATAGAGAAAGTTTATAAGATTATTGACTTCTTGAAATGTCATATCTGGAAATTCATTGTGGAAAAATTTTGCGGCATCTTTTTTAAACTCAGGTGTATTAACGCAGAAATTCGGAAGGTTATACAAGTTTAAAAGCATATCCTGCACCATGCCGCCCGGTGTTAATTGAGTTAAAGGTGTGCATTTTGCAAACAGCCAGATAAAATTGTTGGCTTGTAATTTTTGGATGGTTTGTTTTAAAACGTAACTTTTTCCGATGCCCTTTTCGCCGCTTAATGAAAATATTTTTTTATCATTTGATAAAAGTCCTTGCGTCAGAACAGTTACAGCGTTTTTTTGTGATATCAATTCAGGTCTGTATTCAAGTGTGTCAACTTTCGTGATTTCTTCTTTATGTTCAAATGGCATGCCGCATTTGCGGCATTTTTTTGCGTTCGGAAAATTTACACTGTTGCAGTGCGGGCAGATTTTTAATATTTCTTTGCCGCATTTTTTGCATTTTGTGTCAAAAATTGAGTTAACCGTGTTGCAGTTTTTACACAGTAATCCTGTTCGGGTTTTGCAATACGGACATTTGAGAGTATTTTCCGGAATTGTTTTTTTGCATACGGGACATCTCATAATTCTACCTGATTAAACGATTCTTTAACTTTTTTCATTAGTTTAAACAATCGTTTTGAAATTTCCGACTGGGACAGACCAAGTTCTTCGGAAATTTCTTTCTGCGTCATTCCACTATCATAACGCAATTTATAAATTTGTAAATACTGTTTGTCAGGTTCTTCATTATCAATATGCGAGATGACATTTGAAATTTGATTTAAGGTGTCATTTTGAATTGCATATTCTTCAGGTGTAATAATTACGTTGAAGTTATCATATGAAATTTCCGTATTAGTATAAGATAGAGTGTTTTCTTCAAACCGTACTTCGTTTAATGTATTATAGCCGGCTTTTGTACGCTTCAGCCTTCCGGAATCTTTTAGCACACTTATTATAGAAGTTGCCGCTATTTTGCGAAGATAGGCTTCCAGTGCAGCTTCTGAGCTGACTATATTTACAATCCCCAAAGAACGTTTGCAGGTTTCGTTAAAAAAGTCGTCAAATAAGTCTTCGTTGTTTGAAAACTTTTTGTCATTTTTTATTATTTTTTCTATTAATTCTAATTTGTCTTTTGCCAGATCCACCGTGAAGATTTCCTTTACGGATATTATAGCATATTTACAGATATATTTTAAGTGTTAACTGTATATTATCCCCGACAATCACGCCTGCAGGGGCTTTCACAACCTTTAATGTTTCATTTACAGTTCGTAACACAATTTCATCTATTTGGGCGGAACCGCTTGATTGAAGTATTTTTGCGTCTTCCAAAGACCCTTCTTTAGATAGTACAATATTAACCTGAATTTGATCGGAATAAGCATATTCAGTCGCAAGCAGTAAATCACTTGAAAGAGAAAGTTTCAAACTTTTTCCTGCTGTCTGCAGATATTTTTTAAATTCGGTGTTATAAGATACATAATCCGGGACTGCCCATGTCATTTTTTTGATATCTGGATAAGGTGAATTGATAACAGGTGCAGGAGATTTGGGTTGAGTTTTTGTAACTTTTGCCGCCTCATCAATTTTTGGTGCAGGCGGTTCCGGCAAAATTGAGGCATTATCCTCAGGCAATAGTTGTTCGTCAAGTGATGGCATGTTTTCTTCCAGTATGCTTGGATTGGTTTGTTCTGTGATTTTGCTGCCGGATTTATTTATTACAGTATAAATTGACAATACCGCAATTGCTGCTACTGCAGCAGTCGCAAGAATTAAAGCTTTTTTGCCTTTTTCCGGACGTAGTGTCTGTTGTTTGATTTCTGATTCGGATGTTATAGTGTCGTTATTTTCGTTATAAAGGACATCTAATTTTTGTTCATCAGGTAAATTATTTTCTGTTACTGGGTTGTTAATATCAATGGGAATTTCTCCGGCTGATATAATATTATGGTTGGTTATGGGAGTTGAATTTTCAAAGGAAACGGTTTCTTTTGTTTCGGTATTATGGGGTGTATTTTCAGAAATTTGTCCTGCAAGTTCTTCAATGTCAAATGTTTCTTGTGAAAATTCATCAGAGTCTTGATCGTCAAATGATTCGGTTGAAAGTATTTGATCCGGCGAATTTTCATTAATTTCAAGCTCGTTATTGATATCATCAGTCAGATTTTCATCGGAATTGAAAGCGTCAAGGTTTGCGGCTGCTTCTATGGTATCATCCGAATCACTTTCATCGTCCGGTAAATCAAACTCATCAAAACTTGTTGTATTTGTATTGTTGTCATTTTCTTCAAAATTATTCTCATTGGTTTGTATATCAAGTTTATCTGAATTATCAATTAATGTATCATCTGCAATAGTTTCTGCATCGCTGAAATCAATAGGCTCTGAAAGGTTTTCTTCTGCTGCGGTAATAAAATCTTCTCTTTCGCCAAGATCCTCAAAATCAGCCGGTTTAATATCATCAGCTTCTGCGCTGTTTTCTGAATCCATCTCAATTTGGACATTTTTATCATCGGTATCAAAAGGTAATTCGTCAAATTCGCTCAAACGAATTTTATCATCGACGGAGGGTTCATTTATATTATTCGTCGGATTTTCCTCAGCAGGAAATTCAAAATCATTAAAGCTTTCTGAATTAAAGTTATCCTGTGAAAGTTCAGCTGTATCAGTAAAATCGTCATCTGATAAAATACCGGAATCGGTCAGGTTATACGGATTGTCATTTTCAGTTATATCAACCGGCGTTTGGATTAATTCGGTGTTATTAACATCCTCTAAAGTTAAGTCATCCGATGTGTTGGTTTTATTTTCGTTAAATAAATCATCAAGTGCAGTATCTGAATTTGCGTCTAACGATAAATCATCAAGCGAAATTTCCTCAGAAAGTTTAGGTTCATCTGGTATAATTTTGTCATCAAATGTTGTATTTTGTTCTCCAAAAAGATTGTCAAGATGCTCTGTTGTTTCATACGGCTGTTCTGTTTCAAATGAAATATCGTCAACCGGCGTTTGGTCTGAAGTTTCCGGATTTTCGTCGGGTTTTTCTTTTGTTTCATTCATTTCATCTTCACCGGAAGTTTGTTGATTGTCATTGTTTGAATTATCGGAAAATTCATCTTCTTGATCAAATAAATCAAATTCGTCAGTAATGTTATTTTCAAAAGTGATTGTATTATCTACAGCAGAAGGCTGCGGGGTAAGTTCTGTATTATTCACAACGTGATAAGATAAAAGTTCAAAATTGTCAAATTCAATTAATTCTTCACGCAGTGAAGAACTTCTTAAAAGCATTTTTATCAGAGTTTGTTTATCTGTATTGTCAATATCATGATCAATAAGCATTATTGCAAGCTGTTGTGCTTTTTCCGTTTCTTCTTCTGTCAGAATTTCAGTTGTATTTCCGTTAAAATTTTCTATGTAGGATTTTAAATCCGACGGGTGCGAAAGTTTTTCTTTTTCTATAAAGTAATATTCATTGTTTTGGTTATTTTTATTTATGAGTTTAGGTTCAAAAAATCCAAGAAATTTTACGCAGGATGTATCTTCCAGCATTAGGAAAACTAAATATATGTCAGGTGTCAAACCGTATTCAAAATGAGTTTTGGGGATGAAAATTAAATTTTCGTCATAAACCATTCTTACATCAAGATGTATGTTCGGCAGCATTACATCAGCCACATCAAATTCTTCACGGATTTTGAATATGTCATGCAGATTATATACATTGGAAACGCTAATTTCTTCCTGCGCAAGATATTTCATTGCAAGTTCACTGCCAAGAGCGTTTATGTATGCTCGTTTTTGTATGTCTGCTATAGTAAATCCGCCTGATAGTTTTGATGCGGTGTCGTTATCTTTTTGCTCAATATAAATTAACGGTTCCATAATATTTTTCTCCCTGATATATAAGATGACATTTTTGAAAAAAATATTCCAAAAATATTGTAAACTTTTGTAACGATTGTTGAAAAAATTTTTCCTTTCGGTCAAAATCATGATGTCATCTGGTTTTATATATAATATAGATTTAAGTGTATAGGAGGTTTTCAAATGTTAAATTCTGTTTCTGCCGTAAGTTTTAAGGCTAATCCGACTGTCCAGTCAGCACAAGAGCGTATTAATGCACCAGGTAAATTTACAAAACCGGAGGCTTCTACACAAAATATTGTAAAGGCTCCCAAAAAGAAACATACATTATTAAAAGTTTTGGGAGGTTTGGTAGGCGCTGCTGTAGTTGTAGCTGCAGGTACTTTGATCGGTGTTAAAACAGGTAAATTAAAAGTTCTCCCTGATTTGAACGGTGCTAAATTTATGCAAAAAGTCGGTCACTATTTGGGCAAGATGGGCGAATGGATTGATACAAATATGTGGCAAAAAGTTGTCAAATTGTTCTCAAAAAATCCACAAGCTCCAAACGCCACACCTTAGATTAAAAAAAAGACCCCTTAAGGGGTCTTTTTTTTTATTGCAAAAATTCACACAATATTGTATTGCTGATTAAGATTCCGTTGGTGTTAAAACAATAGCCTTTTTGTGTTTTTTTGATGAAATTTGAGTATTTTTTGATGATTTTTCCGTATTTTTTATCAAAATTTATATTAAATTTTTCGTTAATTTGATGGACATTAATCCCGTTTATTTTTCGAAATCCGAGAAAAATTTCTTCTTCCAGTTGTTCTTGTTTTGTCAGTGTGTGTTTTGTGTAATGTATTTTGGGGTTTTTAATATATTCTTCAAGGTTTTTGGAGTTTGAATATCTGGTGTCGTTTATATAGCCGTGTGCAGAAACGCCAAAACCATAATAATTATTGTTATTCCAGTAATTGAGATTGTGTTTAGAATAGTTTCCGAAATTGCTTATTTCATAATGCTCAAAGTCTTTTAAAATTTCAATTGCTTTTAAATACATGTCAGCCTGAATGTCTTCATCAGGCAGGTTCTCCGGCATGTGTGTGTAGAAATAACATCCTTCATCAATTTTTAAACCGTAAAGTGATATATGTTGTATCCCGAGCGAGATTGCGTGTTTAAGATCGGAGGCGAACATTTCTGTCGTTTGATTAGGCAATCCGTAGATAAAATCCAGGCTTATATTGTCAAAACCTGCATTTTTCGCAAATTTTACGGCATCTTCAACTTGTTTTGAGGTATGGCGGCGGCCGATTAGTTGAAGAATATTATCGTTAAAAGTCTGGCCGCCAAGACTTATACGGTTAAAGCCTTTTGATTTTAATTTGGCAAGATAATCTTGTGTCAGCCCGTCAGGGTTAAGTTCCGCCGTGATTTCGGTTTCGTCTTTAAAATTAAATAAATCAAGCAGGGTTTTGAATTCTTCCGGTGTCAAAAGTGACGGCGTCCCGCCGCCAAAGTAGATTGTATCAAGCGTTTCGCCTTTATAATAATATTTAATTTCTTTTATAAGTGCATCAAGATACTGTTCTTTTAATTCAAGTTTAGGAAATGATATAAAAGAACAGTATTTGCATTTTGATTTGCAAAAAGGTATATGGATATATGCACTTTTGACCATAAAATTATTTTACTATGAAAATTTTATGAGGGTCTGTCGGGTCAGATAAAAAATGTCTAACCCTACCAACAAACTAATCACAAGAGTGTTTGCCATTCCAGGTGAGGTCATTACATTTTAAGTAATCTGTATTTTTAAATTGCAAAACCCATGCAGCGCACCCATAGCCGTTCAACTGGGTTGAAGTTATTGTCATATTGCAATAATCATCAAACTGCCGTCTATCTTTTCCCATAGGTCTAATTCCGTTTTTAGTTATATCGAAATAAAAAATGTCTTTACCAAAAGCATTTGGTTTTGTGTTAATGCCGTTAATATCAACGGCAATATCTCCGCATACACCTGCAGTACATTTGTAATCGTGTATATAACCTCCATAAAATGTTGTTCCGTCAGCAAGTTCGACAGTTGACATTGTACTTATACTGGTAAGTCTTCCATCAAGAGTATAAGTATCAAACCGATAATTGTCTTTTGTCGTATCAGTGTGTTTGACAACTTTTAAATAAGGAACCATTTTAGCCCAGAAAAGATTTGAGTTGTTAACAGTTGTATCTGCGATTTCGTATTCGCCGGTATCTGGATTTGTTGTCCCGGTTGTAGCATTAGCCGTAAACCCCCAAGAAGATAATTCACCGTTTTCAATTTTAGCCATTTGATAAGCGTTACTGATAGTAGCATAAGCTTTAGTAAGTCTTGATACAATTTGTTTTTCCTGATAATCCGTGATTAAAGTCGGAATAGTCATAGCAGCCACCACGCCGATTATGCCGAGGGTTATCAAGACTTCGGCTAACGTGAAGGCAACTTTCTTTTTAAAGTCGTTAAGACGATAAGACTTTAAGACGTTAAGTTCTTTACTGTGAGCTTCGCTCACTAATTTTTCCCTCCCGTCCTTGAGGAACAAAGGGAGCCAACGAGGTACGAGTTGTGCGACCCTGTTTCCGAAACGTAGTGTAGGTGGGAGGGCTAGGGTGGGGGG
>CALUQQ010000063.1 GCA_944322955.1 Candidatus Gastranaerophilales bacterium
GAGAGGAAAGAACCGGCAGCCGGGCGTGAGCTGAAGGGTGAAAGCCTAAAGTTATTCAATGTGAGGCGCAGCCGGATCGACTCCGAGTATAAAATTTTTTTTTAAATAAAAAATGCCGATGGCCACTCTGCCGAGCAAAACGATTGAGTATCGTTTTGCGAGAGGAAAGAACCGGCAGCCGGGCGTGAGCTGAAGGGTGAAAGCCTAAAGTTATTCAATGTGAGGCGCAGCCGGATCGACTCCGAGTATAAAAATTTTTTTAAATAAAAAATGCCGATGGCCGGAGTCGAACCGGCACGTGGGGTGAACCACACCAGATTTTGAGTCTGGCACGTCTACCAATTTCATCACATCGGCATAACTATTCTTTAGTAAACTTATCATACCAAAAACATTTTCAAATTTCAAATAAAATTTTTACTTTTTTAAAAATATTCTTAAAATATTACCAAAATACCTGTTTAAAAACTTTTTCTCTGAATTTAAATTACGGTTGAGGTTTTATGAAAAAAATATTTATTACGGCATTATTCCTAATTTTAATATCTTTTCAAGCTCAGGCCGCGACTGTATCAGGCGGAGTTTCAAAAATCGATTTAAATAACGCAAACCGTGTTGTTGATTCCGCTACCAATACACCTGTCGGTAATGCTAAAGTATCTTTACCTAAATATAATTACAGCACCTACACTGATGAATACGGAACTTTTAATATCGGTAAAGTAAACGGCCCGACTATTATGTCTGTTGAAAAAGAGGGCTACAGGCCTTTTTCTTTAACTATTAATGATACCATTGCTGCAAAGCCTATGGTATTGGGTATTCAAAAAAGCAATATAGCGGATGTAATTATTGCATCGGATGTATTTCATCTTGGTGATGACAATTATTCCGAACATTCTTCAGGCGCTGATACTTTCAGACTTCGGTCAACCGGACCTTATTTTACCAAAACTTTCACGCTGGGGCCTGATGCAAAATTGTCAAAAAATTATCTGGTAATCGGCTCTATTATTGGTGTTGATACTCTTATGGCACGCTCTATGGGGCAAAATAAAATCGTAAATTCCTACGCAAGCCCGCCTGAAATATATTTTAACGGAGCTAAAATTGCAGAAATTCAATTAAACGGTGATAATCAGAAAATCAAAATACCCGGCCGTTTAATTAGACCAGGCGGCGTAAATGAAGTTACAATCAAGGCAGGACGTAATCTTATGCAAAAAGCCTATGTTGATTACGACGATATTGAAATAGCAAATTTGTCTATTATGTCCGAATAAAAAAAAACGACCTTTTGACAGGTCGTAAAGGAAAAAAGGGGAACTGTAGCCGTCTATCATTATTAATGATATGGCTACGAAACTTTTGTATAAAATCCATAGAATTAAATCTAAATGAACTACTCTTAAACCGGGCGGAAAGATTAACCGAAAGTTTTGAATGTAGATTCGGTGTTCTTTTCGATAACTTTTTGAACTGCTTCCATTTCGTTAGAAATAGCATCTTGTTCAGTATCAAGTTGTTTCAAGCGTAATTCAAGGTTTTTATCCTGTGCCTGGATAATTTCAATCTTGGCATTAATTTCCTGAATAGATTTATCATACTGGTATTTATCGTATTCGTACTGGTTCATAGCATCGTCATAAGCATCCTGATCGGTTGTGGTGTTTGTAGTCAATGCATATGTAACCGGATGATCTGTGTCGGAATACAATGTGATATTAATGTATCTTCCTGTAGTATCCTTTTCCAATCTTGCTGTAACGCCTTTGATTTCTTCGGTTTCTTTTGCAGAACCTATTGTGTAGGCATTAATGTTTGATTGAGATGTGCCTTCTTCTGAGTATATTGCGTTATCAACCTGCTCTACACGATAGAACATAGGTGACCATGTCTCAGTTGAGGTGTTTTTGACGTATCTTACATACCATTGCTGGGTTTGATCGCCTGCGCAATACTTATCGTTCAACATCGTTATGTATTCTTTTTCTTCTTGAAGTAATTTTTTTCGTTGGTCATTTGACAATGAAAGTAAATATTCATCGTCGCCATTATACGTACCGTCGGCGTCAATACCTGTGCCGAGTGTTCTCAAAAGGTCAGACCCGACATAATGATTGCCTGCATCATCTTTTGTGACGATTGCTGAACCTGCTGTTACAGGTGTGAAATCATTCGTCCAGGTAGTCAAATAGCTGACTAAATATTCACCGTCCGGACGTGCAATCAATGAAGTGATTGAGTTTGATATATTGCCGTCTTGGAATGTATAAACGGTCTTTGTATAATCCTGTGTTGACGGAGGAACAGGAACTGTCATACCAAGCAGCTGATTATAGTAGTTTGCTGATTGATTGGACAGTGTGGTTCTTTGTTGGTTTACCTGTTGTCCTTCATATTCTACGTTTGTCTTTCTTGCTGTGAGGCCTAAAAATCTTGCCTGTGATGCTGCCATACCCATGACTTTGTTCCCTTTCGTTTTTTCCTTGTGCTCATGTTTACGGCAATTTTATTTTTTTCTTTAATTTTTGGATGAAAATTTGTAATATTTCGTTACAATAGATGAGAAAACGTTAATTATAAAATGGTTTGTAATCTTGTAATAACGGTGTCTAAAGCGCCTTGTTGATCTTTAAAAACTTTTTCACAATCCTGACAAGCTTGGTCGTAAAATTCTTTGTCCGAAAGTAATTTTTCCATGTAATTTTCTAGTTCTTGAGGTGTTTTAACAACTTTTCCAGCTTTTGAGCGCTCCAAAATCCAGTAAATATCTCTGAAATTGTGGATTGACGGGCCTGATACAACGGGCTTTGAATAAACTATTGCCTCAAGCGGGTTATGGCCTCCTGTTTTGTTAAAACTTCCGCCGATGAAAGCAAAATCGCATATTGAATACATCTTGCTTAATTCACCGAGTGTATCCAGAATTATTAAATCATTATCAATAAAGCTGCTGTTGTCGGAGCGGGTTCCGTATGACAGGTGTAATGGAGCAAGTGTATCTTTTATTTGCGGAACTCTTTGGATGTGTCTTGGGGCAAGAAGAAGTTTTATATCAGGAAATTTTTGTTTTAAATTAACAAATGCATTGATAATAATTTCGTCTTCGCCTTTGTGAGTGCTGCCTGCTATAATTATTCTTTTGCCGTGTTTATCCAAATCTACAGTTTCTATGGATTTTTTGATATCAAATTTTAAATTTTTCATTACATGTGTATGTGCAGGTTGTGCACCGATTGCAATAAGTTTGTTTTTATCTTCTTCGCTTTGGGTCAGGATTTCGGTGTAATTTTTTAGGATATATTTAAAAAATATTTTGAAAGTTTTGTATAATTTATACGTGGAATCGGATATTCTGCCGTTAATTGTTAAAAGCGGGATATTTCTTTTTTTGCATTGGTAGGCAAAAGTCGGCCATATTTCGGTTTCAGCTATGAGAACAACACTCGGGTGGATTTTTTTGAGGAAATTGTTTACGCAAAAACGGATGTCAAACGGAAAATAGGTAATATAATCCGCAATTGTAGAAAATTTTTTCTTTGCTATTTCTTGTCCTGTTTTTGTACCGGTTGTAACGACGATTTTATAATCCGTAAAAACTTCTTTTGTTTTTTTTATAAGATTTTCCAGTGCAATAACTTCGCCTACGGAAACACCGTGATACATTATTATTTTATTTCCCAAATCCGGCGGGTTGAAAATTCCGAGTTTTTCCTTCCAGCCATAGACAAATTTGCCGTTAAAAATTCTTATTAAAGAATATACCGGCATCATTATTATAAAAAGTATTGTCGATAAAATTTCGTAGATAATCATTCCGGTTATTATTATATATCAAACATGTATATTGACAATGGACATCAAAATTTATAAAATGTTAGTATGGCAATAGTATACTTAAGTCTGGGGTCAAATAAAGGCGACAGAATTGGCTACGTTCAGCAGGCAACGAGTCTTCTCGGGGCTGTGGACGGAATTAATATTATAAGAACGTCTGCTTTTTATGAAACAGAACCCTGGAATATGACATCCGATACGTGGTTTGTCAATGCAGTTGTGGAAATTAAAACTACTTTAAAGCCTGAGGATTTGCTTAAAGAATGTCAGAGAATTGAAAAGCAGTTAGGCCGAGAGCGTGAAAAAGAAGACGCTTATGACGATAGAACAATTGATATTGATATATTATTTTATAATAAAGATATAATTAATGAGAAAGATTTGATAATTCCCCATAAATATGCGCATTTGAGGGCGTTTACTCTTGTGCCGCTGCTTGAATTGGCACCTGATTTTGTTCATCCGGTTTTGCATAAAACAATAACCGAGCTGCATAGTGATCTTGAAAATCCTGAAATGGTATTTTTATATGGAACGAGAGTTGAATTCAATTTCTAAGGTTGCAATTATAGGGGCTGGACCTGCGGGGTGTATGTGTGCATATTTTTTGCAGGATATATGCGACGTTACGGTATTTGATTATGCAAGTCCTTTGAGAACACTTTTACCGACAGGCGGAGGCAGATGTAATCTCAGTTATGCCGAATATGATTTCAAAGAACTGGCTGAAAATTATCCGCGCGGGGAAAAATTTTTGTATTCCGTATTTTCAAAATTCGGGGTTACGGAGACGATTGATTTTTTTGAAAAAATCGGAATACAAACTTACGTACAGGACGATTTGAGAATTTTCCCCGTTTCAAACAGCTCAAAAAAGGTTAGAGAAAAATTTTTGAAATCGCTTAATAAAGTCAGATTCAAAAAAGAAATGGTGTCTGAGCTTGATTTTACAAAATATGATTATATTGTTGCCGCAACAGGCGGGCATTCGTCTTATACAATGCTTAAAAACGCCGGCCATAGTATAATTCCGCCTAAACCGGCACTAGTAGGCTTGAAAACGGAAGAAAAATTTCCTGCGGGAGTTGCAATTAAAAATGTTTCATCGTGCGGATTTCGGGATGATTTGTTGTTTACGCACGAGGGCGTTTCCGGGCCTTTGATTTATAAAATATCTTCAATTTATGCACGCAGGGAATTTCCTTACGCTATAAGTTTTGATTTTTGCGACAGAATTGATTTACAAGATTATCTTAATAAAAATCCGCATAAAATAATTAAAAATCTTCTTGCAGACTTTGTGCCAAAATCGTTTGCGGAATTTATTTTGTTTAAGGCTGATGTCAGCCCAGATGAAAAAGGTCATAATATAAATGCAAAACAGCGTGACAAAATTTTGGAGTTGTTAAATAGGTTTCCGATTGAAATAACAGGTACAGCAAAGGGTGGTGAGGTCGTGACCTCAGGCGGTGTGAGTTTGGATGAAGTAAATTCAAAAACAATGCAGTCAAAGATTGTCCCTAATTTGTATTTTTGTGGTGAAATCCTGGATATTGACGGGTTCTGCGGCGGGTTTAACCTGCAGAACTGCTGGTCAACGGGTTATGCGGCCGCACAGGGAATTCGCGCTGATTTAGGCGTTTAGTAAAAGTTCTTTTTCCAGATCCTCTTTGACCTGAAAATCTTTGTCGCCGGTTGCGTACCTGACGGCTATCATAATCGCAGGAACCGCAACTCCGAGTGCCGCAATACATGTTCCTAAATTTTTCAGGACGGACTTTCTTTTGAGGCTTTTTACTTTGTTCAAAAATATGTCCGCTGGCTCGTCGGATTCTATGTATTGTTTGTATAACGTATCAATTTTGGCAAAAATGCCTTTTATACCGGTTTTCTTTTCAAAATTTCCTATATCAATGAACCTTCTTGTATCAATTGTATTTTTGTCCGTGATTTCAATATGGGGCAGATGAAGTTTTTTCTTTAATTTATTCAGCCAATTGTCGTATGAACCCATTGTTGTGATCTCATCGGATTTTTTTGCCATTTGTACTATGAAATCATTCGGGTTTTGGTGCAAATATTCGTAAATTTCAACATCTGTACCTTTTACGGGGAATTTTTTCAGGCTTTCTTCAATAATATTTTTGTTTTGTAATGCAATTTTTAAATCGTCGCTTTCAATCACTCTTGCGTCCAGATCTATTGATTTGTTGTGTTTTTCAACGGCTTTTTTCTCCAGAAATTTTTGAATTGGCTTGCTCGCAAAATACATAAAGCCCCATGTCGCGCCTTCTTTTATTGAATATCCGATGAATTCCTGTCTGTTTCTGGATTTTGAAAGCCTTTCGGTGGTTATTGTTCCGTCTACTATCATAAGATTCTGCACCGGGTCAAACATGAAATTTTTCAGCGTCGTGCCTATGTTGCCCTTAAATGTCAGAGATTTATTTTGTGCAGGATTTTGTGAGTTTTTTATGAATTCTCCGAAAGTTGTTCTTGTATTATTAAATTTTGTCTGTCTTATTTTTTGCTCCCGTAAAATTTCTTTTTTGGCAGCTTCTCTGGTTTGTTTGTGTCTGAATTTTGTAAGCATTGTGTAGGAAACAATAGTTAGCGCTGTCGCTATACCAAATTTTGAAAGGGCAAGAGATTTTGAAAATTTTGGTTTGTTTTTTAAATCTAAAAGGCTTTTTTTAATATCGGAATTTTTTTCAAGCGCTATTGCCTTATCCAAAATTTCCGGTGTGTCCAGAAGTCTTACATCGGATTTAGGGTCTATTTTGAGTGCTTTATACAGTGTTAAATCGGTAATTTTTTTAAATACGGGTAATCCGAAAAGCCAAATGGCTTCAGTGCCGAATTCGTCTAAAAATCTGTCTTTGCCTTCTAATTTGTCGCCTGTTATGTATGATCCGGTTGTTAAGCCCAAGCTGTTCGCTACATCTTTTATAGCTAAAGGAACAAGTGAGCTAGGATTGCCGAGAGTTGAATATATTGTGCCTATTGCTGGTATCATTTCTTTATTTCCTTATATTTATAATCCACTACAAACCCCAGATTAAATTCATTAATTTCACTATCGTGTCATTCTCCTTTTTTTTTTTTTTTCTTTTCATATTATAAATCATTTGAATTCCTTTCACTTTTTTAATTAAATTTCTGAAAATTTATTATTGCTTTTAATCCGAAAGAATTTTACGTTTTTTAACAAAAAATTAGACCTTTTAATGAAAAGGTCTTGCGTATATTTTTAACAAATAACAATGTTCCTGTTATATAAACAAGCCTTTTTAAAAGTTATTTGTCAATCGTCGTAATTGTTTTGTCATAATTTCCCTAAAAAATTACTCCCAGGGGAATTCGAATCCCCGTCTACACCGTGAAAGGGTGTTGTCCTAGGCCTCTAGACGATGGGAGCAAGTGTATTCACGTT
>CALUQQ010000064.1 GCA_944322955.1 Candidatus Gastranaerophilales bacterium
TCCGGTTATTGAAGCATTAAAGAAAAACGGCAGATTCAAACCTCTATTTGAATTTTTGATTCCAGGCTTAGGTAATAACACTTTAAAACTCCCTTTAATATGGCAAAAAATAAAATAATTTATTTTGGTACAACCACAATTTGCAAAAAAAAAATCAAACCGTGTGGAACAAATAATCAAACCTTGTGTTCTCTTACAACCAACAAGCACGAAGTACTCTTGGTGAAGAGTCCAGCGCAAGCGAGCTGAGGCTGGAGCGCTTTTGCTATTGTGTTTTAACACAATAGCAAAACGCGGAATGCCGTTAAACGCGAGCAATACAACCTGGTAAGTTTTTTATTGACAAAGCCGGTCAGGGTAAACTCAAATTGCTCCTTCTTACGTCCATCTGCCACAGGTCGAGAGAGCTATGCTCTTGGTTACCAATAGAGTAATTTAAGTGTTATAAATTTAAACTATAAAGACGGAATACTGCTAACATCAGAAAAATATACGAAGGCTGCAGAATTAGCATCACGTAAAAAATACACTCAAGAAATAGAAACTGGTTTTGATCATAATAGAGTTCCATATCCAATTAAAAAAAGATATATGTATGAATATAACAAGGATGGTAAAATTATTAACGGGTCAGTCGTTATAAAAAATGAAAAAACACAACAATCATACGTTTTATATTAATAACAAATATTGCATTTACAAAGATAATAAACAAATTATAATAAGGAGGTTTGCATCTAAAGAAGGTAAAAAATACGAATTATTGACAGACCGTTTGATAATGAGTTTGATGCTCGGTCTCAACTTGGTTCCGCTAGTCTGGCGGCCTTATCATCTCCTTTTAAAAAATATTATCCATTATCTAAATAATAAATCAGCAACCCTTTTACACAATACCTTATATTCATTTGATTAGTGTTTAATTTTATTGTTTGACATGTATGACCAACCTGCTTTTGTTTATATCTATTATCAAGATTAGATTGAACTAATACGGCATTTGGATTAAATGAAGAATTTAACCTGCCTGCAATAAATGTAATTTGATGAGCGTGACCTGTAGTAGAATACAATTTTGTGTTATAATAAAAATATTCGGAGAGGTGTCCGAGTGGTTTAAGGTGCGGATCTCGAAAGTCTGTGAGGGGTAACACCTTCCGTGGGTTCGAATCCCACCCTCTCCGTTTTTTTTATTATATTTAGAAAAGTTCAAAAATTGTATAAATTTGAAATTACACCAATTTATGTCATGTCTGAAGATATTCATCTTGCATGCGGAATATAAATTAAAAATTGCTTTGTAAAAAATTGAATTTACATTTGTTTACAATTTTTTTCTTATGTACAAATTTAACTGCTTAATAAATCTTAACAACTCTTAAAGTTTTTGTTGAATAGTGCCGTCATTGTTATTAATGAAGGAAAAATAGGGACGACGCTATGGGAATGGCAGCATCACAGGCCAGATTTCTGGGCCTGACGGCTAGAAAAACAAATGTTGAATATGAAGGCCAGCAGATTAACCAGCAAAGAACAACTTTGTCCAATCAGTCTGCGAATTATTATAGCCAGTTGTTGGGTATGAAAGTTCCTACCCCACCTTCAGTTGCTGATTTCACAAAAACAGTTTATACATTCCAGGACGGTAATTTAAATAATACCATTACAGCCATTATGGCGGCTGAAAATGGAGCATATAAAGTAAGTTATTTGTCTTCATATACAGACGATTTTTCAATATGTGCGGCCGGTTTGACTTCTGTGGTTAACTCACAGACAGCAGCCGGTGATAATATTTATTATGTAGGAAAGGATCAATTAAAACCTTTGGGTAAGGGTTTGACAACAGCAGGATGTGCAACCAATATGGACGGGGAAGAATTCAGACTTTCCGACTCAATGGCTTTAGAAAAAGACGGTAAAGTTATACAACTTGTCGAAGCCGACTATAATAAAATTTGTTCAGTAATCGGAAAAGAACCGCAGCTGAGTGATTACAGCACGGAAGGTCTTGTTATTGATTACCAGCAGACACAATGTTATGCAGGTGTAGCGCCAGGTAACACCTATCATATCGGGCATATGGAACACAATTTGTGTAAATTAATTTGGACTGATACCCAAAGAGCAGTAACTAATTCTGATGGCGTCACCTTAACAAATAACCGTGCAGGTTCGTATTCACTTACTCAGGCAGGCTGGGAAAACACTCCTCCAGACAGTACAACCAATACCTTAAGATCACGGTTACAAGATATTTATCCTGATATGTATCAGGAATTGATAGATTTATATGTAGACGTAGCGCTGTATTTGTCTGATCACAAATATAATTCAGCAGGCTATGATATATATTCATACACATTATCAGATACGAATTATGATCATTCCGAAATTACGATTGATAATTTACATCAAAGATGGGAAAAATTCTGGGAAGATGTAAAGAATTTGAGCCCGGAAAGTATTTATAATGAAGCACATGAAAAATGGCAGGCTGAATACGACAAGTATGACGGCAAATATATGAATTCTGCCGACTACAGTGATGTTTACGATGTGGAAGACAAATTATACTATGATGGGCAGGATGAATATCTTGGAAGTCTTTCCAGTGAGCAGCTTGAAAAACTTTACGATGAAGAAGAATATTACCGTGAACAGTTGAATAAATTATACGGCACTCCTAAAAACGGATGGTATGTAAGATATCTTCCGAATACAACAACAGGCGAATATTATCCGGTATTTTACAATGGCGACGATATGGCAAACGGTGTTAAAAGTGAGGTTAACGGCGATATTCATTCCAGCGTAAAAACATACAAAGTAGGAGCCAGAGATATTCAAAACGAAGTTAAAATGCAGAATGCAAGATTTGAAAAAGATACAACAGGCCGCTATATAAGTATCACGTTGTATGATGAAAATAACTTAAATCCTGTAACCTATTCACTTACGACAAATACATTGACTGATCAGGATGCATACGATGATGCTATGAACCAGTACGAATACGACAAGTATCAGTATGATCAATCAATTCAAGAAATCAATGCCAAGATTAAAATTATTCATTCACAGGATAAAAACCTTGAATTACGCTTGAAACAGCTTGATACAGAACAAGATGCTATTTCTAATGAAATGGAAGCAGTTCAAAAAGTTATCGAAAAGAACACCGAATCTACATTCAAAACTTTCGGTTAATCCCCGCTAAAAAAATAATTGACATGTCCTTTGAAATAAACTAATATAAAATTAGTTTAATTAAGATTTTTAGGATTTGGAGCGGGATATGAAGATAAAAGTAACGCGGAAAAAAGTTGCGATAGTTATTTTGCTTATAATTATCGTACCTATTATATATAACAAAGTAAGCGGACAAATTTCAGCGGCAATACAGAACCGTCTCAGCAGAATACCGAAAGAAGTTGTTGTTGACACCCCGCATACCCAAGATGTTTTTATAAGTGCGGAGGCAACGGGAAGAGTTGAGGCAAAATATTCAGTTGATGTAATTGCACGCGTTCCGGGATTTCTGATTAAAAAATTTTTTAAGGAAGGTGATTTTGTAAAAAAAGGCCAAATGCTTTTTCAAATCGACCCGAGAGAATATCAAATTGAAGTTAACAATGCGCGTGCCACAGTTAACCAGTACAGTGCGCTATTGACAAATGCCCAGCAGGAGTTAGACAGGGCAAACGCACTCATAAAAGAGGATTTAATAAGCAGATCAGACGTTGACCAGAGCCTTGCAACAAGAAATCAGAACAGAGCACTTTTGGAAGCTGCCAGACAGCAGTATGAACTTGCTCAGGTAAATTTAAGCTATACAAATATTAAATCCCCGATAGACGGCAGAATAGGTAAAGTTAATATAACAGAAGGGAATTATGTAACTGCGACATCCGGCTCATTAGTAAATATTTCAAGTACAAATCCTGTGTATGTGTCATTTAGTTTGAAAGGCGAGGATTTTGTAAATCTTTTAAAAGCGAGCGATCGTTTTAAAGATGTGGACGTACAGGTTCAATTTGACGGCGGGGAGTGGTATGACAAAACAGGCACGGTTGATTTTGTTGATAACAAAATAGATAAAGATTCCGGCTCAATAACTCTGCGCGCGGTATTTGATAATGAAAGAGGATGGCTGGTACCAGGAAATTACATGAAAGTAAAGTTAATTGCGCCGAAAATGGTTCAATATATGACAATTCCACAAGCTTGTACAAAAGGCGATCCGATGAGCGGATATTATGTGTGGGTTGTTCAGGATAATAAAGCCGTAAGACGCGATATAAAAGTTGCTGACAGTATAAATAATAACTGGGTTGTCACCGGCGGATTAAGTCCTGATGATGTTGTCGTTGTATCAGGTATCCAGAATATTGCGGCAGAAGGTCAAAAATTAAAACTTATTGATAACGAAGAATATCAAAAAACATTAAAGGCAGATAATGAAAAAAATATTAGATAAAGCAAAATTATACTTTTTCATCCAAAAACCGCGTTTTGCACTGGTAATTTCAGTGTGTATAGTGATAATGGGTTTAATTTCCATGTCGACTTTAAAACAGGAAAATTATCCGGATGTTACCCCTCCTCAGGTAAGAGTTTCAGCATCTTACGCCGGAGCTAACGCTGAGGTTATTGAATCTTCAATAGCAACAGTTCTTGAAAATAAACTGAACGGTGTCGAGGATTTGTCGTATATGACATCAACCTCGTCAGACGGCTCATATTCGCTTACAATGTATTTTAAAGTAGGTTCTGACAGAAATATAAACCTTATGAATGTTCAAAACAGAATTCAGCAGGTATTGTCGCAATTACCGGAAGAAGTGCAAAGGACGGGGGTAACGGCACTTAGCAGAACATCCGGCTCAGGGGCCATAATTTTGAATATAAGACCTGTAGAGGGCAACTGGTCACAGCTTGACATGACAAATTACGGGTCAATTTACATAAAAGATGAACTAAAGCGTGTTGAAGGGGTTGCGGATATAGATGTATACGGCTCGGGCGACTATTCAATGCGAATCTGGCTTGACCCTGAAAAAATGGCCGGACTTAATGTTTCGACATCTGAGGTAAAAAATGCCATTACCGCGCAAAATACTCAGGTAACGGCAGGTTCTTTAGGGGCTTTGCCGACAGATGACGAGCAGGCTTTGCAATTGACTTTAAAATCAAAAGGCAGATTGTCTGATGTAAAAGAGTTTGAAAATATTATAATCCGTTCAAATATGGACGGAAGCAAGGTACGCCTTAAGGATATCGCGCGGGTTGAATTAGGTGCGGATTCTTATTCAAGGCTCGGTACTGTTAACGGCAAACCTGCAGCTTTGATTATGGTGTCGCAATTGTCCGACGCTAATATTTTGAATTTGTCAAAAGCTGTAAAAACAAAAATTTCGGATATAAATTCACGGCTTGATAACGGTTTGGAAATTCAAATTATAAAAGACGATTCGGATTATATTCACGAATCAATGAAAGAAGTTGAATTTACGATTTTGCTGACGGGTTTAATTGTTGTCATAATTATTTTCTTGTTTTTGGGTGATGCAATGGCGACGCTTGTCCCGTGTGTTACAATACCGGTTTCGCTTGTGGGGACATTCATAGCACTCAAAGCTTTGAATATGAGTATAAACCTTTTGTCATTGTTTGCGCTCGTACTTGCCGTTGGTGTTGTAGTTGACGATGCGATTGTTGTCATAGAAAACGTAAAACGTCACCTGGAGGAAGGAAAATCAGCGGTTATTGCAACGCAGTTAACCATGCAGGAGGTGGGGTCTGCGCTTGTTGCAATGGCATTAGTATTGATGGCGGTATTTGTGCCGATTATATTTATGGGTGGAATGACAGGTGTTATGTATAAGCAGTTTGCGGTGTGTATTGCAGTATCCATCGCGATTTCGGCGATTTGCGCACTCACTCTTTCACCTGCTATGTGTTCGCATTTTCTCGGTCAGCAAAAATCCGATAAGCCTAAAATTTCTAAATCGGAATTTATAAATCATATCAAACATATTATCGGCAGAATTAACAAAAAAACAGCGGTTGTGGTGGAAGATTTCAACAAATTTTTTGCGAAAGCCGAAGATTTTTATATAGAATATGTAAACAAATTTATTCACGACAAAAAAGCTACGATAATTTTGTACGTATCGCTTGTTGTTTTAACACTTGTATCATTTAAGCTTGTTCCGACCGGATTTATTCCGGATGAAGATCAGGGGGTGTTACTGGCGAGTATTACACTGCCTGACGGTGCATCATTATCCAGAACAAAAGAAGTTGCTATGCGTTTTGTTGAGCAGGTAAGAGATTTTGACGGCGTTGATGAAGAAAGATTAATGGTATTCGGAGGCGGCGGAACAACCAACAGTGCGACTGCCATTATTTCGCTGGATGACTATGCAGAGCGAAAAATTAATGCAATAGATTGGGTGAAAAGGAAAATACAAGGACGTCCTACGGATTTGTCCCATATTGCAATATTAAACGAAGTGAGGGGTGTTGCCTCAAATATTAAAGAAGCTTCTATAGTTGTATTTTCGCCGCCTGCTATTATGGGGATGAGTATGATGGGCGGTTTTGAATTCCAAATGCTTTCACGAGGGGAATATTCTTCACAGGAATTGGAAGCTTGGGCGAATAAACTTATCGCCGCCGCAAATCAGGATCCGTCTTTGTCGAGTGTTTACACTACTTTTCAGGCAAATGTTCCTCAATACACGCTTGAAATTGATTATGAAAAAGCAATGGCGCAGAGTGTAGATTTGCAGGAATTATATTCAACGCTTGCCTCAATGCTCGGAACTTATTACGTTAATGACTTTAATAAATATGATCGTGTTTTCAAAGTTCAAATGCAGGCAGAAAGCGATTTTAGAAACAGGGCATCGGATTTATCCGGTATTTACGTAAAAAATACCAACGGTGTTATGGTCCCTATTTTATCGCTGGTAAAATTAAAACAGACAATAGGTACGGCCTCAATTACGAGATATAACCTGTATCCTTCCGTACAAATTCAAGGTCAGCAGGCGGCGGGCAAAAGTTCCGGCGAAGCTATGAGTGCAATGGAAGCCGTAGCACGCAGGGTTTTGCCATCGGATATAACTTATGACTGGTCAGGTACCTCTGCTCAGGAAAGGGAAGCCTCCGGACAAACAGTTATTATTGTTGCAATGGCGCTTATATTTGTCTATTTGTTCCTGGTAGCTTTATATGAAAGCTATTCAATACCGGTTGCAGTACTTTTGATATCGCCTATTGCGGCATTGGGTGCTTTGATATTCCAAATGATGATTAATCAATCCTTTGATATTTATTCACAGGTTGGTATGATTACGTTAATAGGTCTTGCTGCAAAACAGTCAATTTTGATTGTTGAATTTGCAAAAGAAGAACACGAAAAATACGGACTTCCGGTAAAAGAAGCCGCTTTAAAAGCTGCAAAATTAAGATTCCGGGCAATTATGATGACAGAAATAGCGTTTATTTTAGGTGTATTGCCGATGTTATTTGCGTCAGGCGCCGGCGCAAATTCAAGAATTTCCGTTGGGTCAACAGTATTTGGCGGTATGGTCGCAGCAGCAACAATTGGTGCTGTTTTGACCCCTGCGTTTTATGTAATTATTCAGGAATTTGTTGATAAATTCCCGCACAAAGAAATTACTGAAAAAGATTTGGAGTATGTGGAAAAATGAAAAAGCTTTTTAGCATAATTTTTATATTAATGTTCTTTGCCTCAAATACGTTTGCGGCTGATGTTAGTAGTAAAAACTCTGTGTCCGCCGTAAATGCTGCCGTAAATTCGTCCCAGAAAGTTAACCCAACCTCGCAGAAAAATAATAAACTTGCTTTTTGGAAGAAAAAGCCTGCAAAAGAAAAGAAAATCCAAATAGTAGAACCGGATAATAAAAAGGTTAACTGGCGTCATGAACGCAAAAAAAATGTTGAAAACGCCAAAACAAAAAAACAAACTTCTAAAGAAGCAGAGGGTATGTATGAATCAAAATTCCCCGTAATTGACAGCAGAATTGAATACACAGATATGAACGGCGAAGTCACTCTTGCCGATTGTATTAAACTTGCAATTACCCATAACCCGACAATTATGTCAGCAATAAGTAACGCTGAAATCTATAAAACACGTATAGGCCAGGCATGGTCAAATTATTTCCCGACACTCGGCGCGGGCGTCAGTTATTCAAGAAATGACATGCTCATGACTATGAACAGGGGCGGCGCGTTTGCAGGCATGATGAACAGACGTTATGATTTGTATTATACTCCTACACTTTCAGCTAATATGCTTTTATTCGATTTCGGAAAAACAAAAGCCAGCGCTGATATGGCAACAAGAAGTTATGAAGCTTCACGCTATGACGCCGAAACCAGCATTGAACAGGTGATTTATAACGTAAAAGTTGCTTATTATAATGTTGTTTTTGCGGAAATTCAAAAAACCGTTTATGAAGATACTGTACAAGATTACGAATTACAATTGAAACAAGCGCGTGCATACTATGAAATCGGCAAAAAAGCTAAAATTGATGTCACAACTGCCGAATACAATTTGGGTAATGCCAAAGTTAATCTTATTAAAGCAAAAAATACTCTTGAACTTGCAGGTGTTCAGCTTGCAAACGCTGTTGGTATACCTGAATTGGAACAGGTTGTTTTGAAAGACAAATTAAATACAAAAGTTTATGACGTTAATTTTGAGGATTTATTAAAAACTGCGGAAGAATCACGTCCGGCGCTTTTGGCTGCTAAAAAATTAATGGATGCGGCTGAATTGAGTGTCCGTGCGGTTAAAAGATCGTTTACGCCCGATTTGACGGCTTTTGGGTCTTACCAGAACGGCGGAGCAAAGACGGATATGGATTACGGCTATCAGCTTGGTGTCCAGCTTAATTATACCAATCTTAATCTTATGCTCTTGAAAAAACAGGTGGACGAGGCTAAAGCAACTTATAAAAAATATGTTGCCGATTATGAACAGCAAAAGCAAAATGTTTATCTCGAGGTTAAAAGTGCATTTATAAGCCTTTTGAATTCCCGCGACAGCCTTGATGTTGCAAAACTTGCCCTTCAGCAGGCAAAAGAACAACAGTATCAAGCCTTCAGACGCTATCAGGTAGGTTTGGGTAACGCAATTGAATTTAAAGATGCCGAAAATACTTATCTGAATGCACAATTGAGCTATTATTCAAATCTTCTGGAATATAATGTAAATGCTGCCGAACTTGAACGTGTTGTCGGCGCGCCGGTAAAAGAATCAGAAGTTGAATTATAGGTTTGACTTTTGATTTTTTGTGATAAAATATATATGTATTATTCCCGGATCGTCTAGCGGCAGGACTGAAGATTCTGGCTCTTCCAACGGTGGTTCGAATCCATCTCCGGGAATTTTTTATTGTGTGTTTTTACGTGTCACGACAATCATCACGCCGAAAAGCACAAAGCATATCCCCGCTGCAATCCGGAAGGTCATTTCTTCATGGAAAAATATTATCCCGAAAAATATTGCGGTTAAAGGCTCCAGTGCCCCTAATATTGCTGTTTTGGTTGAGCCGATTAATTTTATTGCGATATTTATGGTTTCTATTGATATGACAGTCGGAAATATTGCAAGTCCTGCCGCGCACAGCCACATATAAGGTTCCGTCAAAATCTGCAGCTCAGTACAGAATTTCAGGTTGCAAATATATACCAAAAGCCCGAAAAGCATTACGTAAAAATTTAATTTGTCAGGCTTAACGTGCCGGATAGATTTGAGATTTTTGACACCTACTATATAAAGTGCATATAAAAGCGCCGACAAAAGCACAATTCCTACCCCTTTGAGGTTCAGGGTGACACCCGATTTGCCGCTATAGAGAAGAAATATTCCTAAAAATGTCAATAATATTGCATAAATTATCCTAAGAGTTATTTTTTCTTTGTAAAAAATCGCCATAATTACAGCAACTATTGTCGGGTATATAAAAAGAATTGTACAGGCAATTCCCGCTTCAATGTATTTAAATGCTTCAAACAGCGTCAAACTCGAAAAAGAAAACATCAATCCGAGTGCCAGAAGTGTCGTAAATTCCGCAAAATTCAATCTTAAATCGATTTTTTTGTGAACTTTTATCCACAATCCGTAAATTAAAACAGCTGCGGCATATCGGTAAAAAAGTATTGAATTAATGCCTATTCCATTATAAAGAAGCGGCAGTCCAAAAAGCGGATTTGTTCCGTAGCTTGTTGATGCAATTATCCCGTTTAAAATTCCGGCTGTGTGCCTTTTCATACTCTCTCCAAGATTTTTGCCGAAGTTTTGAGCGCGTTATGACGCAAAATTTGTTACATAATAAAGCGGCGGATATGCTCTGGCAAATTCTTTATTAACCTCGACAACTTCTTCATTCATGTGTTTATTCGTGTAATTTTCGTCGATAACGGGGAGTTTATCGGCCTGCTCTTGAGTCTTAATAACTTCGCCTGCCGGAACATATCGATTGGACGCGATTTTTACACCGATAACTTTAGATGTCGGTTCAATTACTACGTTATCGCCGATTTCCGATTTATAAACAAAAGACTGCATGCCTGCAAATACATTATTGCCGATTTTGGCCGGGCCGTGTACCTGTGCCTGATGCGCCAGGCTTGTGTTTTCTCCGATGTAGACTGAATATTCTTTGTCGCCGTGCGTAACTCTGCCATGTTTAAGCCCGTGTATTACAACCCCGTCTTGAACATTCGTACCTTTGCCTACGTAAATCGGTGTTCCTTCATCGCCTCTGATTGAGGCAAACGGTGCAACATTCACGTCCGGTGCTATTATAACGTTTCCGATTACACTTGCCTGCGGGTGAATTGCTGTGTGCGGCATTACAATCGGTGTGTATATTCTAGGCGTAAAGCTTGTTGCAGGATTAGGCATTATATTTTTCGGGTACATTAATACTGGCTGCATAGTTCTCCTTTTTTCTAATTATACATTTATATTAATTCCATAAATTTTATTTTTTGTTAATTTATTTACAAAAATTAACTGTTTTTGAGAGAATGTCTTTCGAGCATAACCATAAGAACGGAAATGTCTGCAGGTTTAACTCCGCCTATTCTGGAGGCTTGTGCAAGGTCTTTGGGACGGATTTTGGCGAGTTTGTCTTTCGTTTCAGATGATATATGGTCGATTTTTGAATAATCTATATCATCGGGTATTTTGTATTTTTCAAGCTTTGAGGCTTGTTCTATTTGAATCTCCTGGCGTTTGAGGTATCCGTCATATTTTATAAGAATTTCAGCCTGTTCGTAAATATCTCTCGGAAAATTTAATTCAGCAGTGGCAGGGTCAATTTCTTTCAAAACTTTGTAATTAATATTCGGGCGTTTTAAAAGTTCTGCAAGTTTCATTCCGCGTTCCATATTTTCTCCGTACCGGGAAAGAATTTTGTTTACATCGGGCGCAGCCGAAATTTTTGTTTCAAGAAGTCTTGATAATTCGCGGTTTATGGCTTCTTGTTTATTTTTGAAAATTTTATACTGTGCGTCGTCAATTAATCCTATTTGGTGACCAGTTTCCGTAAGTCTTGCATCGGCGTTATCCTGACGCAAGAGCAGCCTGTATTCGGAGCGTGAGGTAAGCATTCTATAAGGGTCTTCAATATCTTTTGTGACCAAATCGTCAATCAGCGTCCCGATATATGAGGAATTTCTTGAAAGTTCAAGCATATCTTTGTTATTCAGATAATTAACCGCGTTAATTCCTGCGATAAGCCCCTGTGCGGCAGCTTCTTCATAGCCGCTTGTGCCGTTAATTTGTCCGCCTAAGAAAAGTCCCTTAATTTTTTTTGACATTAACGAATGAGTTGTCTGTACTGCAGGCACGTAGTCATATTCAACTGCATAGGCTGGTTTTATGACATGGGCGTTCTCAAGTCCGGGAAGCGTTCGGAGCATTTGTATCTGAACATCAGCAGGCAAGCTGCTTGAAAACCCTTGTATATAGACTTCATATGTCCCCAGACCTTCCGGTTCAATAAAAATATGGTGTGAAGGATTTTCGGAAAATCTTACGATTTTATCTTCAATGGACGGGCAATATCTTGGCCCCACACCGTGTATCAGCCCCTGAAACATTGGTGATTTATCAAGGTTTGCGCGGATAATTTCGTGGGTTTTTTCGTTTGTACGGGTCAAATAACATGGATACTGTGGCCGTATAGGACGATTCGGTTTGAAAGAGTAAAAATTTAATTCACTGTCACCGGGCTGGATTGTCATTTTTGAGTAATCTATTGTGCGTTTGTCCACGCGTGACGGGGTACCTGTTTTTAATTTTTTGGTTTCTATCCCTAATTTATGTAAAGAATCAGAAAGACCGATTGCGGCTTTTTCGCCTAATCTTCCTGCACTGTAGGATTTTAATCCTATCCAAATTTTTCCCTCAAGAGATGTACCTGTTGTCAATACTATTGCGCGGACTGAATATTCTATCCCGAATTCGTCAACCGCTCCGCAGATTTCATTGTCTTTGGTTAAAATTTCTGTTATACAGCACTGTTTGAGGTAAATATTATCGGTTGTTTCAATGATATTGCGCATGTAATTCATATATTCTTTTTTGTCGGATTGTGCGCGCAGTGCTCTGACTGCAGGACCTTTTGAGGAATTTAGCATTTTCATTTGGAGATATGTGGCATCTGCTGCTTCTCCCATAACTCCGCCGAGTGCGTCAATTTCACGTACAAGCGTTGATTTCGCAGGACCTCCGATTGCCGGATTACATGGCATTAGCGCTATATTATCAATATTTAACGTGCACAGCAAAACTTTACACCCCAGTCTTGCCGCTGCAATGGCAGCTTCACATCCGGCGTGTCCTGCGCCTACTATTATTATATCGAATTTGTTTTTTAGGTAATCCATAGGAGTATTATAGCATGAAAGGGAATAAGTGTTATATAAAAAGCAATCTTGAAAAAATCCCGCATTAATCTATGATACAACTTATTCCCTTATTTACCTATTCCCCTATTCCCTTATTATCTAATACATCCGTATGATATTTTGATTAATTAATAAAGTTAAATAATTTACGACCGACGTAAACTGCATACACATTTATTGGAGCTCGAAATGTCAGAACAAATTTTAATGCCGATATCAGCTGCGAACAGCGACAATGCGAAAAAAGCACAGTATTCATTGGAAAAAGCCAGACAGGCACACGAAAGATATTTAATCAGACAACAAAATAGTGATCTTCAAGAGGCAATTGAACATTACGTTGATGCAGTAAAATTGGATCCAACTATTCCGGAAGGCTATTACAGGCTTGCAAGTTTGATGTGGGAGCAGGGGCAGATTAGTCTTAATACGGCAATTGAACAATGTAAAACTGCCTGTTCGCTTGCACCCTCTAATATGAACGCCCATATGTATACAGGTTTTTTTATGAAGCTTGCTCAGGATTACAAGTCCGCTGAAGAAGAGTTTAAATCGGCGATTAAAATGAGTAAGCTTAAATCCGCACGCCCGCGTCTGATTCTTGCCCAATCAATTTTGCAGAAAATTAATGAAAAAGACGGTAAAGCCGGAGATTATGCCGGATTTTTATATTATTTTCTGACAGGCAGCATGATGCTTGCATGGGATAAACCCGCGCTTAAAATGTTTTATAAAAATATTGCAGATGATTTGTCTGTTTTTAAATACAATACAATAGGCAAATTCTTAGAAAAGTTTCGTATGCTTCCTGCTGCCGAAAATCTTTATAAAAAAGCAGTGTCGGAAACCGAGCACGATGAGATTTTTTACAACCGTATGGGCGATATTGCTCTTAAAAATAAAGAATACGAAATTGCGGTTGACAGTTATAAAAAGGCACTTGATGCAAATCCTCTGAATCGTGACATTTGGGCTAAATTGGCTACTGTTATGCAGACGTTTTTCCCTGATATGAAGGATGAAACAATTGATTGCTATGAAAAACTTCTGGAATTTGATGATAATAAAGCTCCGATTTATTACGAGCTTGGCCACCTTTACATGGCAAAGGACGACAAAATAAATTCGATTTCCGCCTTTAAACTCGCCTGTGATCTTGATCCGGAAAATCCGTTTTATAATAATTCATTAGCTTATGCATATTCAAAAGCTGAATTGTATGAAGACGCAATTCAGCATTACCAGAAAGCTATTGATCTTAATCCTGATAAAGAATGGACATCTATTGTCTGTCAGGCGCTCGGTGCTTTGTATGCAGAGGTTAACGGGAATATCGAGGCTGCTGTCGCGACTTATCAGGCCGGTTTGATTTTAGATCCGAATAATTACGATTTATATCTTGCGCTTGGTGATATTCATATGGCGGAATATGATCTTGATAAGGCAATTCGAGCATATTGTGACGCAATTACCCTTAATCCTGCCGACTACAGAGGTTATTCAAAAGCTGGAATTGCGCTGTGGGAAAAAGATTATCTCGAGGAAGCCCTTGTGGCTTATCACAAGGCGGTTGACCTGAATCCCGAAAATGAATTTGCACGTAATAATCTGGGTATTCTTTACCTTGACGGGCTTATGGACGCTGAGCAGGCTCTTGAATACTTTGAGGAGGCAATAGAACTTAATCCCAGCTACACTCTCGCTTATTTCAATGCTGCACGTGCCTCTGAGAAAATGGGTTTTACTAACGATGCCGCAAACTATTATCAGATGGCAATTGATTTGAATAAAATTACCAATGACCTTGACGAAGATGACATCAGATCAAGACAGCATAAGTTGTTTGAGTTGTAGTTACGGGGCTTTTTGATTATAACCCGGAAGAAATTTATTCTGTCACTTTGATATACTTTACTCCCCAACACTATCGTTAGAACTTGTTTCCGGGATCTGATCTTCCTTGTAAAAGGGTAGAATTTCAACACGAGCATTTGCGAGTGTTTGAAATTCGGGTGAGGGGGATTTTCCCTCCCCGCTTGAGGAACAAAGGGAGCCAACGAGGTACGAGTTGTGCGACCCTCCGAAACGTAGTGAAGGTGGGGGAACATTAGATTTTACACAGCCCAAAGCCCGCATATTGCGGGCTTTGGGCTTATGTCAGATTCCGTATTAATAAAAAGTTATTGATGTTTATAATTCTTGGTCATTTTATTATTTGTGCGCTTCTTTTATTTTTTTGGCTAATTCATCAAGCTTTGAGCTTGTCGGTCTATGTAAGCGCGAGTAAATCGAGCTGTTATCCCAATATTGTTTATATTAAGGCTGAAGTTGACTATTCCAGTCATATTCAAACTTTTCGATTTTCGTTTGTAATTTTTTGGCAGCCGCTTGAAATGAAGCTTCATTTATAGCCATAACTTGTTTCAAATCACCTGACACATGAGCTTTTAGGGCACCGGCATCAAAATCAATTGCTGTTTTTCCTTTATTATATGCTATATTTGTTACCGAATCGATTGTATTGACGGGTTTATTATAATCTG
>CALUQQ010000065.1 GCA_944322955.1 Candidatus Gastranaerophilales bacterium
TCACAATATATTAATATTTGTAAAATTATTCACAAGAACTAATTCTAAAGGGTTATATTTTATAATCATTTGTGCTATATATATAATATATAAAATCGAGTTATATTAAAGATAACTTATAGGAGGCATAAATGTCAGTCGGACAATTCGTATTCATGTTACACAGCCATTTGCCATACTACAGAAAAGCCGGCATGTGGCCATTCGGGGAAGAAAACCTTTATGAATGTATGGCAGAAACTTACGTTCCGCTTTTGAATGCAATTGCGGAATTGTATGATGAAGGTATCAAGGCAAAACTTACTGTCGGTATTACACCAATATTGGCGGAACAGCTTAATGATGAATATCTAAAACACGGCTTTGTCAAATACCTTGATTCAAGAATTGAAAAAGTTTCAAAGGATCTGGAAAGATACCCCGATCCGAATGTTGCACATTCACAGCACTTGAAATACTTAGCAAAATACTATTTTGACTGGTTTAATCACATAAAAGATTCATTTGTAAACAAATACGGCATGGATTTAATCGGAGCCTTCAAAAAATATCAAGATTTAGGATGTATAGAAATAACAACATCCGGTGCAACTCACGGTTTTTCACCGTTGCTGGCAACTGATAACAACCTGAACGCACAATTCAAAGTCGGATCAGACACAACGCAAAGATTATTTGGCAAAAAAGCCAAAGGCTGCTGGCTTCCCGAATGTGCATACAGACAAGGTTACGAATACACAGGCAAAGACGGGCAAAAACACTGGCGTCCAGCAATTGAAGTTACGCTTCAAAATAACGGAATTGAATACTTCTTTACTGAATCTCACGTAATTGAAGGCGGAAATTCAATCGGAAACAGACGAGTAATAGGCGTTTACGGAAACATTGAATATATTCCGCTGCCTGAACGCGCAGCAACGGGTTATGATACATATTCTGCATACTGGCTTCCGGATGCACAGGTAGCTGTTATGGGAAGAAATGACCGCGCAGGTTATCAGGTTTGGTCAGCTGCTGACGGATATCCGGGTGACGGATGCTTTAGAGAATTTCACAGAAAAGACGACAAATCCGGCATGCATTATTGGAGAATAACTTCTCCGACAACGGATTTGGGGGACAAAATGCTTTATGACCCGGTTTTGGCTTTGAATAAAGTAAACGAAAATTCAGACCACTATACAACTTTGATTTACCATCTGCTGAATGATTACAAAATGGCACATAACGGTAAAGAAGGGCTTGTAATGGTATCATTTGATACGGAATTATTCGGACACTGGTGGTTTGAAGGTGTTGAATTCATCAAACAGGTTATCAAAAAATTCAGCCAGTATTTGCCGGAAGTTGAAAGAATGACCGCAGGTGAATATATCCACGCACACCCGCCGACAGAGGCTATTCAAATTCCCGAAAGCTCATGGGGTCAGGGCGGTCACTTCTATGTATGGAACAACCACTTGACAGAATGGATGTGGCCTATCATTCACTCCTGCGAAAAACGCGCAACGGAAATTGCTTCAAAACATGAAGAAATTCCGCAGGACAAACTTCTTCACCGTGCTTTAAATCAAATGGCAAGAGAGAATTTGTTATTGCAAAGTTCAGATTGGCCGTTTTTGATAACTACATGGCAGGCAAAAGACTATGCGACAGACAGATTCAGAGAGCATGTTGACAGATTTGAAAAAATCTGCGATATGATAGAGAGCGGAAATATTAATGAGGACGAATTAAGAAATATAGAAAGCATTGATAACTGCTTCTCAGAAATTGACTACAGGGTCTATCTGCCGATAGAAGAGGGAGTAATTCCGCAGCAGGCTAAGAAACTTGCACCATTGTATAACTAAAAAGAAGCCTTCGGGCTTCTTTTTTATTATACGATTTTCATAAAATCTTTTTTCTGAATGAACTGAGGATAAGTTTTTTTCATATAATCAACAGTCTGTTGAGATATTTCGGGGTTAGGATTGACATCAAAATGAATTGGGACATAATTTTTTTGAAGACCTAAAAAGCCGGAAAATTCGGAATTATACCTTACGACAGCGTTATTGGCATAATCAGCAAAGCCGAGCCAGGGATCAATTACAATAATATTTTTCAAATCCTGATTTTTATAAAAAATACCAAAGCTACGTTTTGGGGCATTAAGCAGCAATACAACATGATCCATTTTTTTCATATCATAACGGAGCAAAGAAGCCTTAACGGAATCTACATTATTAACTTTCAGAATAATTTGAGCCAGTTTAGTATAATCATCACAGTTAATATTTTTATATTTTTTCATATTCTCGACAAAGCGCCTGTAAAAATCCAAAGTTTCATCAGGCTTAAACAAATCCCACGCATCGTCACGAGCCCAGCGGTTTTGAAGCAATTTAACACTAAGATAATTAATAAATTTTTTATCTTTTTTAACAGATTTAAAAGTAACTGTACGAGTGCCGGAGAATGCGGGGAATTCCTCTGTGATAATGCGGCATAATTTATCGGCATCTTTAATGAGTTTAGAGGAGCCTGTAAAATTAATATAAGAATTTGAGGCGCAATTTATTTTCATAGGGTGTATAAAAACCATAAATAAAATTTTTTGCGTCAGAGTATTGCAAAAAAAAATTCAGCATTATATAATGATAATTGTCAAATGGGAGCGTAGCTCAGTTGGTTAGAGCGCATGCCTGTCACGCATGAGGTCGCGAGTTCGAGCCTCGTCGTTCCCGCCATTTTAAGAGGGTTTCAAGCCCTCTTTTTTAATAAGATTATTAAAAAAGTTCCAATGTTCTTTTACAACATTTCAATCGTGTACGATTAAAAGGATTATTGGCTGAAAAGTGGCTTTGTGTTTAGGTTTTAACCTGCCGGAAGTGTCCGAAAATAATCAAACCAAATTACTTGAAAAGTCCACGAAGTGTCCGTTGAAGTCTACCCCTTCGACTTTTGGTTGTACCCCTTATGTGGCGGAAGTTTAGGGTGTATTTGAACTTGTACGAATGGTTTGATTATTTTCAGTAAGGGCATTTGTTTTTTAGTCGGAACTTTAGACATGGTAAGTCGGAAGTAGACATTGTTTGAAATTTGTCAAATCCTGAAACACCTGAGTGAGAAATCAAATTTATGGAACTTCAGGAATTTAAACTCGACTAAATAGAAAGCTTTCCATATAGTATTCTAATATAAAATAGTTCATCTATTCATCTGTTATAAATTATTTTATTTAATTATCATTTACTGTTTTAACGTATTTTAAATATTCACTTTCATT
>CALUQQ010000066.1 GCA_944322955.1 Candidatus Gastranaerophilales bacterium
TCGCCCCTTGTATTGTTATGTTCTTGCTCATTGTCTTTAAATTAAATCTTATTTTGGTTATACGATAGCCCAATGCTCTCGCTAATTTGGTATGTATTTTTTCTACCTGCTCTGCATTTACTTCCTCATTCGCTTTCGTTTCTTGCTGCAGGTATATTGCTGCTTCCGGTTTCATTTTTTTTCTCCTTTCTTTGTTTTATCTACTACTTTTCACATTATGTTAACTAATAACTTATGTCCTCCAGGTACACGCCGTCACCCAAAATCTGACGGATATATTCAATTGTATTTCGCGTCAGAATTAAGCTTTTGCCCGTCAATTTTATTTTTAAGCAGCACGCGGCGGTTTTTGTCAAATATACGTGTTCGGCATTAGTTATGGTTTTTACAATTGATATAATGTCTTCACGGGTTCCGCAAGAGGAATTTGCCCCTATGTATGCATAAATTTTCTGGATAAATTCAGCATCCGAAAGACTTAAAGGGCTTTCGGGATTTAAACCTGACGACAAAAAATAAATCCGTTTTTCCTCATTAATATGATATCTGTTTACACACAAATAATTCCCGAAATCCATTTCATCCCTTTGGGATCCGACTTCAGCCCCTGCATAATCCAACCAAACTCCACGCGCCAAACGGATATTATATGTATTACACAAATATTCTATGGCATCTTGCAAATTCGTAAACTGCAAACCTATTGCGCTTAATATAGCTGCTATATCCGAATTCGTACGCAGATACGGAATTATATACTTCAAAGCTTCTACTTGATAATTTAGTAAATTCATTTCCCCTCCTTATTTGTAATTTATATCCATAAACAATTCTTTGCCTTCTTCGGCTATATATTCTTTTATATCCTCAAATTCGAATACAATGCCGATTTCTTTTCTGAACTGCTGGTTTGTTTGAGCAAATGAACTCAAATCTCGTACTCCGCCGGATAAAAGCTCATTTATTACTATACCGGAATTCATAAACATCAGATGAGTGTCTTCGGTATCAAGAAAAAGCTGTTCTGTATAATCAATAATATCGTCCGACTCCTTTTCCGCATCAATAGGATTAGGACAAAGACTATACACGCCAAAAACCACTTCCATTCTGTATTGCGCCCTTATATAAGTCTTTTCACCGGATGTAAACGTTTCAAAACGCCTATTTATCCTCTGCCTTTCACCTGTTTTTAATATCATATAAGGATATTCCGGTTCGTCCGCTCTCAAACGTTCCCTAAATATCTTATCCTCCAGCTGAGGAAATTTTTCCGTCATTTTTTCATTGAAAAAGCTGAACAGCTTTGTTTTAAATTCATATGTTTTCATCTGTATTCACCAAATAACCTTTATAATAGCTCAATCCAAACATTTGCCGGAATTCAATATCTCTGATTTCAAAAACATTATCATTTATCAGAATTCTGTCGGAAGGATTAAGCTTTTCTTCACTGTAAAAAACACCTTTTATGCCGTATTTATTACCGGCTTGCGATCCTACCAGATTTTCATTCGGTTCAAAATATCCCGGAATTTCTCGGTCGGCTACCCATTTTACAATACTGCCGCCGCTTTGCGGATCGATTTTGAGCGTACGTTTGTATAATTTATACTTTTTATTCGAAAAATATTTTATAATAGACACCTGTACTATTCCTTTTTTTATTTTTTGTGTTATAATCAAATTGAATGCGGGAATTATTATTAATATCAATTTTAATATTATATTGGATATTCGCGGTTGAACCGGCTATGCTGAACACCGTGACTTATAAAATTCCTTTAAAAGAACTTGCCGGTAAAAAAGCCGTGCTTGCCGGAGATTTTCATTTTACGGGCAAACACCGGGTAAAAAAAGTGGTCGAAAAAATTAATGCACAAAACGCTGATTATGTATTTTTAATCGGCGATTACACAGAAAAAATCCCGGCGGAATATATTGTGCAAGAGTTCAATAAAATCAACGCACCGATATTTTCCGTATCAGGAAACCATGACATGCCGGAAGACTTGAATAAATTTCCAAACCTATTGGATAACCGTAACATAAAACTTGATGGAGTGACGATTGCGGGAGTTGATTATTTTTCACCTGACATTAAAAAAGCGATTAAAGAAACAAATCCGCCCGTAATCCTTTTGAGTCATGATCCGGATATCATAAAAAAAGTTCCGTCGCGTGTCAATTTAATTTTAAGCGGACACACTCACGGCGGCCAGATAACCCTTTTCGGCCGGCCGTTTTTTACCCCGTCAAAATACGGATTCAGCAAAGGTGTTATTAATAACAGGCTGGTAATAACAGGGGGAACCGGAACAAGTATTATTCCGGCAAGACTTTTTAACCCGCCCGAAATTACCGTTATAGAATTTGAATAAATCCTATTTGCCTATTATTTTAATCCTGTCCGCACGATTTTTAGCAAAATCAGCATAAAGCATTCTTAAAATTGTCTGCCTGTCAAGCGTGGGGTACTTAAGCCCGTATTCAATGCCTTTTTCATTATTAAAAAGATCAATATCAGTATCATCTCTTCCCGAAAAACCCGGAATTTCATTAAGCCTGCCCAGAATACGCGTAAGCTTTTCGCCACGCATTTGTGTAAATACAGCCGCCGCATACTGATGGCGCAAATCATTTGAATAGAGTTTTGGGTTGCGAGAAACACTTTTTAAATAATCACCGACTTCCTGCTCAAGAATTTTTGTAAAAGCACTGTCAGAAAGAAGTTCTTTTATACCGTAAGTCAATATTTTTCCTCATAATATGTATTTTCTATATCAAAACCGGTTTTCAAAAGTCCGGAAAGAAGCTGCTTTGCGTCAGTACAAATTCTAAAATCTGCATTATCGCTGAAGGTTATGCTGGCAGAGCCGAGCGAAACCGATTTTACGTTTGAAGATTTTTCAAAGTCATCAGTCAAATACGAATACGCCTGCTCACACACGGCAGCTTTAATTCTATATAGCACATCATACTTTTTGCCGCGAATAATTCTCGGGAAAGACATCTGCTGCTCAGGGTCAGCTTTTCTTCCCAAAAACGGCTGAAGATCTATCTGTTTTGAAGAGGTAACAAGAGATTTTTCTTTTTGGGTTTGGTCAAGCTCAGCCCAAAAGTCAGCGTTAAGCTTTTCGCTAAAATATTTATCCGCCTCATCAATTGTTACGTAAGAATTTTTATATATTTCAATCATATCAATCACCTTTAGAACACAGGGCAGGCCGAGCCTGCCCCGATAGTATAATTAAGCATCAGCCTCAGGAGCCAAAATTGCAAAAGGGAAACCGCCTGTCACGTTTTTACGGGTTACAGGGTTAGCGATTTGCACACCAAGCCGCATTACAACACGTAATGCAACCATGTCCTGCTGCGCAAGGTTATAAGCAATTGTTCCGTCGGTATTTTGTATAACAGCTTCCGTTAAAAGTTTATAGGTTACATCCTGTCTGATTGAATATACAGCTTTTGAAAAATCGCCGCAGACCATAAGAGCTTTTTCAGTATCGAAAACTCCGTTATTATCATAAGCAATCGGTCTGCCAACAAGGCTTGATGAAGTGTTTGTAATCAAAGAAGAATTATATAAAAGATTGTTATTTTTATCTCTCAAATCTCTCAAATAAGCCTCAAAAGTAGCATCTGCATAAAACCCGTTCACTACAAATCCCGATTTTTCTACCATAGACATAATTCCGCCGACACCTATAATATCAGCAGCAACATCTGTATTAGTTCCTAAAGTAAGGACTTGTTTTTTTTCGGAAGCAGAATCGTAGATAGATTTAGGCCAGCTTGAGGGTTTATTAGTGCCGAAAAGAATGGCTTTATCAATTGCAATGCCCATAGCTTCAACGATTTGAGGTTTAATTTCTTCCCATATATCAAAAGAAGAATCATCAAGAACCGCTTCCGGGATAGGAACGATTACGGCGAGTTCTTCGGCTGTAAGTGTTAACTTATCCCATTCAGCTTTTGTTGTTTTTTTCTGTGCGGAATCACCGGACAAAAAATACGCATCCGGCAAAGCGTTTTGGACAGGCAATGTTTTTTGTTTTGACGGCATATTCGGAAGCCTTCTCATCAATGGTAAAAGTTTTGAAGCCTGAGGAGTTTCTTTGATAATATCTTTTGAAATTTCCACAGGAATAAGCGCGTCTGCGCCTGATCTGTCAATAATGTTTACATCTGTTGTCATATTTTTTCCTTTCTTTATAAAGTTACTAAAATTTTAATGGGCTATCATCTGCCGGCAGCCTGACGAATAAAAGTATTCATCAACTCCGACGGACTGAGGTTATTAATATTTGACGGTTTAAAATCACCGCCGTGATTTTCGGAATAATCCTTAAACAAAATCCCGTTATCGCGCTTGTATTCATCTATCCAGAGCTGAACATCTTCGCAGTCATCGGGAATAATATTTGCCACAAGATCGGATTTTATACATCCTGATTTATCCAGAAGCATCTGACGTTTTATAAATATATTTTCTTTTTTAAGGACCGAAAGTTCGTTTTTAACGGTATTGAGTTCATCCTGAGCTGTTTGTTTTTCAGCGGAAAAATTTTTTGCATTAACCCGATACTTTGCGGCTTCTTTTCTTAAATCGGAAATTTTCTCTCTCAAAGATTGTATTTCCTGTTCAGTACCTGACTGATTAAATTCGTTTTCCATAAATTATTCTCCCCATATAATTTCGACATCAGCATCTTTATAACCGGCAAAAGCCAATGCACATTTAACGACTTTTATAATTGCATTGTTTAAAGAAACAGTTCGTATGTCATCAACCTTTGCCATTGCTGAGGTAAATATTTGTTTTAAACTTTCTCCTGACATATTGGAATCAATATCTATTCCGTAAGCCTGAGGCGGAGTTTTTGCAAGTATATAAAACATCTGCATCAAAGTTTCAATATGAGATTTGATAGCATCAGCCTGCAAATCAGCTGTAATATATTCAGGCTTTGCCCCGTCGCGGCCTATAGTGATAAAATCCGAATTCGGGAAATGTCTTTCGCCTGTTGAGGGATCCATCTCTGTATTTTCAATACTGCCTGCAAGTTTGGGATTTGCATGCCTGTTAATTATTTTGGAATTTTGAGAAATTGTAAGCATAATTTCTTCAATAATACTTTCACAGGATTTGTAATCACTTTCGCCGTAATATGTATCGCTTTCGGTTGTATTTTTCACATGAAACAGGACAAAATCATTCCATTTGGAAGAAAAATTGTCCTGAGCTTTAAGCCCGAAAGCCTCAATATTATTAACCGGCTGCAACAATCTGCCGTTTGAGATCTCCCAGATTTCATTTTCAACAAATCCTTTGTGAATTTTTTCAATATGCTTGTATATTTTGCCGTCTTTTACTATATCGTAAATAAGGATATGTCCTGCGGGATCATTAATGTTACCGTTATTAAAAACAGGGAACCAGCAGTCCGGACATATAGAAAATATCCTGACTTTGTTACCGGAATACGCAACCTTGAAAAGCGCATCCCCGAACCTTGAATTATCTATACAAACTTCTTTTATAACAGTTAAAAAATTGTTATCGTTATAAATTTTCTTCCACGTATCAGCGGCTTCAGGGCTGACTTTGATTTCAAATTTGTTATTTGTTATCAGATATTTATAAAAATCCGTGAGTGCCTTGAAAAGATTAACCTCAATCAAACTTTGCGCTGTTGTTGCACAAAGCGGATACCTCTGCCGGATTTTTCTTAACACATTGGAAAAAGGTTTTGCAAAATTACTTCTGTATAAATCTCTATATCTTGCGTAATTTCGCAGACGTTCAATATCTTCAACACTCCATTTCAAATTTTTGAAATTATCGTTTATGTCAAATGTAGTAAGCATAAAATTCCTTTCGTTTTTATCTTTGCGTAAGATGTCTATAAAGCCCGTAACGAAGCGCGTCCATACAGTCATCATTACATTTAAGAGGACAGTCGGCGTTTTCGTCAGCATATCTATAAAGTCCGAATTCATCCAAAGTATGCATACACTTATTTGAAACTATAAGTCTGTCATAATTTATCAAAGATCTGACAAGAGAAATACTGTCTTCAACTTTTGGCTTTTCTTCATAAATCACAAGATTTGTATACCGCCTGAGCTTTTCATTTTGTTCCGGACGTGCATTATCGCAGTTTGCATAGCTAAAAAATTTTCCGTATTCATTTTGTTTTTGGTTAATCCACTTGATAACCCCGTCAGCATCAATTTTTACAGAACAAAGTTCATCAATCACATAACAAAGGCCCGAGCAATCAGCGCCAAGCAAAAGACATACCGTCGGATGATTCCAGCCCCAGTCAACACCAAGAAAATATTCGGTAATTTCATTATTACGAATTTTTTCTGCCAATGCGTAATCCGATATTGTATGTTTATCGAGGGAAAAAGTGTCATAGACAAGGCCTTCAGCAATAACCCAAAGCCCGTCGATTTTTCGCTTTTTAAAAGCTCCTTTATAAAGTTTTTCCTGATTTTGGATAAAAACATCCGATAAATTGGCGTTGTCATGCATTGTAAAATGCCAGTATTCAAATATTTCTCTGACTTTTTCATCACCGTTCAAATAAGGCAGAATTTTTTCCTGATAAAGCCAGTGGTTAGAACTTTCGGGGTTGCTGTCCGCAAACGCCCTTGCACACTCCGGCGTCAAACGGCTCAATGCCATATTATAAAACGCATAATTATGACGCGGGAGTTCGTTCGCATACCAAAAATCCCATGTGCTGCCCTGAATAGCATTTACACTATCAGATTTGCCTCCGCCTGTTACATAACAGTCGTAATGCTTGCCGAAAAGTTTAATTTCCATCTCGCCTGTTGAGGCGTTATATTTAACAGTTCCGCCCAGATAATTTTCTATAAACGGTTTTAATTCAGTTAGTACATTATTTTTAACAGAATTTCTTGAATAACCCGAAAAAACTTTGAGGTATTCGCTGCCCGTAAATTCAAAAATCTGCGGGATTTTTTGAATTATATTAAGTGTTTTTCCGCTTCTCACAGCTCCGTCAAGCAAAGTAAAAAGCGGAAAATCCTGAGGAGGTTTGCTTAAAAATTTTCTGGTTTTAGGTCCGTATTTACTGTTTTCCCATTTAATCATTTTTATTCATCTCCGACATTGCTCTTAAATAGGCATCACGCATTTGAAAATCTGCATCGGCAGAAGCTTCTTTGCACATATCGGTGAGATTTTTAGCGGCAAAGGCCGTATATGTTGCGTTATAAAATCCTCTGAGTGCAAGATCGTTCAGCATGTCTTTTTGAATTGCCTGACATCTTTTATAGATGTCGGCAAATTCCGGATAATGTTTCCGCCAGATATCAAGCGTTTCTGTACTGACACCTATATTCACCGCAAAACGCTCAAATGTCGGCAGAATATTCGGAACTTCCACAATTTTTTCCGTATTATTCCTGTCAGGTACTATTTTTTCATATGTGTGTGGAATATTGAAAAATTCCAGCATTTTTTTACAATAATTTTTTTTATACTTTTTTATCATAATTCTAATAAAACAGGGGCTACAAAAGCCCCTTATCGGAGTAAAAGATTTCTACACTCTAACTTTAAACCATTATTTTTACCGAAACAAGTGCGAACAGGTTTGACTAGGTTTGACTAGGTTTGACTAGGTTTGACTAGGTTTAACTAGGTTTGACTAGGTTTAAAAATTACACCCACATGGGTTATAGACAAAAGTATACCGGCATACTATCTTAGTTATATAACCAATATATACACATCTGGACAATAGGGAATATGGAAGAGAAGTTAGTTATAAGGTTTCACGACTCAAAAGCCGTTGAAAAAATCAAAAAAATGCGTAAATCCGGAATAAATATTACGCAGGCAGTCACGGAATTTATTCTCAGATACGCAATTGACGAAAAAAAACATAATTAAATACTTGCCCTCCGGATAATTTGCGGGTAAGATAATAAGTATGATAAAACAGTTAAGGCTGAAAAACTACATACTCATTGACGAATTAACGGCGAATTTTGACGGAGGATTAAATATAATCACCGGCGAGACAGGAGCAGGCAAAAGTATTATGATAAACGCTATAGACCTTGCTTTTGCGCCCAGAGTACCTAAAGACGTTATAAAAACAGGTGCCGAAAAAGCTGTTATTGAACTTGTTATTGAAAACAAAAACCACGATATGAGCTGGTTTTATGAACAAAACGGAATAGACAATCTCGGAGATGAAATTATCATAACAAAAGAGATTACCCCGTCCGGTGCACGTTCCAGAATAAACGGGACACTGGCAAGCTCGGAAATTTTAAAAAGCTTAAAATCAATTTTTATAGATATACACTCCCAGCACCAGACTTATTCATTTATGCAGCCCAAATACCACATTACCCTCCTGGATTCATACGGGAAAGATTCTTACGGCTTGAAACTTGCGCAATACAAAAGTATGTTTACGGATTACAAAAACCTCATATCAGAACTGGAAAAAGCACAAAATTCCCAAAATACAACCGAATCCGAGCTGGAATTTTTAAAATTTCAGATAAACGAAATAAATTCCGCCGCAATAAAATCCGAAACAGAAGATGAAGAACTTACACGCGAACTTGAAGTCCTGGAAAATGCGGAAAAGCTGAAAGAGTTGACAGGCGCGTCATACTGGGCGCTCAACGGCGACGAAAATTCCATACTGGAAGGACTTAATAAAATTAAATCGAACATTGCAAAGGCCTCAGGCTATGACCCCTCACTTGAAGAATTAGAGCGGAATATAATTGAAGCCTCAGAAACTTTAAAAGAAGCCGGGAGCGAACTTAACCGCTATAGCAGAGAACTTGAAAATGACACAGGCCGGCTGGATGAAATTCAGGAGCGGCTGTTTTTGCTGGACAAGTTAAAACGCAAATACGGCGGCACTCTTGAGGCTGTATTCAAAACTTACGAAAACCTCACAACAGAACTTTCAGCAATTGAAATTTCGTCAGACAACATTGAGGATTTACAAGAAAAAATAGCAAAAGCCGAAGAAGAACTCAAATCACTTGGAGCCGTTATAAGCAGGCACCGCAAGGATTTTGCAAAAGTTTTATCAGTACAGATACAGGACAAACTTGAGCTTCTGGAGTTGCCGAAATCCCGGTTTGAAATCGCAATCAGACCGAAAGAGCTTTCCGCAGACGGCATTGACGATGTGGAATTTTTAATTTCCACAAACATATCAGAGGATTTGAAACCGCTTGCAAAAACAGCTTCAGGAGGTGAAATCTCACGTGTAATGCTTGCTATCAAAACAATTTTTGCGGAAAACGACGATATTGATACCGTTATATTTGACGAAATTGATACCGGAATTTCCGGCCGTGCAGCCCAGAGCGTTGCGGATGAAATTCTTGCGCTTTCAAAATACCGCCAGATAATTTTAATCACACATCAGGCAATTATAGCTTCCAAATCCGACAAACATTTCTATGTAAAAAAATCACAGACCGACCAAACCAAAGTTGAAGTATACGTTTTGACAGGAGAAAATAAAATCAAAGCACTGGCTGAACTTGCAGCAGGCGGCATTAACGAACAATCAATGGATTTTGCGCGCTCGCTTGTGGAAAATTATTAACCTTTACGGAATAGCTCCATATATTCCGGAAAAACTTCTTTAATATATTTTTTGTAATCTTTAATATCAAAAAATCCGACCGAAAATTCCGCTGAATTCCGGCCAATCTGCTGTGCATCAGGGACCTCAAGAGGCGGTCCTGCAGGAGTGGAACGCGAAGGGTTTTCAGGATTTGAAATAATGCCGATACTGCGCAAAATCGTTATTGAAAGCCCGTTTTTAAATACCTCATATTCCGTCAGACCTTTTGTAATTATTCCAAACCCTTGCGCCCACACCAACCTTTGCATCGGAGCAAAATTCGTCTTGACCTCAATTCCGCGTGTTTTCGGAAGATGTTTGAGCATGTCGTAATCAGGATCAAATTCCCGCCGGATAATTGTGTTCATATCCTCAGAAAATGTTTCCGTGACAGGTTTTGGCAATAAAAATCTCACCTGCCAAAGTTTATTTTTTAATTTGTTGTCCCAGTTTATTGTAAAATGCAAAAGATTTTCGCTGCGTTCAAATTGAATGTCAAAAAAACTTGTTTTAATAATGTTGTCACCGACTTCGAAAATTTCGGCCTTTTTGCCGTAATCGCCTTCAACAGCTCCAAAATTATATGTATCACCTTTATCTTCACGGATAAGAAATTCAATTCGAACATTCTGCACAAAAAGTTGATTGTCTGAAAGCAGCACATTCAAATTTGTTCTGGATTCAGGGGATTTTTTAAGGGTATAAATCGTTTTTAAATCCTCTGTGACAGGAATTTTTTGAGTATTATAGAGAATTGAGTTTTCAAAGCCTTTATCTTCTTTTACTATATCATAGCCTTCAAGCAAAACGGGTGAACGCATAACGGGAGTTTTGAAATCATATTCAAGTCTCAATTCTTCAACAATTGTATCTGCAATTTGGATAATTTTTTCGTAGCGTGTAATATTTTCCCTATGCACCAAATCCGTTGAGCAGCCGCAAATACTATCATGCGCCTGATTTTGGAGTAATAATTTATAGGCATAATCTATAACATTATTGTATTTTGCACCGTATTTTTTTTGAAGTTTGTCGGTTTCTTCCAGCATATAACAGCATTTAGTATTATATTGTTTGAGTTTCATCCTGGCAGAATATGCGCCCGGCAGAATAAATGTTTTGGAATTATCTCTTAATTCTTCGTCAAAACATGTTTCAAATTTAACTTTTTCAAAGTAATCAAAAGGTGAGCCGAGCTTGATTTCATAATTTTTGAGATATTTGTTAACCCCGTTGATTTGCTCCGTAATATCCAGCTCCACCCCGAGATGATCGGCTCCGATAGGCATAAGAATATACTCAGAGGCTTTCTGCGCAATTTTATCAAGATCATTTTCAAGCCATTCGGCTTTTTCTTTGACAGAAATCGGAGATGAAAATATATCCATAAAATAACCGCGTATAAGATTAACCGTATTCACACCGTTAAAAATAAAATCCGCCGGCAAATCGCCTGCCCCGCGCCAGACCACTGCCTTATCAATCCCGAATTCCCGTAAAATCACCGGAACATTTTTGCTGTGTCCAAAAGTATCCGCAAGGTATCCGATAAAATCTTCACAGCCAAAATCCTTTGATATTTTTAACCCGATTTCCAAATTCTTTTCAAAACATTTTCTGTCTGTTAAAAATTCGTCCGTCAAACAATAAAATGGCCCGATAAAAAGTTTCTTTTCTTTAATAAACTTTCGCACAGCACTTTCTTTTTCAGGCCGCATTTCAAGGTAATCCAAAAGTGCCGCTGTCTGTCCGTCAAAATAAAATGACGGAATTAACCCTTTATCAAGCATTTCCAGCACATTATCAAAAACTCTCAAAAGTCTGAGCCTGAAGACCTCAAATTCTCTGTACCATTCCCTGTCCCAATGAGTGTGCAGATATGCAATTACATTCTTTTTCATAGCGTAATTTTAACATGTTTTCCGGTTATGCGCAATATTATTTATTGAAAAAACGCATTATTTTGTCAAGCAATCCTTCATCTTCCTGAACTAATTCCGTGTGTTCAAGTTTTTGAAGTTTCTGCTCTATTTGTGCATAATCCTGAGCGCCTTTTGCAAGTTCAAGGTATTTTTTATAAAATTCGACGGCATCGGGTTTATTTTTTATTTTTTCATAAACTTTAGCGAGCTTTCTGACAACAAGCGCATTACGCTTATCCAGTTCGTACAATTTTTCAAGATAATCCGCTTCTGCTCTGTAATCGCCTATATTTTCTCTGAAATCCGCAAGTTTTTCGAGTGCTTTCTTGTTTGTCGGTTCAGCTTTTGAAATTTTTTCCCAGAATTCTACAGCGTGATTTTTGTCACCGGTTTCTTCCAGCAAAACAGCAAGAGTATTCATCAGATCAACATCATCTTCTTTCATTTGCCACGCATTTAAAAATTCATTAACCGCAATATCTTTATTGCCTCTGACAAGATTATATTTACCCCAGTTAAGGTGAGAGCTGTATTCGTCATTTTTACCTTCAAAAATCAGGGCACGCATTTGGTAGACAAGGGCTGAATTTCTATTGAGTTCATTGTATTTTTCAACATATTCAAGCGCTTTGTCATATTCTCCCTGTGTATAATAATATTCTGCTCTGAGCGCATAATATTCGGGATTATTTTTGTAAAACGGTTCTATTTCCAGAAGTTTTTTGTCTGCGTCCGTGTCCTCACCGGATTGAAGCATGCATTTGATTTTTAATAAATCGTCTTTTGTCAAATCTTTTGCAAGGTCGGGTTGATTATTTCGAAGATAAAGTTTTGCAAGATTTTCCCTGACTTTATCTGTATCAAAGCGTTTTTGCGCGCGTTCAAGAACGTCAATGGCGCTTGTTAGCATATCTTCTTTAAGGTATAACTCAGCAAGTTTGAGAAAAACTTCCTCATGATTTTCTTCATACTCAAGCGTTTTTAAAAATTCGTCGATTGCCTTTGTTATATTGCCGGTCTGGTCATACAAATTCGCCAGAGTAAAACGGGTCATAACAATATCGCGCTCATTTTCCGCATGATTAAGCGCTTTTTTATAGTCATTGATTGCATGTTCCAGCTTATGCTCAACAGAATGGAGATTTCCTCTGTAGATATAATATTTGTACTTGTCAGTATCAACGTAAATATCCATCAGTTGTTCATAGCAAAGGGTATTTGTCATATCTTTTTCTAAAATTTGTGTATAATAATCAGCTGCTTCATCTTTTTTGTTAAGCATCATGGCCAAATGACCGAGCCTTTCGGTTATACTCAAATCATTCGGACGTTTTTCGTGTTCTTTTTTATATTCTTCATAAGCCTGTTCGTATTGTTCATTGGCTTCAAATTGTTCTGCTGTTTGTATGCTCATTTTATACTCCTTAAAATTTATTATACACAAAATATTTTGGTAAAAATACTCCTGTAAGCTAATTAAAAATATTCTGGGCTTTTTCAATTCCGTCCGTCAGATAGCATTCAACGGCACTCACGGCACGTGAAAGCACAGGTTTCAAAATTTCAGCCTGCTCTTTTGTAAAAGTGCCCAAAACATAATTTTCGGACGGGATCGGCGGCTGGGGGCCTATCCCTATTTTTAACCTTGTAAAATCAGATGTGCCAAGATGCTTTATAATTGATTTAACTCCGTTATGCCCTCCGTCAGAGCCTGTTTTACGGAACCTGAGCCGTCCTAAATCAAGCGCTATATCGTCAAAAATTATCAAAACATCTTTTATATCAATTTTGTAAAAATTGCAAAGCGCTGAAACAGCCTCACCTGACAAATTCATAAATGTTACGGGCTTAGCGATTATTATTTCTTCACCGTTAAAATTAAATTTTGTCATCAGACATTTAAACTTCTTTTCTTCACGGAACTGCAGATTATTTTTAAACGCCCATTTATCAACAGCCATAAATCCGGCGTTATGACGCGTAAAACAGTATTTTTCTCCGATATTGCCTAATCCTGTGACTAATTTCATTTTCAAAAACCTTTTATATTTATTATTTTAACGTAAATAAATATTACCGTGTCGATTTGCCGACATTTCGCTTAACAAATCGACAAAATAAACGTATTTTGAGTGTAAGTTCAATTATGAGGATTAATTTATGAAAGATAAACAGATAATTCAACAAAAAAGTTCGGAAAAAGTTGCGAGATTTTTAGAAAAAAACGCTTTACACAAAAAAGATTTCGCCGAAATGATAGGGGTAACGCTTTCGTATGTATATAATTTAATAGACGAATCCATACCGTTTTCTACACGCGGAACAACATTGGAGAGGATTGCAACGGTTATGGAGGTTGAACCTGAGGAATTTGAGGAATACAAAATTCCGCAGGAACCTGTTTTGTTGGATGATTCCGTAGAATTTATAATAGACGCTCTTAAATCAAAAAAAATGTCTGTCGTAAATTTTTTGAAAGCATTCCCCAGAAAAAAACGACTGGATATTGTAGATATTTTAAGAGGTGTGATGCCTTTGCCGATTGATTTCAAAGAATTAACCATGATAGGCCAGGTTCTGGATTTTACGGTAGATGAAGTCTACAACATGTGGGAAAAACGCATGAAACAAGTGTTAGAAGTTAACGGGATGAATATTTATTCCAATGCCGCGCTTGTAAATTCCATGTTTGATTGCGCAAAAAAATTCGTACATATTAAGTAGGTTTAACCTTATTTCTGATAAACATACAATCGCCATAGGAAAAAAATCTGTAGCGTTCTTCAACAGCTTCTTTGTATGCCTCAAAAATAAAGTCTTTCCCCGCAAATGCACTCACAAGCATTAAAAGAGTTGACTTAGGCAGGTGAAAATTCGTGATAAGACCGTCTGTAACCTTGAATTCATAAGGCGGATAAATGAACAATTCCGACGCGCTATTACAAGCCTTTATACAACCATATTGACTGTATGCGGTCTCAAGCGTCCTGACAGTAGTTGTCCCGACCGCTATCAATTTTTTGCCGGATGCTTTTGCCCTATTTATAATCTCTGCTGTTTCTTCGCTTATTTCAAAAGTTTCCGAGTGCATTTTATGGTCTTCTATACGCTCACATTTTACCGGCCGAAATGTCCCAAGCCCCACGTTCAGAGTTACATAAGCTGTCTCCACACCTTTTTCTTCCAGCTGTTTTAATATCTCTTTTGTAAAATGCAATCCCGCTGTCGGCGCTGCAACTGACCCTTCATCCTTTGCGTAAACCGTCTGATACCGTTCCGTGTCAAATTTCCTTATCTCTTCCGTTTGAAGTTTTCGCTCTATATACGGCGGAAGCGGAATATTCCCGACTTTATGCAAAATTTTAAACAAATCACCTTCATAAATTAGCTCTGCTAACCATTCTCCATCCTCATCAAGCCGTTTTATCACATGCACGCTTAATTCGCCGCTTATTTTGATTATAGTATCCGGCTTTATCCTTTTGGAAGGCTTTATAAGACATGACCAGGTTTTGCCTTCGTTTTTGCCCTCTTTTACACCGCCTTTGGGTTCCAGCAAAAATACTTCAATCCGCGCGCCTGTATCTTTTTTCCCGTAAAGCCTTGCTGGAAGTACTTTTGTGTTATTCATTACAAGCAATGTATGCTCATCCAATAAATCAACTATATCGTAAAAATGCTTATGCTCTATCGTGTGTTTTTCAGGATTAAGCACAAGCATTCTGGAATTTTCGCGTTTGTCGGCCGGCATTTGCGCTATTAATTCTTCCGGAAGTTCATAATCATATTCCGATACCTGCAACGCACTACTCCTTATTGTCAATCTTTTTTGCGTTATTCAAATCGCTATCGGTTACAATCGCTTTTTTACGAGCTTCTTCCGCATCCATCTGCTTATTTACAATTACCGTCTGCAATATCTGGATTAAATTACTCGTCACCAGATACAAAAGCACACCGGCAGGTATCGGGATTATTACAAATGTCGCGATTATCATGATAGGCATAAATGTGCCCATTGATTTTTGAATTGCTGCCTGCGTCGGATCCTGCGGTTCAGAGGTCTTTGACGTCGCCATCATTACCTTTTGCGAAATAAACATCGTTATCGCAAATAATACTATTAACATTAACACATCAAAATGGAATGCCTGTTTGACCTCAATCGACGGCACTGATGCCGCTAAAATCTCACCCTGACGTGTAAATGTTATCTTTTCCGTTTCTTTTGTGTTTACATCAGTTATAACCACATCGGCTTTTTCGATTTTTTGAAGCTGGCTGAATTTTAAGTTCAAATTATCAAGGCTGATCTTAAAGTCAATCGGTTCACCCGGTGTTAATTCACCCTGAATCTCCAATGCCTGATTTGGTTTTGATATCTTTACATTTTCTAAAGTTTCCTCCGGCAAGTATACAACAGCGGTTTTGCCAGCAATAAATCTGTCGTATTTGGAAACACCCATTTCTCCGTCGTTTGAAATCCCGGCGGACGCTCTTAATGTCGTATCAAGCCTGTTTACAAATAAAAACGGTACATTCCCCGCTGTTTGTATAAATTGAGGACTCATCAACGCCGAATATAACAAGATGAATATAGGCATTTGGATTAATAAAGGCATACATCCACCCATTGGGTTAAACTTATGTTCCTTATAAAATTCCATAAGTTTTTGCTGCATTACCTGCGGATTGCTTTTGTATCTGTCCTGTATTGCCTTTAATTTCGGCTGCAGCGTCTGCATCATACGCATTGAACGCTGCTGAGATACGTTCAACGGCCACAAAAATGCACGAACTATTATCGTTAATACGATTATTGCCCAGCCGTAACTGCCGACGACTGACGCCAGTTTGCTTAAAAATTCTATTGTTAATGTCGTAAAGTCCAATTCCCTAATCCTCTTATTCGGCTTTTTTTAAAATGGTCGGGATGACACGATTTGAACGTGCGACCCCCTCGTCCCAAGCGAGGTGCGCTACCAAGCTGCGCCACATCCCGTAAACTTTTTTTGTAAAAAAGTTTTACAAAAAAACTGTATTATTTGGTTATTGATGATGTATCTATTTAATTTTCAATGTTTCATGTGCGCTACCAACCTCTCACAAACGATAATCAATCGTTTGTTCGGCAGAGTGCCACATCCCGTAAACTTTTTTGTAAAAAAGTTTTACAAAAAAAACTGTATTATTTGGTTATTGATGATGTATCTATTTAATTTTCAATGTTTCATGTGCACTACCAACCTCTTACAAACAAATTTTTTGTCTGACTATTCAGTCTTGACAACACAACAACATTTTGATTGTTAGTATGCCTATTTCAAACCTATTCGATTATTTCAATGTTCGCTAATAAAAAAGAGGCTTTTCCGCCTCTTTATATGGTGGGCGTTGAGGGACTTGAACCCCCGACCCTCTCCTTGTAAGGGAGACGCTCTACCAACTGAGCTAAACGCCCTTCGCTTTTTAAGTTAAATATCTTTTAAAAGCCTGTGGGTTTTCATTATCTCGCGGCTCGATTGCCCGCAGACTCAATGTTACCAGCAACAAAATTGTTTGTCAACTTCTTTGAAACATTTTTTTAAAATTTCCGTCGTTTGTTTTAGGAGAGTGAGGATTATGATAGCTTGTGAAAATTTATTTGTTAACTTCAATGATTTTGAAAATGAAATCCCGGAAAACGTTGAAACAGAAGATTTAGAAACTGTCAAAACTTTTAATTCCATTTCGCACGATGATGATATTTTGCAGATGTATTTAAAAGATATCGGCAAAATTAAACTTTTATCCGCAAAACAGGAGCGTGAACTCGGACGGCAGATTAAAGAGGATAAATCCGATATTGCCAAAAGAAAACTTATACAGGCAAATTTACGGCTTGTTGTAAGCATAGCCAAAAAATACATCGGACAGGGAGTTTTGTTTATGGATCTTGTACAAGAAGGCTCTTTGGGCCTGATTAAAGCTGCCGAAAAATTCGATTATTCCAAAAACTTTAAATTCTCAACCTATGCTACCTGGTGGATTAAACAGACAATTATCCGCGCAATTACTAACAATTCACGCACAATACGCATTCCTGTTCATATGGCTGACAAAATAAGAAAGTATAAAAAAATTTATACATCGCTTTCAATTACGCTTGCAAGAGAGCCGCAAGATGAAGAAATCGCAGAAAAAATGGGTATTCCGGCGAAAAAATTACAAGCGGTAAAAAGAGCTTTGATTAAAGAACCGATTAGCCTTGAAACCCCAGTAACTGATGATTTGAATGTCGGGGATTATGTGGAAGACAAATCCTGCAATTCACCCGAAACTCATACACGCAATAACATGGTTAAAGGCAGTATTGACGATTTATTAGCGAGTCTTGACGAAAGGGAACGACGAATCGTTTCATGCCGGTTCGGAATTAACGGTGAATCGCCCAAAACCCTTGAACAGCTGGGTGAAATTATGGGTTATTCAAAAGAACGTATCAGGCAGCTCGAAGACAGTGCTCTGAAAAAAATCCGCGAAAAAGAAGAATTCCGCCATTTCAGAGATTTTATTGAGGATTAATCTGTCTTTAATATCTTTGCAAATATCTGTCAAGCTCCCACTGGGATACATATGTTCTGAACGAATCCCATTCCTTTCGCTTTGACGACATGAATTCATTAAAAATATGTTCACCTAAAGCCGCTCGGGCCACAATAGATTTATCAAGCTGTTCCAGTGCTTCTGCAAGGCTGCCGGGTAATGAATCAATTCGCTGTTTTTTACGTTCCTTTGAGGTAAGCTGATAAATATTGCTTTCTACCGGCATCGGCGGGTCTATTTTATTTCTGACCCCGTCAATACAAGCCTCTAAAATGGCCGCAAACGCAAGATAAGGATTACATGCCGGATCCGGCGACCTCAATTCGACCCTTGTAGCATTACCTCTTTTGGCAGGAACTCTCAACAATGCGCTCCTGTTTGCAAGTGACCATGCAAGGTATACAGGGGCTTCATATCCCGGTACAAGACGTTTGTAGCTGTTTACGGTCGGATTAGTAATAGCTGTTATGCTTTTTACGTGTTTAAGCATACCGCCGATTGAATATTTTGCAACATCTGAAAGCTGATATTCCGTATCTGCATCATAAAACGCGTTTTTCCCGTCTTTAAATAACGATACATTGCAGTGCATACCGGAACCATTTATGCCGTATATAGGTTTCGGCATAAATGTCGCAAGCAGATTGTGCTTTGCTGCTATGGCTTTGACAGCTATCCTGAAGGTTACGACGTTATCCGCAGCGGTTAAGATATCAGTGTACCTGAAATCAATCTCGTGCTGGCCGTCCGCAACTTCATGGTGAGATGCTTCTATATCAAATCCCATTTCCTTCAGGGTTAAAACTATATCACCCCTCACATCTTCACCTAAATCTTCCGGACCTACGTCGTAATACCCCGCTCTGTCCTGTGTCGTGGTGGTTACATTTCCGTCTTTGTCCTTTGCAAAAAGGAAAAACTCGGCTTCCGGCCCTACATTCATTGAAAATCCTAACTTCTCCGCCTCTTTCATTACTCTTTTTAAATTACATCTCGGACAGCCCTCAAACGGGGTACCGTCTGAATTATAAATATCACAAATTAAGCGGGCTGATGTTATTCCGTCTTTTTCTCTCCAGGGCAGTATCTGAAATGAATTTATATCCGGATGAAACATCATATCAGAGGTTTCAATACTCCTGAAGCCTTTTATTGATGATCCATCCAGCATAACTTCATTGGCCAAAGCTTTATCTATATGCTCTGACGGTATCGTAAGATTTTTAACCTGACCGTTTATATCTACAAACTGTAGTTTTATAAATTTTATATTATATTCCTTGATGTATCCTTTTACATCTTCCGGCGTGAATTGTCTGTTATCCAATCTTGTGTGGCTGAATTCTTTCATTTTTTCTCTCCTTACTGTTCAAGAATATATTTTTTTTTACAAAATGTCCAGCAAAAAAGCTTATTTTTGTACTTATGTAACAAAAATATATTAAACACTTGCCAAATTATAATTCGGGTGTAAAATAAAATAATCTTAATGAGGAGGTTTATATGAAAGTAAATGGCGTGGGCAATCAGCCCTTTGGCGGTCTTTTTTTGAATGAAAAATCAACACGTGTTATTGCTAAAACTTTAGCTGACGGAGTGGATTCCGCAAATGCATCTGTCGGCAAAAAACTGATTAACAAATTAAAAGACAGCTCGAAAGCGGATGTTTTCTCAAGTGCAGATGATATCAGCGTGGTAGACAAAATTAACCACAAATCTTATTACGTTATGGGGCTTTACAAAAAACAGCAAGAAGGCCGCACCGGCTATTTATTCGTTAATGCTATGGATAAAGAAACCGGAAGCGTTAAAACTTTTCAACAAACTGTTTCGCAAGAAATTTACAAAGCTTTGGACAGTTTCTCGGACAGCCCTTATATGCAAAAACTTTTTGGCGCAGCAGTCATTGAAAACAGCATACCGGCAAAACTCGCTCAAACAGCAGTTTATGCTTAATTTCAAAAATCCACTAAAAAGTAACCCTTAAAAGGGTTACTTTTTTTATATCAAAAATATTAAGTTTTGTAACGATATTAACTATATATAGCAATTATATACTGCAGAAATACTTTATTAATATGTAAGGATTAAATAATAAACACGAGATAATTATACACACTACCTACTACACACTAACCTTCTACACACGAGGAATTACGAAACAAGAATTCCGGACTCTATCGAAAGATAGGGTTTTTTATTATATATACGTTATTCTTCGCCGAAGCAATTTTCGTCAATCAGTTCAAAGCTGTCATGGCTTGCTTTGCACACGGGGCAGACCCAATCTTGAGGCAAATCGTCGAAATCTTTGCCTTCTTTTTTATCATCGTAAATCCAACCGCACACCAAACATCTGAAACGCATAATTTTTTCTCCTTTCACAATAAATTTAACCCGCTGCTGAAATTTTTTATATTGCCGTAGTTACTTGATTTTGTGGTATAATAAAATTTATGAAACACACATTTGAGCAAAAAGTTTATTATGCTGACACTGACGCATACGGTGTTGTATGGCACGGGGCTTATTTAAGATGGCTGGAGATGGGACGGGTTATGTGGTGTGAGGAAACCGGCAATAACCTGATTGACTTAAAAAACAACGACATAGTCCTGCCGGTTACAAATATTAATATCCGTTACAAAGCGTCCGCAAGACTTGACGATTATGTAGTAATAACAACCCAAATCGAAAAATTCAACGGATTTTGCGTAACTTTCCGGCAGCAAATTTTATCAAAAGACACCGGTAAAATATTTATAGATGCCGCAGTAGATGTTGTAGCAATTCATGAAGACGGCAAATTATACCGCAAAATGCCGGCACAGCTTGCGGAAGTTTTTGAAAGGGCGCTTTTATGACACGCTTGAACAAATTCATAGCCTCCTCAGGCCTTTGTTCCCGCAGGAAAGCTGACGAACTTATTGCAGAAGGTAAAGTTTTTGTAAACGGCAAAAAGGTTACTGAACTCGGGTTTTCAGTGGAAGAAAAAGACAAAGTGGTAATCGACGGCAAACTTATCCGGCCGGTAAAGCACGAATATTACAAATTTTATAAACCCGCAGGCTATATTACCACCGCAGATGATGAAAAAGGCAGAAAAACAATCTATGACCTGCTTCCCGAAAATATGTACAGCCTCAAACCAGTCGGCAGACTTGATAAAGATTCCACCGGACTTTTAATTCTCACAAACGACGGCGATTTGATAAATCAGCTTACGCACCCGTCCGCAAAAGTTCCGAAAATCTATATTGTAACCGTTGAGGCCAAAATGCACAAAGCTGATTTTGAAAAAATGGCAAAAGGCATTGAAATAGAACCAGGAAAAATCGCTTATGCCGATATTTCAGTACTTGAGTCGGATAACAGACATACAACCATGCAGATTGTGCTTTTTCAAGGGATGAACAGACAGATAAGAAAAATGATTGAATATTTGGGTTATGAAGTCAAATCCCTCAAACGTATTCAGCACGCCACAATTCAGCTTGAGGGGCTTAAACGCGGTGAATTTAAGCCAATAAAACCCGCTCAAATAAAAGAATTGAGGAATTTTTTATCGAGGAACAATGCGTAAAATAGCAATAACAGGAAACATAGCTTCCGGCAAATCCACTGTCGGAAATATTCTTAAACAAAAAGGATATCCCGTGTTTGACACGGATCTTGCAGCGCATAAGATTATGGAAAAAGTTCCGCGAATTCGCGCCGAAATTGAAAAAACCTTTCGCAGCCACATTTCAGGCAAAATTACACGCCAAAAACTCGCCGAAATAGTATTTGAAGATGAAAAACTCCTCAAAAAGCTTAATTCAATTGTACATCCTGAAATTCGTAAAGAAATTTTGATTTTTTTTAAACAAAACAATGAAAAAAAATACGCTTTTGTTTTAATTCCACTCCTTTTTGAAGCAAAAATGGAAGATTTGTTTGACGAAATTATTCTTGTGTACACGGATGACGCCATAAGGCTGGAAAGGCTTATTAAAAGGAACAATTATACTATTGAATACGCACAAAAACGCATCCTGTCGCAAAATTCACAAGATGAAAAAGTTCAAAAAGCAGACATAGTAATCAAAAATAACGACACGCCAGAAAAGCTCTTTGAACATGTCAACTCGCTTTTTTAAACCGGCATAAATACTCTTGCGCCGTCCCTGATATTGTGTGTAATTCCTCCGCTTGCCGCAGTTCCATTGCCAAGCGTAATCTCAGTATGCCCGTATTGTGAACTGTATCCGGCAACACCTTTATCATAAACAAGCACGCACCCTGCCGGGAGTTTTTTCAAATCAATATTTCTCGTGGGAATTTCCCTAAAATTCTTGTTCCCCGCTAAAATTCCCGCCATTTGATATCCATGTCCCGGTTGATATCCGCCAAGTCCCGCATCCATTATTGCTTCTTTAACATTTCTTGCGCAATACCCGTCAAATCCTCCGTTTGTTGATACTGAGGCAATTTCTCTTGCTAATTCTGCCCCTTTTTCTTCATTATAACGAATAGGTTCGTCCAAAGCTTTTGGTTCTGTTTTTAATTCGCGGGTAGATACATCTTGTGCTTTTGGTTTAACCGGCTTTTTCAAGGCAACAGGCGCCTTCGGCTTAACCGGCATTTCAATTGGTTTGCTCAAGGTCACTTGCGGCCATATTATATCATTATTAATATTATTAGTATTAAAATTAATATTATATATTACGTTTTGTATACTTTTTAACGCATCCGAAAAAGTATATACCTTTTTAGAATTACTATCCGGCTTAGGGGGAAAAAGACTAATTTCAGGAGAAAAGCCCGCATTATACATGCCGATATTCCAAAATGCAGGCATAAAAAAGTTTGTGCCGTAACACGGCAAATAAGTCTGATACGCGTTGTTGAATCCCCAAATACTCAATTTTATATCCCCTTTATAAATATATAAAGGGGATTTTTAATCAAAAATTGCCTGATTGTAAAGAAATATTAATAAGTAATGACAGAAGCTTCAGCTTCGCCTGAATCAACCATATCAAAGGGTTTATGCACATCTTCAGTTATTTCAAAATCATTATCCGTAAGGTCAAAAGCTTTTGTGATAATATCTTTGACATTAATATTAGCGTTAAAGAGGTAAAATTTATTAACGTTTTTCATATAAAGCCCAAAGGCTTTTGTATCACGGAGCTGCTTAAGAAAGTGCTGTTTTAAAATAGCCTTATTTGAGCCGTCAAAAGAAAATTCTTCAGTTGAGGCGTATTCTTTAATAGTTTCCAGCAGCATGTAAGGTTCAATCCATTTTCTGATAATCAAATTTAACATATTTCCTCCTGAGTTTTGAACTGCATTTCGTAAAGGTGTTTATATTTTCCGTTAGGAATTTCCAAAAGTTCGTCGTGAGAGCCGATTTCAACGAGTTCGCCTTCATTAATAACGGCAATCCTGTGAGCGTTTTTGATAGTTGATAATCTGTGAGCAATAACAAAAACCGTTTTATTTTGAATAAGGTTATCAAGAGCCTTTTGAACAATAGCCTCAGACTCATTATCCAAAGCGGAAGTAGCCTCATCAAGAATAACAATCGGAGCGTCTTTAAGCATAGCACGCGCAATTGCGACACGCTGTCTTTGTCCGCCGGAAAGCGTTGTACCGCGTTCACCGACAACAGTATCCAGCCCTTTTTCAAGCGTCTGAATAAATTCATCCAGATGAGCCATTTTAACTACATTTTGAATAGCATCATCATCAGCATTTTCATTCCCCATCAAAATATTTTCTCTTATAGTGCCGGAGAACAAATAATTATCCTGAAAAACAAACGCAATATTATCGCGCAAAGATTTGAGAGTAAAGTTTCTTATATCAAGACCGTCAAATTCAACAGCACCGGACGTGACATCGTAAAAACGCGGGATAAGATTAACCAGCGTACTTTTGCCGCCGCCGGAATTACCAACAAGAGCGATAGTTTCGTTTTTTGCGACCCTCAAATTTATATTTTTCAAAACAGGGACACCGCTTTCATATTCAAAACAAACATTATTAAAATTAATATCATTATTTACCCCTTGAAGCGTAAGGGCATTTTTTCTATCACGTATAAACGGCACGAGGTCAAACAATTCAAACACACGTCCCATCGCAACGAAAGTAGTTTGGAGTCCGGTAAGAGTATTACCGAGATTTTTAACCGGCTTATAAAGAAGCAGAAGTGACGTAACAAAAGACATCATGCTGCCGGCAGACAGTGCACCGGTAAGAATAAGATGCGTACCGTACCAAAAGACAAGGGCAATACCAATAGAACATATAAAATACATGATAGGTGACATCCAGCCAACACGTTTAGTCAAAGACATAGCAAGGTCAAACTGCTGATGAATTTGTCCTTCAAACTTTTTATTCTGATCATTTTGAAGATTATAAGCTGCAACGATTTTATTACCGGCAAAAGTTTCGTTAAAATTAGTTGTCATATTACCGCCGACGACCATAGAGGCGTTGGAAACAGCCTTAATGCGTTTTCTAATCAATGTAACTGGGGTAATAGCAAATGCCATGACAGTAACCCCGACAATGGCAAGCTGCCAAGAGTTATACAAAAGCACGGCAACCAATCCGACAATACCAAACGCAGTAGAGATAAAGGATTGCAGACTGTTAATAATATTTTTTGAAGCCGCATCTGGATCAGACAAAAATCTGGTCAAAACAAGTCCGGATGAATTGACGTCATAGAATTGCGGGTCGAGCGAGGTCAATTTTTTAAACAAATCAATTTTAAGCGAGTTAGAAATTTTCTGTCCGAGCCAATCAGTAAGGTAGTGGCTAAGGTATTTCAAAACACCTTGGAAAGCGGCAAAAAGAACAATTCCGATAGGAATAATAGCCGCGAAACCGGCCTGCAGTTGAATATCATGCCCTAAAATATTATAAGTAACGGAAGGATTACCGTTAATAACGAGATCCATATAGGGTCTGAGCGAAAGCGCCACAACTCCGTCAAGCAATCCCAAAGGCACGGCAATAATCAGGTTAATAATAATTCTTGCCCAATAAGGCTTAATATACGGGTATATTTTATTAAGCAAATAACCGTATCTAAAAGCATCTTTCGACACGGTAGTATTCAATTTATAATCCATAGCATCCCTCAAAAAAATTTTGCATGATTAAATTATTACATAAAAAAGTAGAAATATCAAAGGGTTGACAATTAAGTGAGGTTAAGATAAATTAAAAAAGCGGCGATGCTGCAGAGAAATTGACAATTAAATAAGGATTTCGGAGCCATACCGAGCCAGAGCAATCCTATGCCGAACATAGTGTGGCACCCTGCCGAACGAAACGAAGCAGCGGCACTCGGCTGAACAAAACAAGGGCATGTGGTGGAATGGTAGACACGCTAGTCTTAGGAACTAGTGCTAACGCGTGGGAGTTCGAGTCTCTTCATGCCCATTAACCAGCTCAGACATTAGTCTGGGCTGGTTTTTTATATAAAAATTCAACGCAATAGAGACGAGAACTCCCTGCTAGGCGAAGCCTTGCCGGAGTTCAAGCGAGGAGCGAGCAGAGGGCGAAGGCTTGACGCCGATAATGGCATAGCCATTATAAGGCGGCAAACGTAGTCCCGTTTAATGCGAGCGACTCAAGACAGTCTCTTCATGCCCATTAACCAGCTCAGACATTAGTCTGGGCTGGTTATTATAATTCAACAAAACCTGCAAAGCAGCAAAGCGACAGCTGATTTTAAAAAACCGGTGCAGGCAAAGCCTACACCAGTCCCTCCTTGACCGCTTTGACAGCGGCTTGAACACGATCGTTGACGCACATTTTCTGCAAAATTGAACAAACATGTGCTTTTGCAGTATGAACACTAACAATCAATTCTTTAGCAATTTCAGTATTACTTTTGCCAGTGACAAGATGTTTGAGTACTTCGTATTCCCGCTCAGTCAACGGTACTCTTGTTTCAGAACCCGATTTATCAGGCAGGACGCCCGGATTATCAATTTTCGGGAACGAACTCAAAGCAAGCTGTGCCACCATCGGGTCAATCCAGCAGACGCCCGCACACACATCTCTAATAACCTCAGCGAGTTTACTCGGGTCAATATCTTTAAGACAATATGCGTTCGCGCCGGAGCTTAATGCCGCAATAACTTCTTCTTCTCTGTCGTGTGAGGTCAATGCAATAATCTTAACCTCATTTGACATCTCTCTTAACTTTAACATAGCCTCTATACCGTTTAATCCGGGCAACCCCAGATCCATAAGCACTATATCGGTTTTGTTTCTTTCAACAAACTGCAGGCAATCCATAGCATTTTCAAATTCACCTACGACATCAATATCGGGGTTTGCATTCAGGGCACATCTTAAACCTACTCTGGTTAACTTAAAATCCTCGACAATCACCACTTTTATGGGGCCTGTTTTTTCTACATCATTTGACATAATCACCTCTCTTCTTAACAAGTCAATTTAAGAATAGCCGTAATATTTAATCCATTACCCGACAGGGCAAACTTTGGACCTGCAGTTTTTTGTGTTATAATATTAATTCAGGGAGATAAAATCATGCTGGATTTTTTATTCGGGAAAAAAGATAAACAAGCGGATAAAGCTGAAAAATTAAACGAAATATACGAAAAATTATGCCGCGAATATAAAGTCGATGAAATTTCGAAAGAGCGTAAAGAATATCTCACATCAGCGGTAAAATCAGCTGGGTACTTAGAGTATCCGTATTTTAAGGCGCTTGAGGAATTAACGGAAACGGAAACACTTTTTGCACTCCGGGAGAAATGGATTAAAGAGAGAGTATTTTCAGACGGCAAATTCAAATTTGAAGAAATAAGCGTGCTTGCGAGACATAACGAAAAGAATTCCGGCTGGATAAAAAAAGAAGGCCATGACATCAAACTGATAAACCTTGCGGGCTTAGGGAATAAAAAAGGCAGTGCCGGCAATTTTTTTGACTGGCTGAAACAGCTGTTGATATTGCCGAGCGGGAACCTTGCCAATAATATATATAATACGACAATATATTTAATACCGTTTCATCCGAGGGAATTCGGCTGTGCATACCTTCCGAAAAGTTCAGAGGTGAGCGAAAATCTTCTTGATAAAAGAATTGAGGAAATAACCGGTTTGGATGCCAAAGGCCAGGTAAAACTTTTTATACAAATGGCACAGCTTGCGGGTCATCCGGTAATTTATGACATACTGCCCCAGACAGGGAGATTTGCGAAATCAGTGCTGGCAAACCCCTATATCGCACGCTGGTTTGACATAACCGCCCTCGACAAAGAACTTGATAAAAAAGTTGAAGAAGTCACAAGCCTTATGACGGATGTTTTTGACACTGAAGATTTGGAAGTCATTAAAGGAATATACAGACAAGGCGGCACATCAGGCGATTTGAGCGAATATTACAAAAATATTCTTACGCAGTTTGAAACAAAAATGGATGAATATAAAAAAGAATATTCAAACAAAATGATGGAAAAACAGACACAGTTCAAAATCCATAAACGCGTAAAAGAGATTGTATCACGAATTGAAGGTGTAAAACCCTCCCAAAAGCTTGAAGAAAACGACATAACCAAACAGCTTGACATAATAAAAGAATTGATAAATGAAGGTTTATGGCCTGCGCCTGGCGGGGCATGGTGTTCAGCGGGTCATCCGGTTTATGACAAAATGAGCGAATGCGGCGGATACCCGACATTCAAACACTATGACTACAAAGGCGAAGACGTAACGTGTTTTGCAAACCTTGACTGCCAGACGCCTTATTACTTTGCGTTTTTGGAAAGCGGAAGTTTTAATAAGCCTGTTATAGATTATTTTATAAACTATATGAAAAACCTGCAGAAAGAATACAATTTTGACGGCTTCAGGGTGGACCACATAGACCACGTTGCAGACAGCGTATCCGAGCTTAACGGCACCCCGATAAGCTACCGTGCGCCAAGAGTTGTGCTCGGACAGCTCAACAGGGCAATGAAAGAAAAAATTCCATACTTCGGAACACTTGCGGAATACATGCTCTGGGATAATTTATACAAAGAATACCACGAAGATATGGCCTTTGATCTTTTGTGGGGAAATGACATTGTGTCGCAATCCACAAAAACTCCCGAACAAATCACTGAAGATAACGGTTATTTAACAAATTACAATTTGAAATTCAAGCCGGATAATTACCTCTCTATATTAAAAACTTACAACAATCAAGACGGAGAATTCAGATGTATAGACCAATATCCGGGCCAATTGGGTGAAAAAGGGGCACTATTCAAGTGGTTCAAGTATAAATTTCTGCCTGGCGGAAAATTTGCGGGCCGCCCCATGCTTTATGTAGACGGCGACGAAAGTTTCACGAAAAAAGGAATTGAACATGCAATCGGCGAAGAAATTTCCATGCCCAGAGAAAAAAACGAGGAATTTTACGACAAATTTAATGCCATCGACAAATTTGTAAAGACAAATCCCGTAATCACGGACGGAGAAGCGCAGATTATTGAACAGGATGAAGACGGATTTGTGTCATGGCTTATCACAAAAGAGCCGTTAAAAACTGCATTCCTTGTTGCCGCAAATTACAAACCTCCGGTTGAAAAAGCCGTAAAAACCGACGAAAACGGACAAAATTACGAGGAATTTATTCACAACAAACCCGTTTTTGATAAAACCGTTCACCTGCCGGTGGATTATACTATAGTTGGAGAATTTGTAATAAAAAATAAAAAATTTGAAAAAATTTCCTATTCGGGAAACTCAAATGATATTACACTGAAAGAGCTTGAAAACGGGCAATTCAGACTGTTTGAATTATTAAAGTCATAACCCGGAATTATAAAAAATCATACATATGCTTGACACCTTTTGAAAAAATTGGTATTATAATCGCATTAATAAAGAAAAAAATTGTTCATAGCTTTATTAGTACAAAAAAAGAAAGGTGAAAAGATTATGACAAAAAGATTCGGTTTTACTTTGGCCGAAGTGTTAATCACTTTGGGCATCATCGGTGTAGTTGCCGCCATGACTATCCCGACATTGATTTCCAACACTAATGGCGCTCAGTTCAAAACAGCTTACAAAAAAGCATTGTCAACATTGAATCAGGCTGTAATTATGAACATAGCAATTGATGATACTGACTTTTCAACACTTGAAGATGAAGACGCAGATACAGACGGTGCGGCAAATACAATGTCAGCGTTATTGAGTGCAAGAATGCAATCTGCCACTAACATCTCCGAAAGCTACTTTGGAACAGATGGTGTAACAACTAACCTTGCGAATATGGAGTTTCAAGGTGAAGACCTAGCTTGTACATCTGAAAACAATGCAAACACTGAAGCAAATACCAGCCCTTGTAAAGGACAAGCCGCTGGTACAACAGTTGCTACAGCGGCAAAAACAGAAGCAACTGTTGATGCAACAACATTTAAAGTATTTTCATTTGCTGACGGTACAGCATTCGGTTTTGCTATAGACAATGCTGATTGTACTGACAATACAAAAGGTACTGCAAATGCTTGCGTAGGCTTTATTGACGTAAACGGTGCCACAGGCCCGAACACAATAATTGATTGTGCCGAAGCTGAAAGCGGCGAATGCGAATCATCTGAAATCACAGACGTTTATCCGGTATATTTGCACGGACAAACTGTTGAACCGGCATCAGATTCAGCAAGAGCAGTATTATTCGGTAAGTAATTTATTGCATAAAAAAAAGGCGCTTATGCGCCTTTTTTTTTATGCCTTTCAGCAGAGCATTGATTTATGAACATACGTGAATAAATTCAGGTAAAATTGCTAAACCCCGCAAGCTGCAGTTTTCTATGTACACACAACTGCTTGCTCAGGAAAGATGTTTGATTTAGAACAATTTAGTCCTCAACAAGCGCTTTCAAAGCCTGACGGTGCCAGTAAAGTATCTTTTCTTTATACTTAAAATTTTTTTCTTCATCATAATCCTCCTCAAATTCAAAAAATTCTTCTATAATCTGCGCCCACTTCCATTTTTCAAGATATCTGTAAACAAGCAGCCTGCGGTATTGCCATTTTTTTACGGCTGCAATAGACTTTTTTATAAATTCATGTTCCGGGAGAATCCGCATCTTGCATTGCTCAATTTTATTATTAATTTTTTCCAGAGCAATAACATAATGCTCTTGCTCGCTTGTGCGTGTGCCATTACCGGAAGTCACCCTTGATTTGCCGTAATCCGGACTTTTTAAAGCTGATATCTTTTCTTTTATAAACTCTTTTTTCCTCAAAAGAAAATCCAGCTCCCGCACATCCTCTGTATAATCATTAAGCATGTCAAGCGTTAATTTTGCGGGCATTTCAACCCCCTTAACCGCTCCCCTAATTTTTTAAAACTCTCCGGCATGGGATCTCCTTTAAAATTTCTGACACGTTCGTTACGCTCGCGAGTTTCCTCGATTTCGCGCCGCGCTCTTTCATTTGCAGCCCGCGCCTGATATACTGCTTTGCTCTCATATTTGCCGTTCAAAATACCTATACGGCAGTTCAACATTGTTTCAAAATCAATCCGCGTGTTCGCAATTGTCCTCAAAACATTTGCACGTCTGCATAAATCCTTAAACAGTTCCAAATCATAATCGGTTTCCGAAAGATATACCCTGATTTTTTCGGCCACCTTGCCGCTCATACGCTCACCAGTAAGCCTGATTAGGTTCGGACACATCCTCTCATATTCACTGAACATCAAATCCGCTGCGTCACGTAACCCAATTTTTACATCATTTTTAATATTATTTTTAATATCATTATTATTTGTTTTGATGTTATTGGTATTAATATTAATATTTGAATTCACACAGTTTTTATCATTCTTGACTATTTCGTTATGAATTTTAATATCATAATTATTATTTTTGATATTATCATTAATGATTTCATTATGATTTTTAATATCATTATTGATATATAAATCAGTATTGATATTATTTTTAATATTAAAATTGATATTATCCTTATCCTTATCCATATCCAGAAGGGTTGGGCAAGGGTTGGGTAAGAGTTCATTTTTAATAAGACTTTTTAAAATTCCTTTCTGAACATTATTATTTTTTCCGGAAAGAGAATTCATACTCCAGCCGTATTGAAATTTAATAAAATCTTCAACAAAAACCTTGTTTTCACTAATAAATTTAACCTGTCTTAACCCTTCAAAATCTTTTTTGGAAACAGGTTCATTAAAACAATTCTGCAAATTTCGATATGAAATTTCATAAACACCGGCGCAATCACAGTTATCATAAATATATTTTAAAAGAAGTTTCTGCTTTATAGACAAATCCAAAAACCAATCCTTATTCCAAATTTCAGTATCAACAAATCTTTTAGTCATAAATTTCTCCCAAAAGTTCAATACAAAAAGCGCGCTCGTAATCAGACACATCAGCACACATAACATCTTCCGGCCCAAAATCACCGTCAAACACACGTTTCTGCAGCTCGGTTAATGTCCCGAACCAATCCAGACGCAAAAAATTATCTTCCGCTGCCATTTTTTAATTTTTTATACCAAAAATCAAGAGTGCCGCGTTTTTCAATAAGTTTTATGTCTTCATTTGCGAGAATAAATGCCGGAATATCGACCTGGTCCGCACAAATCGTCTTGTAATATTCAATAAGATTTTTACGGATAAATTCCTTTTTCACCGCCTGTTTGTTTGAAATTAATTGTTCAAATACCATAACTTTCCTTTCTAATAAAAGGGGCGCATTTGCGCCCAAAGTGGGGATAGAGATTATAAATGTTAACTTTTTTTACAACAAAATTATCCAGTCGGGTGATAGCCGGTTGTATTTGTTGTAATATAATATTGTTGGAATAAAGCTCAATACAGTCATCCTGACAGCATTTTCACCATCACAAACGGATAATTGGCAGGTTTGGTGTATTTGAGTAAGCACAATATCAATATAACATGATTGTAGAGTTTTGTCAACATAATTGTTGATTAATTATACAAATTAGTTTCTTGAAGCGAAGGATTATGAAATACAGCAAGGTTTTAACAACTTTACAAAACTTAATAGGATACAAGCCCAAGCAGTCGGACTTATGTAAGATACTGGAAGTACGAACAGCTGCGATGTCAGCGAGAGCTACCCGGGACAGCGAATTCTCGGAAGACGAGGTCAAAAGGCTCGAGGAATACTATGGAATAGATCTGGATACCGACTGCGTGGAGCTTGAATATATAAGCATAACACCTTCCTGCGGACACGGCACCGTGATACTTGATGAAGCCGATGTGACGCCTGTAAAAATAGGACGGGAAATAATTCGTGATATGTGGAAAATTCCAAGCCCTGACGCATTAAAATTATTCAAAGCATCAGGTGACAGCATGGAAAGTTTAATAGAAGACGGCAATATTTTGCTGGTTGACACATCGCGCAAAGATTTTAACAACGGCGGAATTTTTATATTAACAATTAACAACGAATGGTACGTAAAACGTTTAAGGCTGCGGATTACCGGAGAGCTTGACATAATTTCCGACAACGAAAAATATCCGATTGAAACCATCCGGCCGGACAGTGACATTACAATTACAATAATCGGAAGGGTTATCAAGAATCTTTCGCGCGGACTGTAGAGAATTGACATAACGAAAAAAATCCTTAATTTATATGATACCTTACATCAAAAAAATGTGTAGAATAAAATTGAGGGCAGGATAATGTTTTCGGAAATGTTACAAAAGATGCTGATGAGCGGCGGACAGGCAGCAGCCATTCAAAGAGCCGCACAAATGAATCAGTATATAAATAATTTTTATAAAACCGGACGGGTAAACAATAATAATATTTTACCGCCGGAAAAACCGGGTGTACAATCGTTTGAGAAAGTACTTTCGTCAACACAAAAGGTGAACTTCGGGAATCTGCTTATTAATCCCGAAACAATGAAAGTAAAGGCCGAACTTGCTCAGCAGGAAAATTTAACACCAAATATAAATAACGCCTCCAAAAGCCAGATAATGAACATGGTTGAACAAATTTCAACAAAACACGGAGTGGATGACAAACTGGTTAAGGCCTTAATAAAACAGGAATCCGGATTTAATCCAAATGCCAAATCCAAAGCCGGCGCAATGGGGTTAATGCAGTTAATGCCGGCAACAGCAAAGGGTCTTGGGGTTACAGACGCGTACAATCCGGTACAAAATGTTGAAGGCGGCGTACGGTATTTAAAATCCATGCTGAATAAATATAACGGAAACGTAATTTTGGCACTTGCGGCGTATAATGCAGGACCTGGTGCAGTTGACAAATACGACGGTGTGCCGCCATATAAAGAAACACAAAATTACGTAAAAAATATTCTTTCGAATTATCTGTAAAAATACTAAACTTGTTGACTAACGATATAATAACAAAGCTGATGTTGCCTTGCATGTTCAGCCGCTTAACGGAAATAATTTTTAAACAACTGCGGGCACGGAATTTTCAGTGTAATCCTTCAATGCCTTGAACACAAACGGGTGCAGATTTCCGTTTGCAACATCTCTGTAAATTATAGCGAGCGCCTTATCTTTATCCATAGGCGCTTTGTAAACTCTCGGTTCAGTCAGCGCGGAATATTTATCAGCAGCCGTTAAGATCTGCAGATTAATATCCGCAAAAAAATCTGCCGGAACTTTTGGATAGCCTGTATGACTTGCATTCTGGTGGTGATATTTTATAAGATTAAGAGTTTTCATATCAAGTCCGGAATTTTTTAAAATCTCATAGCTTAATTCTGAATGACGATGCATAATTTTCTTTTCAGCGTCTGTCAGAGAACCGTTTTTATTCAAAATTTCAACCGGAATAAGTACTTTTCCGACATCGTGCAAATAAGCTGCATCTTTAACCGCCTTCACATCCACATGCTGCTTAAGCGCTTTCGGCAAGTTTGAAATAATACCTGCAGCTATATTTTGTGTGTCTTTTGCATGATTTTCCGAAAGTTCCTGCAATTCCTTCAGGTTAAGCTTTAAAGGAGCATTCATCTGCCTGAGAATGTTTTTTATTCCCGGATTGGCGGATATAGCATTTTCAATGTAATTTTTTGTTGCAAAACGCGCTGCAGATGTACTTTCGAAACTGTCCATGCCGGAAGTACCGCCCAAAAACGCACGCTGCGCATATATATTACTTATTCCGCCCACACCAAGCGGCTTTTGAATATCTATTCCCATTTCCCACACTGAAATTATCTACACTCCTATATAAAGTATTTTTTTTAAAGAAAATTGCAAAAAAGTTATAATTTATGAATAAAAATTAACATTACCGAATAAAAAAAACTTAATTTGCCTAAAAAAAATATATAAGTATAATATAAATAAGGAGCAAAAAAGATGAAAACCAAAGTCATAATAAGTATAATAACAGCTTGCTTAGTATTTACGCCTGTTTTTGGGGAAGAAAATGAAGGCAGCATAGTGCCGGCGAATTTTCCCCAAAAATACACTCAGGATTACATAAAACAAATCACACCGCAGTATAAATCAATCGGTAAAGACGAAATTTTTTACGTAGCACTCGATATGCTTAAGGACACCACCGGCGAATTTTCGAGAAAAGCAATACTCGGCAATAACCTGACAGAACGTCCGGTAAAAATCGAATTCAAGGATTTAGGCTCAATAAACAAGGCTTATGCAACGTTTGACGCGCTCGGATGGAAAAAAGGCAAACGACTTTATATATTCATAAACCCGCGTCACAAAGACGCGCCTCCCGGAGCTTTAGCTGCACTTTTGGCACATGAAGCGCTGCATCAGGATGAATACAACTCGCTTGCGGAAGAAACTTACGCCTGGACAATGGAAGCCTCTGTCTGGTGCGAAATTCTAAGAGCCTTCCCCGAAAGCGGCGACGATAACCTTCACCCGCTGGTTGACCGCGAAAACACCCTTAAGCAGCTGCTTGAAAAAGGAAACTATACTAATAAATATATTAAAAAAACAGTAATGCAAAATAAAGGATATGAAAATCTGCCCGCCACATCGCCCGGTTTTGAAGATTTATAATCATGACGGTTACTTAAAAAGTATATTGATTATAAATATTTCTTGATGTTAAATATTCTTATGAAGAAAAAGCAGCTAATTTTATTTCTTATAATAGTAGTATCTTTATTTGCGCTAAACGGCTTGTTTCTGAATGTGCACAATCCTGCGTTTATGGACAACACGGAGGAAATGATTAACCGTGAGCACATTTCATCTCAAAAACTTTTTGACAAAGTATGGGAAACCGTAAAAGAAAACTATTATGACGGCTCCTTAAATCATCAAGTCTGGAGTCGGTGGAAAGAACATTACAAAGGCCGCATAAAAACTGATGAAGATGCAAAAGTTGCAATTCAAACCATGTTGGAAAGCCTTGATGACCCGTATTCACGTTATATGGACAAAACAGAATACGCAGACCAAAACACCTCAATAAATTCAAAAATCACGGGAATAGGCGTAAATATTGCAACGACAGCCGGAAAAGTCCAGATTATCAACGTAATGGAAGGTACACCGGCTCAATATGCAAACTTACAAAACGGTGATATAATAACCTCAATTAACGGCAAAGATGTAAACGGGCTTGCGCTTTCAGAGGTTGCCAATATGGTAAGAGGGCCGGAAAACACCTTTGTAGAACTTTCCATTCTCCGAGACAAAGACAAATTCACCAAAAAAGTTATAAGAAAAGAAATTAAAATTAAAACCGTAAGAAGTTCAATGGAGAAAAATATCGGCTATATTCAGATAATGACCTTTATAGGATCTGCGACGCCTAATGAATTTTTGGAAGCGCTTGAAAAAACCTCTAAAGCTGACGGTCTGATACTTGATTTAAGGGGAAACACAGGCGGCCTGCTGCCTAATGCCATATTCATCGCGAACCTGTTTATCCCGGAAGGAAATATCGTCAGCATAGTCGGCAGAAACGGTTATAGATATGACATTCACGCACAAAACACCGACTTTAACGTCAACAAACCCATGATAGTACTTGTTGACGGAGCAAGCGCAAGCGCAAGCGAAATTTTATCCGGAGCATTAAAAGATTATAAAAAGGCAAAGCTTTTGGGGTCACAGACATACGGCAAAGGCATGGTGCAAAAGATTATACCGCTCCCTAACGAAACCGGCCTAAACCTTACAATAGCCAAATACCTTACGCCAAACGGAACTGATATAAACAAAAAAGGTATCACTCCTGATATTGAGGTTAATTTTACAATGGAAGATGTCAAAAAGCAAAACGATGTCCAACTGACGACTGCGAAAAACATACTCAATGAAATGATAGGCCAAAAACTGGCCGCGCAGTAAAATGTCTGCCTGCTGTAATCGGAAACACATCTTCAAAACGCATAAAAAAAACACCTTGTGATATTCAAGGCCTATCCGTTTAAACAAGAAGAGAGAGCTTTATACTATTATAAAGTCCCATATCTTCTAAAAATTGCTACTTTTCTCATACAAATTTTACAATATTTAACATTATTTTTCAGAAACATTTTGAGGAACTTGGTCCAAAAGCCCTCTAATCCGCAAATAACGTTCAAGTTCAACTCTGAGTTTTTTCAAATCCATATAAATCGCATTATTTAACAAAATCCTGTTATCATATTTGGGGTCAATAATATACATCGTCGGGAACCCGCTCAGTGCAACGTCATCAACCAATTCCTTATTCGCGGGATCTTCGGCATTAATCATTACGATATTAAATTTATCTTTGTAAATATTATTTATCGTTTTATATTTCGGCATAAATTTCAAACAATACCCGCACCAATCGACGTACATCAATGCAAGCATCGGCTTATCCGACTGCAAAGCGTCTGAATACTTTACACCAATTTTGTAATCCGACGGCTTTTTATGCTGCTCTGTGAAAGGCCCCGTTAACGCATAAGTAATGGCTGATGTCAAAATAACAACACCGATAATTATTAACATTATTAAAAATTTCTTCTTCATTATCTTCCCCCTCACTATAATTCTACATCAAAAAATACTTCCGTTAAAACTTTTTTCAAGTTTTTTAAAATTTTAGTTTTACAATTCTTAACATACATGTTAGGCTTAGTATATATCGTGGTATATACTAAGTATATACTTTTGTGTAATCTCGTGTCAATCCGTTAAAAAAAAGCGTGTAAAGAAGAGGAGTTTAAGATGAAAAGAAATTCGCCGATCAAGTTGAAAAAAACTACAAAATTTTCGAATCCGGCAAGGAACGAAGTATTACAAGCCGACAGTGTTTTATCGAATTATGTAAGAGAGATTTCAGAATACCCGTCACTAAGTGCGAAGGAAGAAAAAGAGCTTGCAAAGCGTGCAAAAGAAGGCGACAAAGAAGCAAAAAAACAGTTAATCCAGTCCAATTTAAAGCTTGTAATCACGATTGCCAAAAAAGCAATCCACACATCAAATCTGCCTTTAACTGATTTAATTCAGGAAGGGAATTTAGGTTTAATGATTGCGGCAGAAAAATTCAACTACAAACTTGGGTACAAATTTGCTACCTATGCGAGCTGGTGGATAAAGCAATCAATGTTCAAGGCCATTTCAGAGCAGTCACACTGTATGAAAATTCCTGTTTATATACAAGAAACGCTTTCAAAATTTTCCAAAATCAAATCCGAAATGGAGCAAACAGCGACAGAGCAGGTCAGGACGGAAGATGTAGCAAAAAAAATGAATATTTCCGCCGACAAAATCGACACATTTTTATCCGCATACACCAAGACAATTTCAATCGAAAGCGGGCTGGAAAAAGCAGACGGCAAAGAGCTTGACGTAGCGGACATTTTAGCGGACGAAAAGCCATCCGTAAGCGAAAATGTTGAATTTGAAAATTTAAAAACAGATATAGAAATGGTTGTATCAACATTAAAAGACAGAGAGCGCGATGTAGTTAGAATGCGCTACGGGCTTGGGGACACAACAAGAAGAACTCTGGAAGAAATCGGCAGCATATACGGAGTTACAAAAGAATGTATCCGCCAGACGGAATTGAGAGCTTTAAAAAAGATGAAACTGACAGGAGAGGCAATCCTTTCAGGCTACATTTCGTAATTTCCTTGTAAGATAAATCGCCTTTTAGGCGATTTTTTATTATCCTGCAAATGATTGGTTTACTTATTTTAAAAAAACATTATTATAAATATATGAGAAAAATTTTGACAATAATTTTTGCAACAATATTTTTAGCAGGTAATGCCGTTTTTGCCGAAGGCGAAATCTGGGACTACTTTGGGGATCAAAATGTCTACGGGCAGAAACCGGTGTCAGATAAAGAATTTGAACAAGCTCTGGAGAGCAAGAAGAAAAAGAAAAAACGCGACAAAAACATACCGAAAGGCGAAGAATTTCATCAAAGTAACGAAACCCAATTCATAAAAGAAACAGAAGAAGAAATGCCGGTGCTTTGTGTCCCGGTCAACATAAAACTTTCCGAAAACGAAATACTGCCTGTCGGGCACTATCAGGTAGATGGTAAAAAGAAAAACGGCAAACCATATTTAAAATTTTATCAGGCACACTACCTGATGGCAGAAATTCCGGCCGTTGAAACCTCTGACGACTTTAATCAGGAAACCGTACATTTTGTAAACATACTTGATAACAACGAAAAACAAGTTAAAATAATTTTCGGTTCACTTGATTTTAACGCTTACAGTATTGTTGATATTGCGGAATAAATGAATTTTATGCTATAATTCAAAAGGAGCTAAATTATGAAAAGAGCAATAATTATAGTAATAGATTCAATGGGGATTGGCGCAATGCCTGATTGCAGGGACTTTAACGATATTCCGGAATGCAATACATTAAAAAATGTCTGCGAATTCAATCACGGACTAAAATTACCAAATATGGCAAAAATGGGACTTGGGAATATTCAGGATTTTGAAGGCTTACCTAAAACCGCCGTACCAATTGCAAGATACGGTACGATGTTTGAAAAGTCAAAAGGCAAAGATACAACAACAGGCCACTGGGAAATCGCGGGACTAATTTCCGAGAAGCCTTTTGCAACTTTCCCTGAAGGGTTTCCCGATGAATTAATCGAAAAATTTATAAAAGAAACAAACTGCGGCGGGATTTTAGCAAACATTCCAGCAAGCGGAACAGCTATTATTGCGGAATTGAATGACGAACACCAGAGGACAAAATTTCCGATAGTTTATACATCCGCCGACAGCGTTTTCCAGATTGCGGTTGATACAGACCTAATCCCGCTTGAAACGCTGTACGACTGGTGCCATATTGCCCGCAGACTACTTGATGAAGGAAATTACAACGTATCAAGGGTAATTGCACGGCCTTATAGAGTTATTGACGGCAAACCCACAAGGATTTCAAAAGACAGACGAGATTATTCAATGGCGCCGAAACACACAATTCTTGACGACATAAAAAATAAAGGCGGAAAAGTCATCGCAATCGGCAAAATCGAAGATATTTTTGCAAAAAAAGGAATAACCCACGCTATCCATACAGGCTCCAATAAAGAAGGGCTTGAATTAACGATAAAAGCGGTTAAAAATGAGCTTGAACTTGACAAAATAGCTTACGAGGATAAAAATTACGGCGAGACGACATTGATTTTCACAAACCTTGTAGATACAGACATGCTTTTCGGCCACAGAAATGACGCACCTGGCTACGGCAAGGCGCTGGAAGAAATTGACCGCTATCTTGAGATAATATTAAAAGAAGTGACGGACGAGGATTTGCTGATAATTACGGCAGACCACGGCTGCGACCCGACGGTGGAAGGCACTGACCATACCCGCGAAACCGTGCCTGTACTTGTTTTCAACAAAAAAACTCAAGGCGGAGATTTAGGTAAATTACAGGGCTTTGATAATGTTGCAAAATTTATAAAAGACTGGATATTTTAAATTTTTTGTTTTATAATGTGACTGCGGGAAAAATTCCGCGTGTAAATATAAATAAGGAGAAAACGAAATGACAGTAAAAATTAATGACGGATGCATCGGATGCGGCGCTTGCGAATCAATTTGCGATGCAGTATTTTCAGTAGACGGAACAGCAACAGTTAACGAAGCAGCAGTTGCTGACAACATGGATGCAGTAAAAGAAGCTGCTGATTCTTGCCCTGTTGGCGTTATTGAAATCGAATAGTTTCAAAAAATAATAAAAAAGAGCCGCCCGGACGGCTTTTTTATATTAAAGAAAAAAACGGGCAAAAGCCCGTTTTTTTCATATTTACACTCTAGCAAGAGAAGTTGCTTCTTTAACAACAGATTCAAGAGCCTGCAAAGCATCGGCCGGAAGTTTGTCAATGCCTGCTTTTTCGGTTTCTCTTGATTTAACGAATTCAATTCTGTCGTTCATACGGGCAACAAACTGAGCTGCGTATTCTTTGTTGGAGAATGATGCGTCAAATCCGTCGATATCCATAATTTCAATATCTGAGAAGTTTTCCCATTTATGGAATTTAGCAGTGCCTTCAACAATAGCCTCAATAATTCCGAGAGTATGCTTCGGCTGAACTTTAGTTCCCATAAATTCGCCCGTATTCAGGATATAGCAGTCAACGCCGTCAGCGATTAACTGTTTAAACCTTGTATAGTCAACCTCTAACGGGTAAACTCTGAACGGGTTAGCATAAGGTTCAACAACGAGCGCGTTCGGGTCAACGCCTGCCGCAAGTCTTTCAGCGGAAGAACGTTTTGTAGCGAGTGTTGCACCCATGGCAGAACCGAGTGAAGCGCCTGACAATTTCAATACAGGAGGAATTGTCGGGTCTTTCATAAGCCAGAAAATAGCGTTAATCGGCTGGTCAATTCTGTCAACTCTGTTTGGTGACCAGAGTTTTGATTTAACAGCGCGGCCGTTGCCGTTTCTGATATCTTCGGTAACAGAAACCACTTT
>CALUQQ010000067.1 GCA_944322955.1 Candidatus Gastranaerophilales bacterium
TCCCATTTTTCATGGTGTGAGCATGCAATATCCGTTATAAGCTTAAAATCGTCGGACATATGAATTTTTTCTAAGATGTCGTGTGTAATTTTAACATGCTGCTGAATATGTGCATATTCATCCGGTGTCAATTTCCCTTCTTTTTGCAAAACCGCATCACGAATACCAATTTTACCGATGTCATGTAAAATTGCGGCTTTTTCAATAATTTCTTTATCATGCGGTGCCATATTCAAAGCATCCACAATAAGCATAGCATATAATTTAACTCTGCTTGAATGACCTGATGTAATCTTATCACGCGCATCAATAGAGGTTGCAAGCGTATCAATAAAACTTTCAAAAAGTTCTTTTTGTTCTTTATAAAGTTCTTTTTGCTGTTCAAATAGTTGTGCATTTTCTAAAGCTATGCTTGCACTGCCGCCGATTGCAACAAGAAGATCTTCATCATTTTTTGTAAACACACCGTCCAGTTTATTCAAAACCTGAAAGGCGCCTATAATTTCTTGATTATTATTTTTAATCGGCATACAGAGAATAGATTTTGTATGGTAGCCGGATTTGCTGTCCACATCTTTGTTAAATCTCGGATCACTGTAAGCATCAGCGATATTTACACTCTCGCCGGTCTGAACGACATAACCCGCAAGCCCTTTATCCGCAGGAAACCGAATTTCCTGACTTTCCATCCCGAGAGCCACCTTTGACCAGAGTTCATTTTTTTCTTTATCAAAAAGAAAAACCGTGCATCTGTCAGCCTGAATTGCATTTTTTGTCTCTTCAGCAATAACTTTTAACAAAACATTTATGTCAGTCAAAGCAGTGATAGAGCGCCCGATTTTTACCAATGATACAAGCGGGTCGCTTTTCATCGGAAGCGAAAATTCCATACCGCTTTGCAACTGATTGATTCTTGCGTTAATGTAGTCAAGCATTAAAAATTCATCGTTTTCTTGAGCAAATTCTTTTGCGTTATTGTAATGCAAAAGAGCAACATCGTTATTTTTTTCATCGAAATTTATATTACCTAAAACCATTTCCGCAATAAGTTTTGCGGTATTGCTTTTTGAATATTGAGCCATATAAACAGCATCATTAATCGTTTCTAAAACCTTTTTATATGAATTTTTATCCAAAAAATAGGTTGTTATAGCCGCCAGACTCATGCAAACAGAAATATATTCGGGCGATTTCATTGCCGTGAACTTTTTCTGAGCTTCCAAAAATCTGTATTTTGCGCCCTCATAATTCTTATCATTAAGCTCGCTTATACCTTTTCTGATAAGATCTTTTCCTTCTAATTGAGTATCTAAAACTTCTGTCATCTAATAACCTCTCTTTAATCATTGTACAATATTTCCATAAATTTTTCAAAAATAGTTACATTTTTTCAAAAAAATAATTTAATTATATGAGGAAAATTTCTGACAATATGATAGCATTTTGTGGTAAAGCAAAATGAGGTGAAATATGTCAGATAATTTCAAAACACTAAAGTGTCCAGCTTGCCAGAAAGAAATGACAAAAGTATTTATCCCATCTGAGGGTGTAAACGTAGATATATGTCTTGATGGTTGCGGCGGCATTTATTTTGACACAAGAGAATTCAAATACTTTGATGAACCGGACGAAAACATCGAAGAAATAGTTAAAGCAGCAGAGGGTAAAACTTTTGCAAAAGTTGATGAAAACCTTCCGAGAACCTGCCCTGTCTGCGGAGCAAGAATGGTTAAGAATTATGCAAGCGTTAAAAAAGAAGTTCAAATTGATGAATGTTACTCCTGTGGCGGTAAATTCCTTGACTATGGGGAACTTGAAAAAATTCGTGCACAATACGATACGGAAGAAGAAAGAACTACTGACATAATGAAAGAGGTTTATAGCACGGTTGGTGTTGAAATTAAGCGTCTTGAAGCTGAAAATGCCGAACTTCGTGCAAAACGCTCTTGGGCTAAAAAGCTCTTTGACAAAATGATTTACGGATAAATAAAAAAGGCCGCTTAAGCGGCCTTTTTTATTTATTAATCAAATAATTCCCGTATATCAACATTTAAAGCCTTTGAAATCCTTTTAACCGTTGAAATGGTTGTGTCAGTGATTCCTCGTTCTATTGCACTTAAATAACTCGTTGAAATATTTGCATTAAAAGCTAACTCAGCTTGACTTATCCCAAGTTCACCACGAAGAAAAGCAATTTTTTTACCCAGCTTTCTGCATAGAACTTTGTCGTACTTGAATGACTTTTTACCCATATCGTTAGAATTATAATATTCCTATTGACAAAAATAAAACTATGGGATAGTATTTTATTAACTTAAATAATTATTATAAAGGGATTTAGGGGTTTAAAATATGAGAAAACCAAGAACAACAATTCGTTATCCATACACGCTTGAAGGACAACCTCTTACGGAGGTTGAAACTGCTGTAATTTAAGCAATCATGCAAGGTTATAGTTTCATTAGAATTTCTAAAACTTTGAACATAACCAAATCACAAATGAAATGGCTGGTTAAAAAGCTATATTGCAAATTGGGAGTAAATATTAAAATTGAAGCTGTTACCAAAGCAATTAAGACAGGTGTCGTTGACTGAGCTTATTTCTTAAATTTTTCTATTTTATCCAAACTGTCACTTTCAAAATATATTCTCAATAACGGCTCCGTACCGCTCGGACGGACAAGTATCCAGCTTGTATTATCGTCTAAGTATAGTTTTACACCATCTTTGAAATCTTTTCTCAAAACTTTCATACCGGCAAATTCATCGGTCGTTTTGAACTTATCAATAACCTTTTCGATTTCCTCACGAGTTTCAAGTTTTAAATCGACTCTGTCATTGTAAAATTTACAACCTGCCATTTGATGCAATTCTTCCTGTAATTGGCACAGAGTTTTGTTTTCATAAGCCATAGCCTCAAGAATAAGCAAATTAGCCAAAATACCGTCTTTTTCGGGTATATGACCTCTTATACTTAATCCTCCGGATTCCTCTCCGCCTATAATCGGGTTAAACTTACGCATAGCCTCACCGACATGCTTAAAACCTACAGCCGTTTCTATAACATCAACCCCGCATTTTTCAGCAATTTTATCAAGTAATAAACTTGCTCCAACTGTTTTTACAA
>CALUQQ010000068.1 GCA_944322955.1 Candidatus Gastranaerophilales bacterium
GATCTTCTTCTACCGCTTTATCCAACGTCCGCTTTCTCGGTCTCCCGGCTCCCTTTCGTCCTCTTCTTTCTGCCATTAATCCGGCTTCTCCTTCTTCTAAGTATATACGTTCCCACAATTTAAGCCGTGTACGATAATACGATTCTTCCGTCCTGCTTTTAGTGTCCCAATACTTGCGTACCGTCTCTCGGTATCCTAAATTGTTGTTTAACATATCCAGTATAACAGATATCTTGAACTCCCCGCTATACTTCTTTTGCTTTTGTCCTTTTTTTGCCATAAAATATGCACCTCCAAAAGTGTCTAACTTTTGGGGTGTACATCAAAGCAGCGGGGCTTTTTCTTTTTCGGGTTTAGAATTATTGCTATACAATATAAATTTTGTGAACACTTAAATCAATCATCTATTAAAAGACGGGTATGTTCGCTTATAAAACTTTCATATTGCGCATCTTTATAAGAAACGCCTTGCGTTTTTATTTGCTCTTTTGTTGCAAAATAACAGTTATTTGTTCTTGAATTGTTCTGCTTCAGTTTACGCATATAATCTAATTGTTGATCGCTGAGTTCTATTTCATAAACGTCTCTCAACAACAATTCAAAACAATCAAAAAAATGACTGTATCTTATAGGGACAATATCTCTTTTTACATAGAAAAAGTTTATTTTGGAAAAAATGTCCTCAGGTAAATATTTGTTAACGATAAACAAATTATAAAAATAATTTTCGACGTTTTCGCCTTTTTCCACATCGACTTGCTCACCGAATCTTTGCATAAATTTTCTTAAATATTTTGATTTGACGAAAACGCGATAATCATCTTTAAAAGGCTTTGACTTCATTCTGTCATCAGCACTGATTTTGCAAGTTTTAATTAAAAATTTTCTTTCGTCATTCGACATTCTATATGTATATCCTGGAATTTGAAATTTGCTTATGCCGTATATGTTAGGTATTAAAAAATACGTTTCATCGACTCTGATTTTAAAAAACATAGAGAAGGATATGCGTATTTCGGTGTCTTTTGTTATTATTTTTTTTCTAAGCATAAAACGCAGATATGTTTGCCACGGCATTTTATCCATAAGATTTAAAAAGGAATTTACAGCAGCGGGAAGTAATAATCCTATTATCGTACAAGATAATTTAACAATGGACTCATTAACTTCAAAGAAAAAACTTGATATCACTACTGCAAATAGCAGAAAAATCGCAACCAATGAACTAATAAAAAGGATTTTATCTTTTTTCATCGTTATTCTTTTCCTCCATTTCAGCTTCGTTCACAAGTCTTCTGTTAAAACTGAAACTGTAATTGCCAAAATTATATCATAATTCAGCAGAATATTCAATATTTATGTCGATATTAGTGACTTTTTCGGTCAATAATAAAGAGTTTAAATAAAACATTGTATGCCATATTGCAAAATTTTATCATCCATGTTTTTACCGCTGGATTTAACACTTAAACAAGAGTTTGTTAAGAAAAATACCAACCTCAAATATATAAGGTTAGTATTTTTTTCTTGAAGTAGAGACGTTTAGGTTATATGAACTTACAGTAAATCAAAAGCGGTCTTTCAGGAATGATTTTCGACTTTTCTATTCGGTTAATTTTAATGCGCAAACATCGTATCTGAGATATCCGAATCCGTAATCAACATAGTTGTCTGTACCCCAAATAATGTTCTTTCCGGAACTCATATCTTTTAAAAGAATAGTAAGCAGTTCTGTATCCAACTTAAGCAGGGTATTTTCTTTGATGTCAATTTTGACTTCGCTCACAAGTTTTTTCTCCTTAAATGCCGCAACTATAATTGCTAAAATTATATCATAACCCAGCTAAATATTCAATATTTATATAAATATTAAGCCCTATTTTTCAAGTATTATAGATTTTTAATAATGACACAGTGCGTCATATTTGCAAAAGTTTATTTGTTTTGTTTTAAAACAGGTTTGAAACACCGAAATAATCGTTTGCTAAGAAAAATACGAACCTCGAATTTTCAGGGTTCGTATTATTTACTCTTGGCGCAGAGAGAGGGATTCGAACCCTCGGTACGTTTTACCGTACACACGATTTCCAATCGTGCGCCTTAGGCCAGCTCAGCCATCTCTGCACGCAACAATATTTAATTGCAAAAGCAATATTATCATAAAAATACGGATTTTGCAAGTAAAATAGTAAAGAAAAACTTTAACCAAGAGTAAAGTTAACTAACGTTTCCTTAAATTATAATATAAGTTTTGTTAAGTTACTTATTTTATTAAAAATTATTTTAAAAAAATATGTGATTTAATTAAAGGGCGGTTTTTGGTACAACTGATATGATATAATATAAATGTAGGTATATTTATGAAGGATAAAAAACAACTGATTCTGTTAATTCTGAAGATATTGGAAAACGAAAGCGATAAAAATCATCCGTTGAGACAAACGGAGATTGCCCGTATAATATCGGACGTGTTGCCTTGCGACAGAAAAACAGTGGGACGGAATATTAAATTCTTAATAAAGTCAGGCTATCCGATCGTTAAAACCGGAAAAGGGTTTTATCTTAACGGAAAAAAGCTGAGTTTGGAAGAAAAAGACTTTGTTATCAGTTGTGTTCGCGCTTCACAAGATAAGTCTGAAGAAGAGAAAGACGAGAGTATAAAAAAGTTGAATGAAATTTTTATAAAAATATGCAGATAGAAAAAATTAAATATTACGGGGGTAAAAAAATGGCTTTCAAATTATGTCCGAAATGTCTTCATCACTACATAAAAGACGACGAAATAATGTGCTCATTCTGCAAAATATCGATAAAGAATAACGCACTTAATAAAACAAAAAAGAGCTATACCAGACCAGAATAATACGAACAAGGTTTAAAGCGGCAAATTTACGTAGCTACTGCGTTAAATGCCTTGATAATATGTTTAATATTACCTGCGGCATTTGCCTTGTATCAACAAAAATTTG
>CALUQQ010000069.1 GCA_944322955.1 Candidatus Gastranaerophilales bacterium
TTGTTTCAGCTTCTCATTAACTTTTTGGGATCCTTCGGCTAACACATCACCATGACAAGACAAGCTCCACCAATATTTAGTGTGTTGGCGTGCCTCTGGCACCTCAGGTTGACATATAAGCTGTAGGCCGGGTTTTCTAACCCGACTGTTGCTTCTTAGTGCCTTAGTATCATAGTATCTTAGTAACTTTTCCCAAACAGCACCCCAAAAACCTGCACTACGAGCGGTTAAAAGGGTCGCCCCCCCCCGACTCTTTTGATTTCGTTGTTTTTCATACGTTTTTTCTCCTTTTTTTTATGGTTTTTTATCATTTTTTATTAAATTTTACCATTTTTTTGCGTTTTTGACAAGAAAAAAAGCACCTCAAAAATGAGGTGCTTTTTCAACTATTTTTCACCTTTCGGTTTTGCATTTTCAACCTGCTGTTTAACCTCTTTTTGAAGTTTATCCTGAATATTTTTAGGATTATATTCGGGGTTTACAAATTCAATTTTTGTATTTTTTTTCAAAGATTCAGTCAAATCATCAAGGAGTTTAAGCTGTTTTTGATTAGTCAGATAATTTTTAATATCAGCTTTAGCTTTTTCAAACGGTTCCTGACCTGCTTCCATACGGTCTGTTACAAGAATAATGTGGTAACCGTATTGAGATTTTACGACCGGAGAAATTGTATTCGGACGAAGAGCAAACGCTGCTTTTGAAAATTCCGGAACCATTTCTTCTTTCGCAAAAAATCCCAAGTCACCGCCTTTTACGGCTGTTGTAGTATCATCCGAATTCTCTTTTGCAAGTTTTGCAAAACTGTCAATATTATTTTTCACTTCGTTATATAATTTATCAGCTTTTGCCTGTCTTGCATTTAATTCTTCCGTAACTTTAATTTTAATTTCTTCAGGTTTAAGTTCTTTATTTTTGGGATCTGAAGTTATAATTTCTTCAATTTCAACAGGATTTGCGGAAATCAAAATATGAGATGCTCTTACTTTTTCAGGATATTTAAATCTATCGACATTTTCGTTATAGAATTTTTGAGCTTCTGTGTCGGAAACTTCACTGTCACCAAGCTGCAAAGCAAGTTTTTTCATCTTGACTTCTTCCTGCAAATCTTTTCTGAATTGAGAAGTTGTAATTCCGTTTTGTTTTAAAATCAAATTCAACTGTTCTTTAGAGCCTACTTTGTCAACAATATCTTTTACGGCAGCATTCACATCCGCATTTGTAACTTTAATACCGCGTTTAGCTAATTCCTGTTCCAAAAGTGTTTTTATGATTAATTCATTTGTAACTCTTTCTTTAATCATCAAATACATAAAACCGTTAGGATTTTCTTTAATTTTTATCCCCATCTTCGCGAACACGGAATTGTCAGCCTGCTTGTCAAAAGCCTTGTCAAACTGAGCCTGAGTTATTACTTTGTCATTAACCTTGATTACGGCCTCTTGAGATTTGAGCCCGCAGCCTGCAAACAATACTGCTGATACCGCAAGTGTCGCAAGTAATTTTTTTCCCTTCATGTAAATGTCTCCTTATTTAATATTCGTGACTAACTTTATACATATAATAAAACAAATCCGTCAAAATGTTAAATACTTCATCAAAATTCATATATGAATTATTTAACAAAATTATAGAATTACCCTCCGCGCAAGACTTTGGCGCAATTGTAAACTTTATATGTTTTAATATATCACCCGGCAGAGCCTTTTGAATAATATTCCATTCCGGCTGCGAAAACGGGGTGTAAATTCTTATATTATCAGATGTTTCACGAATAAGCGAAACATTGACATCGGTTGCCGCAAGCCTTATTTTAATTAACTTTATTAAATTTTCAACGCTTTCGGGAGGTTTGGAAAATCTGTCTTTCCATTCCTCAGTTATATAATCCAATTCAAGCATAGATTTGACATCCGCCAGACGTTTGTATTCAATCATCTTTTGATCGGCAGAACCGACCCATTCGTCAGGAATAAAAGCGGTCACATTTATATCGACAATAGTAGGTTCGGATTTTTCAACGTAATTACCTTGAAGTTCCTGCACTGTTTCTTCCAGAAGCTGACAATATGTATCAAATCCGACATTTATCATATGTCCGTGCTGCTTGGTGCCGAGAATATTCCCGACGCCGCGAATTTCTACATCCCTCAATGCAATTTGATATCCGCTGCCGAGTGTTGTGAATTCTTTTATGGCTTTTAATCTGTGGACTGCATCTTTTGTAATTTCTTTACTTTTTCTGTAAAAACAAAAACAGTATGCCTGTCTTTGAGAACGTCCGACACGGCCTCTTAATTGATACAATTGTGCAAGCCCAAATCTGTCAGCATCATGGATAATCATAGTATTTGCATTCGGAATATCAATTCCGTTTTCAATAATCGTTGTTGCAAGAAGGATATCATATTCATGGTTTGCAAAATCAATTATCACTTTTTCAAGCTGTTTTTCATCCATTTGTCCATGCCCGACGGCAATTCTGGCATTGGGAACAAGTTTTTGCAGATGAAATTTAAATTCTTCAATTGTTTCAACACGGTTATAGAGATAAAATACCTGGCCTTCCCTGTCCAATTCATGAATTATGGCGTTTTTAACCATATTTTCATTCCACTCGCCCACATAAGTCTTTATAGGAAGTCTATTTTTGGGCGGAGTATTAATTACAGACATATCTTTAATTCCCGATAACGACATATAAAGAGTTCTAGGAATCGGAGTTGCAGACATAGTAATAATATCAATATTTTCACGCAGCTGTTTAAGTTTTTCTTTATGACGAACACCAAATCTGTGTTCTTCGTCAATTACCAGAAGTCCCAAATCTTTAAATATAATTCCATCCTGCAAAAGTCTGTGCGTTCCGATTACAACATCACAGCTGCCAGTTGCAAGATTTTTAATCGTGTCACTTTGCTCTTTTTTAGTCCTGAACCTTGAAAGTAATTCAACATGAACTCCAAAAGGTTTAAACCTTTCAGACATTGTTTGAAAATGCTGGAGTGCAAGAATTGTTGTCGGAACAACAACCGCCACCTGTTTGCCGGAAGTTACGGCTTTAAAAATAGCACGCATTGCAACCTCAGTTTTACCAAACCCGACATCACCGCAAATTAACCTGTCCATCGGCAGATCACTTTCCATATCAGTCTTTACTTCGTTTATTGCACGCATCTGATCAGGTGTTTCCACAAATTCAAAGGCTTCTTCCATTTCCACCTGCCATGTTGTATCTGGTAAAAACTGAAATCCTTTTTGCATTTTTCTTCTTGCATAAAGCCGCAAAAGATCATATGCAACAGCTTCGACCTCTTTTTTAACTCTTGATTTTGTATTTTCCCAATCTTTACCACCCATTCTGGAAAGTTTGGGTTTAATATTCCCTGACCCGCGATATCGTACAAGCATGTTAATTTGCTCTGCAGGGATATGAAGCCTGTCTTTTGCAGCATATTCAATTGTCAAGTAATCTTTTAACTGTCCATCGATCTCTTGCTGGGTCAGTCCCCTGTAAATCCCGACCCCGTGAATTGTATGCACAACGTATTCACCTTCTTGAATATCATTTATATTTTCAATAAATTCAGGTTTTTCCTTATAATATGATCTTTTTGTAGCAGTAATTTCTTTGGAACGTTTATTAAACAGTTCTCTGTCGGTCATTACAATGGTATTGCAATCTTCCAAAATACATCCGGCACTTGCAAGACTTTCCGTATATTCAACATCAAAGATTTCCCGCTCGCCCAAAATTTGCTTGACACGTTCCGGATAATCCGTTGCTATGATAATTTTATACCCGCCGTCATTAAATTCAGCAGATCGATCCTTTATAAAATCGGATATTGCATCTAAATTCGCCTCAAAATTTTGAAGCGGCATAGCGTTAAATTCAATGATATCATCCATTTCACCATCAATAAAATTATTAAGGCCGATTTTTACAAAATATGACGTTTTTCTCAAAAATTCTTCAAAAGTAAAATGATTTTTACCCTTTAACGGTCTTAAAAGCTCAAGCTTTAAATTCTCGTCAAGCTGTTTTTCCAAATTCTGTGCAACAAACTCATACTTTGAATAAATTTCGGACGTTTCGTCAAAAACAATTATATAATCTTTTAAATAATCCAAAACCCCGACAAGATTATCGTTAAAATAAGTCTGATAAACCTCAATCCCTTCAAAATACCCCTCATCTTCCTCACTAAGTTTCGGACTGTTTTCATCAAGCACAAATTTATATACAGGCAAAATCTCAACCTCTTTTGCCTTTTCAACTGATTTTTGAGTTTCATTATTAAAATATCTGATATCTACTACTTCATCTCCCCATAATTCAATTCTGACAGGGTTATCGTCAGGCGAAAAAACATCCGCGATATCGCCTCTGATACTAAATTCACCGATATCGCTCACCATTGTGGCACGTTTATAACCAAGATTAACAAGTTTTTGACTTAATTCTTTTAAATTAACCTCATCACCAACTTTTATTTTCAAAGAATTTTTCTCAAAAAATTCTTCATCAGGAAATTTTTCAAGCAGAGTTTTAACAGGACAAATAACCAAATCCGGCTTCTGCAGCAAAATTTTTATCTGCTCTGAATATTCATACAAGTTTGATGAAATTCCTTCATACATTGAAATATTTTGAAAAGGAATTAGTGCTGCATTAATATAAAAACCTTTTTTAAGATCATTTTGAAATTTTAATGCATTTTGTTCGGTTGAAGTAATAAACAAAATTTTCTTTTTAGAATAATCTTGAGCATTTTTGACCAACAAAAGTCTTAAAATTGAAGTTAAACCTGTTACGGCAAAAGACCACGATTTTTTCACGCGGTCACGATACTCTAAAAATTTTTCACCTGATAAACAATCAATATTTAACATTATTGCGGGGTGGTATTATTCGGACTTTTGTAATCAATACCCATATCTTTCAAAGTCTTGATAAAATTCTGGGCACAAATTCTCTGTGCTTCCGGCGGAACAATTCTCAAAATTTCAACTGTTCTGGAAATTACAGGATCCTTATCATACCAGCGATTGTTTGCATTAACAGGTTTTACCATTGCATAAAACTTGTCAACCGTTTCCTTTGACACTTTTTCTTCAATTTTTTTAAGAAAAATTTCTGCCTGAGCATGCAATTCGTTTTGATAGTTGCGCAAAAGCTCAATTACTTCCAAAAGTAACGGATCGTGATCATACCAACGTTTATATGTAGGACTCATTTCGTATTTCCTCCGTAAGCTCAACAGGAGACATTACATCATCTTTTCTCTCTATTTTGCCACCTAATAATCTTATCTTATTTTCAAAATTTTCGTATCCTCTATCTATATGATGTAATTTTTCAATAACAGAATTTCCATCAGCCATTAATGCTGCAACAACAAGCGCAGCCCCTGCTCTAAGGTCACTTGCGGTAAGCGTAGCGCCAGTGAGCTTTTTAACACCTTTTATTATGGCATGGTTTCTGTCCTGATGAATATCAGCTCCCATACGCCTTAATTCCGGCACCTGCATAAATCTGTTTTCATACAAACTTTCGGTTATAATTCCGACCCCGTTTGCAGTTGTTAAAAGAGTCATTGCCATTGACTGCAGATCAGTCGGAAAACCCGGATAAGGCTGGGTTACGAAATTTATTGAATTTAATCTGTTTTTATTTGAAACTTCTATTGATGTCGGATCAACAAGTTTGATATTTGCCCCCATTTTCAGTAATTTATCGGTAAAGAAAGACAAATGTGCAGGATAAATGTTTCTAATGACAGCCTTGCCTTTGGTTCCGACAATTGCCGCCATATAAGTTCCTGCCTCAATTCTGTCAGGAATTGTTGTGTATTCAATGGGGTGCATATCTTCAGGTTTTACACCGTTAATAACGATTTCTGATGTCCCTGCACCTATAATATCAGCACCCATTGCGTTTAAAAAGTTTGCCAGATCAACAATTTCAGGTTCTTGAGCAGCGTTTTGAATTCTTGTGGACCCTTCCGCAAAAACGCCCGCAAGCATTAAGTTTTCCGTCGCGCCGACTGATGGCAAATCCAAACAGATTTCCGCACCGACAAGTTTGCTTGCCTTTGCATGAACGTAACCGTTTTCAATTTTCAATTTTGCACCGAGCGCCTCAAGACCTTTTATGTGAAAATCAACTCTGCGTTCGCCTATTGCACAACCGCCAGGCAGTGCTACAATTGCCTCTTTACAGCGGGAAACAAGTGCACCCAAAACATTAAATGATGCACGCATTTTACTTACTAATTCATATTTTGCTGTGATATTTGTAATTTCCGCTGCATCAATAGTTAAAGATTTTTCTTCTTTGTTATAAGAAGTTTTAACTCCTAAACTATTAATAACCTGAAGCATGATTTCAACATCGGTCAATTCAGGCACATTATAAATTTTTGATTCACCTTTTGCCAGAAGCGCCGCAGCCATTAATTTCAGAACGGAATTTTTTGCACCGCCTATCAAAACCTCACCTTTAAGCGGAGTTCCGCCTTTTATATAAAATTTTTCAACCAATTTTATTTCCTCAAAGTCTGTAATCGTCTAATAAAATAATAATACAACGA
>CALUQQ010000070.1 GCA_944322955.1 Candidatus Gastranaerophilales bacterium
AAAAATTTCAATTACCGCAGGGGCTTCCACCCCTCAGGAAGTTATTGAAAAAGTAATTAATAAAATTAGAAAAGGAGAATAAAAATGACAGCAACATTAGAAAAAACATCAATGGATGAATTTGAAAGACTTTTGGAAGAAAGCTTTTCAAAATCTTATTCAGTAGCCGATATCGTTGAAGGTACGGTTGCTAAAAAAGAACAGGACGGATATTTAATCAGTATTCGCGGTGCTAAAACAGAAGCATTCTTGCCGAGTAAAGAAATCCCTTCTGGCGAAGGCGCTGAAAATCTTGAAATCGGTGACGAAAGAGAATTTTATGTATTAAAAGAAGAAAATGACGAAGAAGGAATGGTTTTGTCACTTAAACGTATTGCATTTGCTCAAGCATGGGCGCAATTGAATGATGCAAAAGTTCAAGGGGACACTATTTTAGCAAAAGTTGTTTCTATCGTAAAAGGCGGTGTTTTAGTTGACGTGGCTGATTTAAAAGGATTTATTCCGTCATCACAATTGAGAACCGGCACTCCGTTTGACGGTCTGGTTGACCAGAAAATTGAAGTTAAAGTTCTTGAAGCTGATCCCAAGAAAAATAAGTTAATCCTTTCGCAGCGCCTTGCGGTTGCGGAACAGCGCGATCAGGTTGTTGATAATATCTTGTCAACTCTTGAAGAAGATCAAATTGTAAAAGGCGAGGTGGTCAGAATCGCTGATTTCGGCGCATTTGTTGACATTAACGGAATTGACGGTTTGCTGCCTATTTCAGAAATCTCATGGTCAAGAATTAAACATCCGTCAGATGTAATTTCTCTCGGTGAAACCATTGAAGTTAAAATCATTAAAATTGATAATGAATTAAAAAGAATTTCATTGTCTTTAAAGAGAATGGGTGAAGATCCGTGGCAGCAGATTGAAGGCCAGTTTGAAGAAGGTCAGGTAATCACGGGTACTGTTAATAAAGTTACAGGTTTTGGCGCATTTATTAATATTTTTCCGGGTGTAGAAGCTTTATTGCCGGTTTCCGAAATGGCTGACGAAAACGTTAACCCGTTCAACCAATTCAAAATCGGTGACAGCGTAGAAGTTCTTATTAAGAAATTCACACCGCAAGAGCACAGAATAGCTTTGAGTATCAAAGACATCAGCAAAGATGCGTAAATTTCAAAAAAGCTCCCGTAAGGGAGCTTTTCAGTGCTTGTGTAAAATTTGATTTATACATCAAAATAGGATGAAAAAATGAATTTAAAAAAGGCTGGAATTCAGTTATAATGCCGGTATGCTCAAAATCTGCTTATAGCAAATGTTTTAGTCATTCTGTTTTCTTTAGATCTAATTTCAGCCATCACATAAAAAAGAATTTTTAAATAAGTTTTTTTGTGGTACGGTCGCTATATTCACGTTATTTGCCGGAGTGACAATTCAAAGTTGTTTATGCTAAAATAAACATATGGACAAGTCATTTTATACGATATTTAAGACATTTTTCAAAGTAGGCACATTGCTTTTAGGTGGTGGTTATGTAATATTGCCGCTTTTGCAGGCTGAACTTGTTGATAAGAAAGGATGGATAGATTCCGATGGATTATGTGAGTATTACGCACTGGGGCAGTCTGTTCCGGGAATTATTGCAGCTAATATGTCTATTTTTGTAGGATATAAACTTCGCGGGCAGGTTGGAGCGCTCGCTGCTGTTCTGGGTATTGTTACTCCTGCATTCTTAGCTATAATCCTTGTAGCAACAATGCTTGAAGAAATTGTACATTTGAGTTTTATTCAAAGTATTTTTTGGGGTGTGGGTATCGGGGTGATTTTGCTTGTTTATCTCGCGACAAAAGAAATGTGGAACAAAAGTATTGTTGATAAATTTACCTGTATTGTGTTTTTTGCGGCATTTATCTTGTCAACGTGTTTTCACGTATCGCCGGCTTTGATTATAGTTCTGTCGATTTTGGCCGGAATTTTGTATAAAAAATATAATTTTGATGAGAATTTTGTCAAAAAGGAGTGTGAAAAGTGATTTATTTGAATCTTTTTATACAATTTTTTCACATAGGATTGTTTTCATTCGGCGGAGGGTATGCGACATTGCCGTTTTTATATCACATTGCCGAAAATCAGCAATGGTATACAGTTAAGCAATTAACTGATATGATTGCAATATCTTCAATAACACCAGGACCTGTCGGGGTAAATGTTGCGACTTTTGCGGGCTTTATGACGTCAGGGATATTGGGGTCGCTTGTTGCGACTACTTCTGTCATTTTGCCTTCTTATATATTGGTAATTATTATCTCAAAATTTTTGGAACAATTTGAAACAAACAAAAATGTCAGAGCTGCAATTTATGCTTTAAAACCTGCCGGGTGTGGACTTTTGGCAGCGGTTGCAGTTGATATGTTTGTAAACAATGTTAACTTGCCGGGAATGATTTTGTTGGCAATTTTATTTTTTATAAGCGTTAAACAAAAGCATGATCCGTTGTTTTATCTGGCTGTGTCAGCTATTGTAGGACTTTTTGCAGGATTTTTGCATTTAACAGTTTAAATTGTCTTTGTCAAAAATTTTGTATTGCAGAGCCTGCATAAGGTGTGTCTGTTGAATTTGCGGAGAGTTATCAAGATCCGCGATAGTTCTTGCGAGTTTTAAAATTCTGTCATAACGTCTGCCCGATAATTGATATTTTACAATAGCTGTTTTAAATATTGCCTGTGATTGTTCGTCAATC
>CALUQQ010000071.1 GCA_944322955.1 Candidatus Gastranaerophilales bacterium
CATTAACTTTTTGGGATCCTTCGGCTAAAGCCTCAGGTTGACATGACAAGTTCCACCAATATTTAGTGTGTTGTCGTGCCTCTGGCACCTCAGGTTGACATATAAGCTGTAGGCCGGGTTTTCTAACTCGACTGTGCCTTCTTAGTGCCTTAGGATCATAGTATCTTAGTAACTTTTCCCAAACAGTACCCCCGAAACCCGCACTACGAGCGGTTAAAAGGGTCGCCCCCCCCCACGAGATCTCTGAACTTATCACTTTTAGTCATTTTTTCTCCTTATCTTACCTTATTTTCTTCTCCACGTAATAATCGCGCTATATTTTCACGATGCAAATATACTATATAAACCGCGCCAAGCGCACAATAACAAATATATGCCGGCGGTTCACCAAAAGCCGCCATCAAAAGCGGTGATATAACAAGTGCAATTATTGATCCCAAAGATACATATTTTGAAAAATATGTAATTATAGCCCAAATTCCTGCAATAGCAAGCCCTACAGCCCAATTCAATGCCAAAATCGTACCGACACCTGATGCGACAGATTTGCCTCCGGTAAATTTCAAAAAAATTGACTTGCTGTGACCGATAATCACTCCAACAGCCGCCAAAACCGGCAGTAAACCTATCTCCCTATATGACACAGCAAAAATTTCAGCTAATAATACCGGCAAAGCTCCTTTTATAGCATCCAATATCATTACGGTAAAAAACCATTTTTTACCCATTACACGCTTAACATTTGTCGCGCCTGTTGAACCTGAACCTATTGTTCGAATATCCTTGCCCGTAAACAGCTTAACAATAATATAACCGGTAGGTATTGAACCTATAATATACGCCATAAGTATTATAATTATTGCTTCAAATATCATACAAATTTCCTTTAATATTTTTTAATATTTATATTATTTATATCACAAAATTAAATTGCAAACAAAATTGTAAACACATTTTCAATATAACAAAACTTTACAATAACAAAACTTAACATACACGCAAAAATTTTTATGTTTAAATATTAATATTAAGGAGTTAACTATAAAAAGGTGTTAAGAAAGGATATGTATTCTATGAAGAATTTAAGCAAACGCAAATTGCTTGCAGCTGTTTTAAGCGTAAGTTTTTTAATGCAGCAGTCAACATTTTTAGGAGTTTATGCAACAGATATTACAGGTATCACGGGCAACGAAGGTATTTTCAATATTAACCCGTCCGAAATAAAAGGCGATATGGGGTTTAGGGAATATGAAAACTTTAACCTTTCAAAAGGTGATATTGCTAACCTGATTTTCAAATACGGTGAAGAAAATATTTCAAAATTTATTAACCTTGTAGAAAACCAGATAAATATCAATGGTATTTTAAACACAATGCGCGATAACCAGTTTTATAACGGCCATGCAATATTCATTTCGCCAAACGGAATGGTCGTAGGCGCAAGCGGAGTCTTAAACGTTGGTTCACTTTCAGTTTATACTCCTTCACAAATGGATTACAAAAGATATATCAACAACGGCTATTCTCAAGATTTATCTTCTTTAGAACGCGGGACAGCAGATGTTAAAATCGACGGTAAAGTATTTTCTCGCGGTGACATTGATATAATAGCAAGAGATGCAGCTGTAAATTCAAAAGGCGCTTTAATCGCCGGTGTCAATAATGGACAGTTAATTACTACAAATAACGGTGCAGACATCCTTTTTAACTCTCTTGTAAATACAAGTAACATCAAACAAGCAGATACAATTGCGTTTGAAAACGGAAATATAAAAATAAAAACAGACGTCCGAGACGGTGGTATAAACGTTGCAGGCCTTTTGCAAAATAACGGCAAAGGCGATATCGCTTTGACCAATAACGGGTCAAAAAATCTTGAAGTTTCAGGAAAAATCAAAAATTCCAACGGAAATGTCCTTCTTTCAAACAGACAATCCGACACAATAATCTCCGGCGAGATGTCAAATTCAGGAGAAAAACTTGAAATCATAAACCACAAAGGCAATCTGGATATCCAATCATCAGCCGATATCAGCAACAAAGGCTATTTACGTCTTGTAAATACAAACGGCAAAGATTTCAACGTTAACGGTAAAATTTCAAACGACGGTAAACTTCTCATCTCAAGCAATTCCGGTAAAGTTACAATCGGCGGAAAACTTGATAATAAAAACGATGTTTTGACGGTCGTAAGCAATGGTTCAGGTCTTGAAATCACAAAAGATGCACAAATTTCCAACAACAACGCTATCAAAATGGCTAACACCGGTAAAGACGGCTTTATGATGAACGGAGCAATTAAAAACAGCGGTTCTACCGCCTTAACAAACTGGGCCGGCGACTTCACAATTGACGGTTCAATCCACAATTCAGCCGGCAAAATGAATCTTTCAAATGCAGATTCAAAAATGACCATTACAAAAAATGCACAAATCTCTAATAACGGCGATTTACAGATAATAAATTCCGGCAAAAACGGTCTTGCGATTAACGGAAACGTTAAAAACTCCAGCACAACAAACATCTGGAGCGTTAAAGGCGATTTGGACATTAACGGTGATGTTATTAATTCAAAAGGTAAATTAAATATCCAAAATGACGGTAATGCTTTAAATACCGGTAAAAATTCAACAATTACCAGCACAGCTGATACCGTAATTACAAACTCCGGTGAAGGCGGAATGAATTTAAACGGAATTTATATGGGTTCCGGCAACACAACAATTAATAACAAAAACGGCGATTTGAATATTAACAATACCGTAGCACAGGTCGGAAACAGAATTGTTATCAAAAATTCCGGCAATGCTTTGAATATCAATAGCAGTGTTAATGGCACAAAAGATGACTACATCGGCTCAGTTATCAGTAACGGCGCTGATGTTACAATATTTAATACAGGTAAAGGCGGAACAAATATTAACGGTATGATTGCCAAAAGCAGCGATAATACAAAAAATATCGCAATTATCAACCAAAACGGCGGCTTGAATATCCTTGACAGTGACATTTTGAATACTAACGGAAATATAACAATTTCAAACAGCGGCACTGATGCCCTAAATATGAATGAAAACTCAACTATTACTAACCAAAACGGACAAATTACCATCCTTAATAATTCCGAAAAAGGTGCAAAAATTGATTCTTCAATTGCAAATAACGGTATTACAAATATAACAAACCTCAAAGGTCATATCTCCACCAATGCAATAATTAATAACAAAAACGGCAAATTGGAAATTATGAATAACGGCTCTGGAATGACAATAGATTCAGATGCATATCTGACAAACAATGATGCCATAAAAATTGCAAATACCGGCAATGAAGGTTTTGAAATTAAAGGTAATATTGAAAACAACGGTTCTACCGCCATTTCAAACTGGGCCGGTAAATTCAAAATAAGCGGCAAAGTTGAAAACTCAACCGGCAAAATGAATATTACAAGCGGTAAAGACAGCACAGGACTTCATCTCACAAAAGAAGGCCAAATTATTAACAATAATGATGAATTACTTGTCCAAAGTACAAGCGACGGCGGAATGAAACTTGACGGCCAGGTTAAAAATAACAGCTTGACGGTAATCCAAAATACCAAAGGCAATATGGAAGTCAATGGACTTATACAAAATAAAGGTCCTCTTTTCATCACAAATAAAGGCCAAAACTTGACAATAGGCAGCGAAGCCATTATTAAAAATAACGGACAGACAAATATTAAAAATTCCGGTATAAAAGGAATGAACATCAATGGCACTATTGCAAATGAAGACGGTGTATTAAACATTACAAATAATGCAGGAGTCTTGAATATAGATAAAGACGCCTGGATTACAAACCGTAATCATGAAATAAATATAACAAACAACAGCGCTGCTGCAATGAATATCGACGGCGGAATATATAGTCTTGAAAGCGATAATATCAATCTTGAAAACAAACACGAAAACGGCGGGATTATAATAGGTCAAAATGGCTTAATCAAAACCGACGGTAATGTAAATCTTACAAATTCAGGGAAAAAAGGTATAAAAGTACGCGGAAGTGTTCAGGGCAATGATATTAATGCGGTTAACAGCAATTCACACTTTGTTCTAGGCCACATCGGAATGAATAAAGATTCCAAAGCCAATCTCAACGCTTCAAACAATGTAAATATAACCCAAACCGACGGTTCAATTTTAAATGCAGGCACAAAAGAGACACAAATAAGAGCAGGCAAAGATTTGAACATCACGGTCAACAACGGTAAAATCGGCGTTGAGACAGGGACAAGCGGCGGTGGATACACTTACGGTCCTGACGGCACTCAAGTTGACACGTCAAAATCAATAAATATTGATGTCAAAGGCAAAATCAATGCCGCAACAAACGACACAAAAGGCACAGGCGGAGATTATGTAATCAATATGTCAAGCAAAGGTTCAAATATGAATGTTGACCACATTAAAGCTGACGGCAGAGTAATTCTTCTGACAGATTTGGACGAAAAAGGTCTTACCGGGTCAATTCTTAACGCAACGTCAAACCCTTTGAAAGCTAACATTGAAGCAAAAGGCCTTTCATTAATGTCAAGCGGAACAATAGGTGAAGAAGACAACGCTTTAACCTTTAACGACACAAATTATGCATACAAATCTTATTACGAAGCGCTTGATGATATTAATATAAAAGCATTGGACGATGAATATTCAAAAGCCGATGTCACATATATCATCACCCGTGACGGAAAACTAAAAGCAGAATTTACCGGAAACGCAAGAGTAAAAGATACCTACTCCGGCGCCGGTGAAATTGATGTGACAAACAGAACTGGCAGAATGAACCTTATAAATAACGGTTCAACGCCGAATACGGGCATAACCTACTTTAACTTTTTGAAATAAAAAATAAAAGGCTCTTGAAAAAGAGCCTTTTATTTTATGTTAAATGCTTCTTTATACATAGTTTCAGAAGTTTTGCCGCCTGCTTCATAAGCATAAGTAACAGGTTTAAGCGTGCTTATACCGTTACTGATATTGCCTTCAATTCTAAATGAAAATATATCATATCCCCACTTATTTGGTCCTTTGTGTCCGTTCACATCTACAGTATATATTGGTCTGTCAAATAAATAAGAATGATATTCTATAATATATGTTCCGTCGGACAGAACAAAGACCGGATAATTATTTTTGACTAAAGAATCAGAAAAAGTCCCGTCAGGATCATATTCTTTATCAGGATTTTTTTCTGCATTAACAATATCTACACCTCTAAAATCTTTTGGCAAACATCCCTGCTCATATGCCTTGTCTTTACATATTCGGACTGTTTTTAAAGTTTTTAAAAATAATTCTTCCTGAAACTCCGAACATTGTTGTCCCGGACCGTTAAAATCCTCAGGAATAGCCTCCCCTGTTTCTTCGCAGACAGAGGTGCCTGTTATGCATTTGCCATATTTATTTCTTTCGCATAAAACAGTACATTTACCGGTGTAAGGGTTAGTACCGTCCCAGTAATAACAGTTTATTGGAAATCCTTCTTTTGTTTGTATTCCTATTACTGCCTGCCAGAAAGTACTGTAGAATTTCTTAAACTGATTTTTTAATACCGCCTGCTGTATATTTTTTGATATCGTCGGTATAGTCAAGGCGGCAACCACGCCGATTACACCGAGCGTGATTAAGACTTCTGCCAATGTAAACGCAACACGACAAATAGTGTCTGACATGCCAGCATGTACCGCATCCTCTGCTGACGTGAAGGGGCTTTCTTTGAAGTGAATAAGGGAATAGGGGAATAAGTGTTTACTCTGAGCTTCGCTCACAGTTTTGTCACTCTGAACTCGTTTGACTACTTTTTCCAAAATCTTAGATTTTTGGAAAAATGTCCGGTTTTCACGCAGGGTTTCTTCCAGGTCGGGTTTTCTAACCCGACAGTTACTTCTTAGGGCCTTAGTATCATAGTATCTTAGTATCTTTACTAAACCAATACCGGCAAAACCCGCATTACGAGCGGTTAAAAGGGTCGCCCCCCCCCGACATTTCCAGACTCATTGTTTTTCATCATTTTTGCTCCTTTTTTATCGTTTTCACTCAAATTATATCATTTTTTTGCATTTTTTGCAAGAAAAAACACTCCTTTCGGAGTGTTTTTTAAAATCTCGAATTCATGATTACTATTAAGCCATAGCTTTTTCAACGGCAACAGCAACAGCAACTGTAGCGCCTACCATCGGGTTATTACCCATGCCGATAACACCCATCATTTCAACGTGAGCGGGAACAGAAGATGAACCTGCAAACTGAGCGTCACCGTGCATTCTACCCATAGTATCGGTCATACCGTAAGATGCAGGACCTGCTGCAACGTTATCAGGGTGAAGCGTACGACCTGTGCCACCGCCTGAGGCTACTGAGAAGTATTTTCTTCCGTTTTCCCAGCACCATTTTTTGTAAGTACCTGCAACAGGGTGTTGGAAACGTGTCGGGTTAGTTGAGTTACCTGTAATAGAAACATCAACGCCTTCTTTAATCATAATTGCGACACCTTCATTAACGTCATCAGCGCCGTAGCATTTAACTTTTGCCCTTTCGCCGTCTGAGAAAGGAATTTCTTTTTTAACCTTTAATTCACCTGTTTTATAATTATATTCAGTTTCAACAGCCGTAAAGCCGTTAATTCTAGCAATAATATAAGCGGCGTCTTTACCTAACCCATTCAGAATAACTCTCAGAGGTTCTTTTCTGACTTTGTTAGCGTTTCTTGCAATACCTATAGCACCTTCAGCAGCAGCAAAAGATTCATGGCCGGCTAAGAAACAAAAACATTTTGTTTCTTCTCTTAAAAGCATAGCAGCCAAGTTACCGTGACCAATGCCCACTTTTCTACTGTCACCTACAGAACCCGGCACAGCAAATGCCTGCAAACCCAAGCCGATAGCTTCAGCAGCTTCTGCGGCAGTTTTAATACCTTTTTTAATAGCGATAGCGCAGCCGAGTGTGTAAGCCCAAGATGCGTTATCAAATGCGATAGGCTGAATGCCTTTTACAATAGCATCTACATCAATGCCTTTAGATAAACATAAATCGCGGGCTTCTTCCAAAGATTTAAACCCGTATTCGGGCAAAACTTTTTTCAAAGTAGCTTCGCGTCTGTCTTGTCCTTCAAATTTAACTGTCATATATTTTATTCCTCATAATTAACTACATTTATTACCCCTCACCCGAATTTCTAACACTCGTGCCTCGTGTTGAAATTCTTCCCTCTCCCGCAAGGGGCGAGGCGGGATTATTCTTGTCTCGGATCGATATATTTTACGGCATCAGCAAATCTACCGTAAGTACCGATATTTTTCTCATAAGCTTCTTTAGGATCAACGCCTTTTTTAATAGCATCCATAACTTTACCGAGGTTAACAAACTGGTACCCGATAACTTCATTATTTTTATCAAGACCCATTTTCAAGATATAACCTTCAGTCAACGAAAGATATCTAACACCTTTTTGTTTAGTTGAGTGGATAGTACCTACCATTGAACAAAGTCCTTTACCTAAATCTTCAAGTCCTGCGCCGACAGGTAGTCCGTTTTCAGAAAATGCTGATTGAGTTCTGCCGTATACAATTTGCAAGAATAATTCTCTCATTGCAACGTTAATAGCATCACAAACAAGGTCAGTATTTAAAGCTTCCAGAATTGTTTTACCCGGAAGAATTTCAGCAGCCATTGCAGCAGAGTGAGTCATGCCGGAGCATCCGATTGTTTCAACAAGAGCTTCCTGGATAACACCTTCTTTAACGTTAAGTGTTAATTTGCAAGTACCCTGTTGAGGTGCGCAGCATCCGCAGCCATGTGTAAGACCTGATATGTCTTTAATCTCTTTGCATTTTGTCCATTCACCTTCTTGAGGGATTGGTGCCGGTACGCCTTTAACTCCACGGCATACACAGCATTGATTTTCAATTTCGTGTGTAATTTCTATTTTGCCCATTTGGCCTCCTTTTTCATAAACTGTCTATCCTATTAAAAATTATACTATAAACATAAATATCTTTGGATATTTTTTTAGTATAATATTTTTATATGAATATCATAGATGAAATAATTAATGAATTTAAAAACGACGAGAATATAAAAGCAATAGCACTCGGCGGGTCATCCGCAAGCGGTTATGACGATGAAGTTTCCGATTATGATTTGTATTTTTACGTTAAAAATCCGATAAATATTGAAAAAAGACGTAAAATAGCCGAAAAATTTGCTAAAAAATACGAAATTGACAATAATTTTTTTGAAAACGGCGATGAATGGATATTAAATAATTCCCCAAAAGGAATTGACATTATGTACCGTTCGTCAAATTGGATTGAGGAACAAGTTAAACGCATCTGGAATAATTTTGAGGCCTCTGTCGGGTATTCAACATGCTTTATCTATAATATTAAAAATTCCAAAATACTGTATGATCCGGATGGCTGGTATAAAAATTTGCAAACAAGTGTTAACGGAGAATATCCCAAACAGCTTGCAAAAAATATTATTGCGAAAAATCTTCCGCTTTTATACGGAAAAATGTCGGCGACTTTTACGGATCAAATTCTGCTTGCCGTAAAAAGATGTGATATCAACAGCGTTAATCATAGAATAACCGCGTTTTTAGCAAGCTATTTTGATGTAATATTTGCATTAAATAAACAGCTTCACCCGGGTGAAAAGCGATTAATTAAATTCTCAAAAGAAAACTGCAAAATTTTACCCGAAAAATTTGAACAAAATATTGAAAATCTAATAACATCACCGATAAACGAAAAAGAAAAATATTTAAAAGAAATTATAAAAGAACTTAAAAAGGAGGTCATAATGACAGAAAACACAGCAGTTTTATCCCAAAATCTCGGGGTATCGGCAGAATTTA
>CALUQQ010000072.1 GCA_944322955.1 Candidatus Gastranaerophilales bacterium
AAAAATTCTGAGATACAATATTTTTATCCGCAGACAGAACAAAAGGTTTTGTGCCGAGGGTAATTCCGGTGTAATAATGTTTAAGGATTTTTTCATAAGGCAATTTTAATTCAGTTGCCATAAACCCGGCACCGTATTGACTCAAACCCACGCCATGACCGAAACCTCCGCCAAAAGCCGTGACTGAAATAAGGTTCCCGTCCTCATCAAGGGTATGTTCAAATACAACATTCGCACTCGGGAGTGCTTTGCCTTTATTTGTCAACAGTCTGCGTACAACAAGTTCTTTATACACCTTATAATTTTGGGTTTTAGTGACAATTTCCATTTCAATAATTTTGCCGGATTCGCCGCGGCGCTTAACATCAAGTTTAACAATATCATCAAGCCTATCACCTTTTTTGTATTTAGGATGAACAAATCCTGTTGCGGATTGTACCGTAAGATTTGACTGCAAAACTTTTTGGAGTTCGTCTTTTGTCCAGGTTCTTTCCCATCTGAAATAAGGTGATTTTATGTCATAAGAATCGGGTTTTGATTTGTAAAATGCCGTCGCATCTTCTTCGATGGATAAAGGCTGCTGGCTGAGCATATCAGGTTTGGCAATCAAATATGGTTTTGAAACCGACGGGAATGCTTTTGATTTAGGGTCGGAAAAAACATTTGCAAAACTCTCCGTATACCCGCCTGCGGTTGATGAATATTGGGCAAGGATTAAATCCCAATTGTAAAGCGCGACAATACCTTCCGTTTCTTCTACCGCGCGTGTACCCAAATCTTTTTCGGATCCGGCGCCAAAATACACCTGACTTGCGACACTATCCACAACATCAAATGCGTCATAAGCCTTTACTCTCGGTGATAAAACATAATTTCTTGCGGCAACGCTCTGCGCCTTTAATGCTTCCAGGCCGAAATGCACAGGCATTTCATTCGGCACAACTCCTTTCAGATAATCTTCAACCACAATGACGTTCACAATATGAAAACGCCCGAGTCTTTTATGATACTTTGTAATCTCCATTTCGCCTCTGTAAAAAGCCTGAGTGCCGACACGTTTTAAATTTTTTACGCCTAATCTCCCGTCATTACACACAAATCTCACAGGCCCCTTGACCTGATCAATAACCTCACCGCTATCGTACGTCAAAACAAACATATCGGAAGAAAGCTTTACGTTAACTGTTTTATATGCAGGAACATTTACAATTAATTCCGAACCGTCAAAAACATTCATCTCAGCTTCCGCAAAAATTCCGGCCTTGTCATAATCATATTTGTTGAACGAATTGTCACCAAGCCCTACGCGGACAATTTCGGATTTAGGCTTTTCATATACAGCTCTGATTTCAGCCTCACGGGCTATTCCCAATGTGGCTTCAGGAACTACGGATTCCGCATTCACTAAAGGACAAGCCAAAAATATTAAAAATAAAAGCAAAGCTCTTTTCATATAAATATTATATGACAAACATTATTCTTCATTAACCGAAAAATTTTGTGGTAATTCTTTTTCCAGTTCCTTCATAAATTGTGAAATCGAAAGCCCGAACGCACCAGAAAGTTTAAACAAAGTCGTAAGCTGAGGATCCTTAACCCCGCGTTCCAAATCGCTCAAAACCGATGACGGAATATCATATTCAGCCCCGAGCATAAACTGACTTTTGGCTCCTCTAAGGCGCTTGACTGTCCTGGCAATGGAAGAATAAATAACTTTTTTCTTAACATCTTGCATATTATCAATTTTGAATGTAATATATTAAATATCCTATCGCGTACGCGATAATATTGAATTAACAGGCAGCTAAATGAATTATAGATATTTCATAATGAATTATAAGTCAAATGGAGGTTACATGAAAAAATTCGGTTTTACACTTGCGGAGGTGCTTATCACTTTAGGCATAATAGGAGTTGTAGCTGCGATGACAATTCCGACATTAATTACAAGCTATAAAGAAAAACAGACTGTATCACAGTTAACGAAAATATATTCAATGCTTGCGAGTGCGTACCAGATGATGACAGTTGAATACGGCCCTGTTAATACATGGGGGCTAAACCCGACTAATACAGGCATGATAGATGAAGATACAGGAAAAACCATATATGACAAAAGCGGTAACGACATAATAGCAGAACGTTTAAGAAAATATTTAAGGGTATCTAAAATTTGCGAAGCAGGCAAAGTATGTTTTCCATGGGCAAGCTACAATATTGCAGGTGACAAATTAACTGAAGCAAACGGGATAATTAGTGAAACCACAGACACTGCACCAAGTTCAAATTTCTTTTTACAGGACGGAACATTTATTGGAATGGGCTGGTATAACGGAGGATCTTCTTCAGCACTCGTATGGGGGACAATTTATGTAGTTTTACCGAACGCAAAAGATAATATCCTCGGGAAAACAAAATTTTATTTCAGATATAATGCAAAAGGTCTGTTCCCTACAGGTGCTAAAGATGATCCTGAAATTTTCTCATTTGAAAATGGCTGTGATCCTTCCAAGCACACGAACTCATCCGGGCAGCATTGTACGGCCTGGGTAATATATAACAAAAACATGGATTATCTGCACTGCCATGACAAACTTTCATGGGAAGGAGCGCATTCCTGCAAAGAGGCTGAATAATTAAATTTTGCAAGTCGGGTTAGAATTTTTCATCTAACCCGACAACATTATTTCAACTCTAAAACCGTGCCGTCTTTGGAATCTTTCACCACAATTCCGACTTCATCAAGAGCTATACGGATTTTGTCAGCGACTTCCCAATTCTTTTCTTCTCGCGCTTTTTTACGAAATTCTATCAGTTCATCCATTGAATTAAATTTTTCACCCAAAACTTCTGACGCATGCCCGACAGCTCTTTCAAGTTCTTCTTTGGAAAGCTCTGCTTTTTCAAAACTAAAACCTAGAACAGATGCAAGTTTATACAAAATCGTAAACGCATCTTTATCGTCTTTATTTGCTTTATTTGCCAGTTCAAACAAAACAGCGAGTGCTTTAGATGTGTTCAAATCATCATCCATAGCGTCGACAAATTCTTTGTATTCATCTGTTTTGGTAATATCCAAATTCTCATTAATCTTTGTACGCTTAGCATTCAAAAGCCGTTTAACACCTGCCTGAGCTGACGCTAAAGCTTCATCCGAAAATTCAACGGGCATTCTGTAATGATTTGTTAAAATGAAAAATCTTATTGTATTTGAGTCATATTTTTTCAACAAATCGTCAATTGTCAGGAAATTCCCGAGAGATTTTGACATTTTTTCTTTATTAATGGTCACAAAACCGTTATGAAGCCAGTAATTTACGAACTTGCAGCTGTTTGCACATTCAGATTGAGCAATTTCATTTTCGTGGTGAGGGAAAATCAAATCCGCTCCGCCTGCGTGAATATCAATTGTTTTGCCCAAATATTTACGGCTCATTGCGGAACATTCTATGTGCCATCCGGGACGGCCAACACCCCACGGGGAATTGTAACCGAATTTTTCGTCTTTTTTCCACAATGCAAAATCAAGCGGATCTTCTTTATGTTCTCCCACTTCAATTCTCGCACCGCTTTCAAGCTTATCAATCGGCTGTTTTGAAAGATAACCGTAACGCGGGAATTTTTTAACCCTGAAATACACATCTCCGTTTGCTTCATAAGCATAGCCGTTTTTAATTAAATCTTTTATAATTGATATCATTTCACCGAGAGTTTTTGTGGCAAACGGCTCCACATCAGGCTTTAAAGTGTTCAAAGCTTTCATGGAATTTT
>CALUQQ010000073.1 GCA_944322955.1 Candidatus Gastranaerophilales bacterium
GGAGTTCCTGTTTTGACCGATAACAGAATGCTTGTAATGGATAGCGACGTAATTTTTCTCGCTGTAAAACCTAATTATGTTCCGACGATTTTGGAAGAAATAAAAAGAGAGATTACGCCTGAAAAACTGGTTGTATCAATCGCTGCGGGGGTAAGCACATCCAAAATCGAAAAAATTATAGGTCAAAAGCGTGTAATCCGTGTAATGCCAAATACTCCGGCTTTAGTTCTGGAAGGTATGAGCGGAATTTGCAAAGGCGAATTTGCGCGTGATGAGGACGCTGCATTTGTTATGAAATTACTTTCAAATATCGGAAAATGTATTGAAGTTGACGAAAAACAAATTGATATTGTGACAGCTATTTCAGGCTCCGGCCCTGCATTTTTCTATAAAGTTATAGAAGATATGGCGCGTGCGGGAGAAAAATTAGGCTTGGATTACGAAAAATCTTTGTTGCTTGCAACCCAAACAGCCTTAGGCTCTGCTAAAATGGTATTCAACAAAGGCGAATTAACGGTGCAGAATTTGATTGATAATGTCGCAACCAAAGGAGGCTGTACATTTGTCGGCATAAGCGTAATGAATAACGAAAATTCTGATAAATTATTCTACGACGTAATAGATGAAACCGCCAAAAAAGCCCACGAATTAGGCGCGTAAAATATATTTTCAGGTTAAACGCTTTTCGGTTAAACCAGTCCGAAAAATTATAAAAATATACTTTAAGGCTTTTGATTCTTAGCTATTTTTGTAATCATTTCTGACGAGGAAGTTCCATTTTTTTGTTTCAAAGATCCGCCGCCAATAACACCGGTCGTATGATCTGGTGCAAGTCTTGTTCTAAAGTCAAACAAATCATATCCCCATTTATTCGGTCCCTGCATTCCGTTTACGTCATAAGCAAATATATGCGGCCTAAATGTAGAGCCGTAACTTATCAGAATGCTTCCATCAGCGAGAACAAAAGCTTGTGATTGTTCTAAAATTTTCTGTTTTCTAAAACCGTTGATACCAGTTGTAGCCTTGTTTATTTCGGTTTGAGAAAGTGGTTCATCACTGGTGTTATTTTCTTGAGCTATTGTATCATTACCCGGATAATCAGGAATACAGCCATCAGCGTACGCATTGCCATTGCACTGTTTAACCACCTTGAGATTTTTAACAATAGCATTACCAAAAGCCTGGCAATCTCCAAAGTAACCGTTATAATTGCTCGGCAGTGGCGCCTGCGAATCATCTCCGCTCAAATAATATCCGGTACATTCGCCATTTTCGTCATATCCCTTGCAAACAGCAGACGGATAAGGATTTTGACCTATTCCCCAATAATAACATTTGGGCGAATATCCAAAATCAACAGATGCAAGTTTCCAAGCTTGATTTAAATTAGCATATGCTTTTTTAAACTGGCTGAACAATGCCTGTTTCTGATAATTGCTTATAAGTGTCGGAATAGTCATTGCCGCTACAACACCGATTATACCTAAAGTTATCAAAACTTCCGCCAGTGTGAATGCAAATTTCCTCATATTTGCTCCGAATTAAAATTTAATATAAACAAATTATAATTTATTTTTTATTATATTGCAATACCTCTTGTATAATGGTGTTAAACCTGCTTTTTCAAAATAAAAAAATGCTAAATTTGATAAATCTTAGCAGATACCGAGTCCGGTATAACGAATAGATCAGGCTGTCGGGTCAGAGTCCCAAAATCTGTTAATAAGGGTAATCTTCTTTAAATTCCCATCCGTCATAGATTAATAATGCCAGACAATATGCACCGTTTCCACCGGTTGTATTGCAGCCGTATAGCGTACTGTCGGTTATTATATCCCGATCGTAATCATTAAACGTATCTGAATCAGAACTTTCGTGCAGACCATAGGGAATAAGTCCGTATCCTTTTTTGATACTTGCTGCAAATACATCTCTGCCAAATCTGTTGGGGCCTTGATTATATCCATTAATATCAAAACATATCAATTTTTCTGTTTGAGAAATTCCAGCTTCAGTATTGCTGACCAAAATATCAGTTCCGTTTGCAAGTCGGATTATTTCTCCTGTTTCTCTTAATGGTGTAAAACTTGTTGATTCTTCGTTGTTAGGTTTGTAATATTTAATTTGTTCTTCGCCTTTATTTACGTTTTTTATATCTTTCAGGTACGGCGCAATATATTGTTCAAAAAAAGCATACGTTTTTTGATTATGATTCCAATAATTAGTATCACCATTGTATACCTCTGACATTTTTACTGCCTGTGCCAATAGAGAGTAGGATTGTTTTACTCTGGATAATGTTTGTCGTTTATTATAATCTGCTATTAATGTGGGGATTGTCATTGCTGCAACAATCCCGATTATGCCTAAAGTTATCAAGACCTCGGCTAATGTAAATGCAACACGACGAATGTTGTCTGACATCTCTACGTGTCTTGGATTGTGCACAGCTCGCAAAAGCGAGGTTTTGCGAGCAAAGACGAACTCGTTGTGCTCCGTTCTTGTGCAAATCCGCTGCGTAGCACCTTCTGCTACTGACGTAAAACCATAATTTTTCATCAAACCTCCAATCTACAAATTTTAAATCGTAACATGTATTATAATTCCTTTTACCGAAATATTATTCTATAAATAAGAAATATATTACTATAAAAATATAATATCATGGGTATTAAATTATTGTCAACTCTAATAAAATATTTTTGATGGATGATAAAGATATTTTAAAAACAGTAGCAGATAATATAAGATTAGAACGTTTAAGGGGCAGACTTTCGCAGGAAAAGCTTGCGGAAATGGTTGATATTTCGACAAAATACCTTAATATGATAGAAAATCGCAAGGCAAATCCGACTATTGTTATTGTCATCCGGATTTGTAAGGCGCTGGGGATTGATTTGAATACTATTTACCCTCAATAATTTCGTCCGCAAGTGCTAAAAATTCAATTAAATTTATAATTTTCGGATGTTTTTTGCCTAAAAACCCCTGATGAATTCCGATTACACAGGCAGGGCAGGCGGTTAAAATTATATCCGCGCCTGTAGCCGCAAGGTTTTTGGCTTTTTGCCGCGTCATTTGCAAAGACAATTTCGGGTTGCGAAGTGCAAATTCGCCGGCAAATCCGCAGCATTCGTCGTAATCTTTTGCCTCAATGTATTCTATATTTTCGCATTTTGCAAATAAAGGTTTTAAAAACGCATCGGATTTCATGTGGCATGGTTTGTGGAAAGTTACCTTTAAGAGCTTTTTAAATATAATTTTTTTATTTTGAATTGCAAGAAAATGGCAGATATTGATAATATTTTCAGCAGATTGATAGTTTTTTAAGGCGCTTTCACAGCTGGCGCAATCGGTTATAACATAGTCATAGCCGCCTTTCAAAAGTCCGAGGTTATGTTTTTTAACTTCTTCATAGCGCTCCGGATTCCCGCTTGATAAAAAAGGCACCCCGCAGCATTCAAAATCTTTTTCAATAAGTTCAACGTCATAATGCGCAAGGACTTTTTTCATTGC
>CALUQQ010000074.1 GCA_944322955.1 Candidatus Gastranaerophilales bacterium
TTGCGGGAGAAATTCTTGTAACGGTAGCACTGGGAGTATTTGCATATTTACTGCCGCTGCCGATTATGTTATTTGAAATTCTGGTTGCATTTATTCAGGCAACAGTATTTATGATGTTGACAATAGCATATGTATCATCAGCCACAGGCGATGAGCATTAATTTAAAGGAGATAAAAATGGAAGAATTAAAAACAATTTCTGACTTGGCACAATTAGGCGGCGGTGTCGCAATCGGCTTTGGTGCAATCGGTGCAGGACTCGGTATCGGGTTTGCGACAAAAGGTTTGATGGATGCAATTTCAAGACAGCCTGAAGTTTCCGGTAAAGCATTCGGTTTTTTCCTTCTTGGTGCTGCATTGTCAGAAGCCTGCGCATTGTACGCATTCGTTATCGCAGCTAAATTGGTAGGCTTGATGTAAGAGGACTATATGGAATTCAACGCAACATTTTTAGTATCAGCAATAAGTTTTCTCGTGTTCGTATTCATTATGAACAAAATTTTCTATGCACCTTTGACGGATATTATTGAAAAACGCGAAAAACTTGTTGATGATACTTTGAATGAGGCGAAAAATTCACGTGATAAAGCCTCAGACATCTTGACCGAACGCGAAAACAAATTAACCAAAGCTCGCGATGACAGCAAAAAAATTATTTCATCAAGCGTTGAAAAGGCAAACGCGGATTCAAAAGAAATGATGTTGAAAGCAAAAAATGATTCAACAAATGAAATCAATTCAAAAAAAGCTGATTTGGCAGCTCAAAATTCCGACATTCAATCAAGACTTGACAACACGGTAAATGAGCTTGCAAATGTGATTACAACAAAAATATTAGGATAAAACATGGCTGAATTTTGGAACCTGTTAGTACAATCAAATACATTTAATTTTGCAATTCTGGTAATTATTATTGCTGTTGTATTTGCAAAAATAGATTTGCCCGGCATTATTGAAAAAATTAAAAATGACGTTACAAGAGCTATTGAAAACGCAAAACAGGAAAAAGAAAATGCCGAAAAAGACTTAAAAACCGCCCAAAAAACAGCTGCAAATACCGATAATGAAGTTGCGGAACAGTTAAAGACCGCAGAAAATAACGCTCATAACTTATCTCAAGGCATTATGAAAAATACCGAACTTCAGATTGAAAATATCAAATCCAATATTTTAAAAGTCATCAATGCGGAAGAAAAATCTTTATCTGCAAAATTAACTCAAAATACCGTGAACAATTCCATTGAGCTTGCTAAACAAAATATTATAAACAAACTCAACGAAAATCCGGACTTACACAACAAATTTATTGACGACAGTATCAACGAAATAGACAGGGTACAATTATGAAAATATCACAAACATCAAAAATTTACGCAGACGCACTGATACAAATGAGTCAGGACGGTTCTATGACCTGCGATGATATTTTGAAAGACCTTGAAACAATTTCAACAATTTTAAAAAGCTCCGAAGATTTAAAAAATGTTCTTATTACCCCTGCAGTTCCGATTGAACAAAAACAAGAAATCCTAACGGACATTTTCACAAACCAGATAAACTCGAATATGGTGAATTTTTTAAGAATTCTGGCAGAAAAAAAACGTTTCGGCGAGTTTGAAGAAATAACGGAAGCCTATAAACAAGAATTGGATGAAATTAACGGTATCAAACGTATTTTGGTTATTTCAGCCGTTGATTTATCTGAAGATTACAAACAAAAAATAATTAATAAATTGCAGGAAAAATTACACAAGACAATTTATGCAGCATGGCAAAAAGACGAAACCGTCATCGGCGGTCTTGTAATCCGCATCGACGACAATGTAATTGACACAAGCATAAAAAATAAACTCGAAAATCTAAGTAAAAATATTATAAAGGGGAACTTATGACACTAATACAACCTGATGAAATCAGTTCTATTATTAAGAACCGGATTGAAAATTACGAAATACAAACAGAAGTTGCAAATACCGGCAGTGTATTGGAAGTCGGCGATGGTATTGCACGTGTTTACGGCTTAAGAAACGTTATGGCAAGTGAACTTGTTATGTTTGAAGACGGCAAAGGCACTCTCGGGATTGCGATGAACCTTGACGAAGATAACGTCGGTGTCGTAATTTTGGGTGAATACGCCCAGATAAAAGAAGGTATGACTGTAAAAACCACCGGCAGAATTGCCTCCGTTCCGGTAGGAGATAACTTAATCGGAAGAATTATAGACCCTACAGGCAAACCAATCGACGGCAAGGGAGAAATTGAATACACTAAAACCCGTCCGATTGAACGCGTTGCGCCAGGTATTGTTGCAAGAAGATCAGTTCACCAGCCGCTGCAAACAGGCTTGACAGCAATCGACGGTCTGACACCTATCGGCAGAGGCCAGCGTGAACTTATTATCGGCGACAGACAAACAGGTAAAACTGCTATTGCTATCGACACAATAATTAACCAAAAAGATACAGACGTAATTTGTATTTATGTTGCAATAGGCCAAAAAGCATCAACCGTTGCACAATTGGCAAAAACATTGGAAAATCACGGTGCAATGGATTATTCAATAATCGTTTCCGCAACAGCTGATGAATCCGCGCCGCTTCAATATATCGCACCATTTGCGGGTGTTGCGATTGCGGAAGAATTTATGGAACAGGGCAAATCAGTTTTGATAGTTTATGACGATCTTTCAAAACACGCTCAAGCCTATCGTGCAATGAGTTTGCTGCTTAAAAGACCACCGGGACGTGAAGCTTATCCGGGTGACGTATTCTACCTTCACTCAAGACTTCTTGAACGTGCAGTAAAACTGAATGACGAACTCGGCGGCGGCAGTATTACCGCATTGCCTATTATTGAGACCCAAGCAGGCGACGTTTCCGCATATATTCCGACAAACGTAATTTCTATTACAGACGGTCAGATATTTTTGGAATCAGGCTTGTTTAATGCAGGCGTAAGACCGGCAATCAACGCAGGTATTTCAGTATCCCGTGTCGGCGGTGCTGCCCAAACAAAAGCAATCAAACAGGTTGCCGGACAATTAAGACTTGATTTGGCACAGTTCAGAGAACTCGAAGCTTTTGCTCAATTCGCATCAGACCTTGATCAGGCAACAAAAAACCAGCTTCTCAGAGGCGAAAAATTGACGGAAGTTTTGAAACAGCCTCAATACAATCCGCTGAGCGTTGCTGAACAGGTAAGTATTTTGTTCGCGGCAAACGAGGGACTTCTTGATGACGTCAAAACCTCAGATATCGGCAGATTTAAAAAAGAATGGTTTGTTCACCTGTCATCAAACCTCAAAGAACTTTCCGACAGATTAAACGGCGGCAGCGCACTGTCTGACGATGACAAAAAAGAACTCAAAAATGCAATTGAAAACTTCAAAAAAACATTCTAAAAAGGTAATATAATGGCTAATTTAAAAGACATAAAAAACAGAATACAAAGTGTTGAAAGCACAAAAAAAATAACCCGCGCAATGAAAATGGTTGCAGCTGCAAAAGTTAAACGCGCTGAAAATGCCGTCAAAGCCTCAAGACCATACACTGCGGAATTAAATAAAATGTTTTCAAAACTTTTGAATTCCGTAGGTAATATCAATGACTGCAAAGTAAATTCAAAGGAAGCCGTTGATAATTACCCGTGTCTTTTAAAAACCAGGCCTGTAAAAACAGCAGGTATACTTGTGATAACTTCTAATAAAGGTCTTGCAGGCGCCTATAATGCAAATGTTATCAGAAAAACAGTAAAACTCATTGAAGATTACGCTTCTCAGGGTATCAAATGCAAATTGTTTGTAGTAGGTCAAAAAGGGATTTCAGTGCTTCACAAAAGATGTAAAAATCTTGATTGCGAAATTGCTGGTGAATATTTGAGCGTTGCAAATGACCCGACACCCGCTGCAACAAACATAATTACCGAAGATATTGCTAAATATTTTGTCGAAGAAAAAATCGACAGAATTGAAATTGTAACAACGCGTTTTAAAAATATGATGAGTTATTTTACTGAAGACTGGGTCGTGCTTCCCGTGCAAAAGCCTGAAGAAGACCATCATATTGACCCATTGATGGAATTTGAGCCAAACAAAGAAAGCATTTTACAAAAAGTTGTGCCGCTTTATATCACAAACATTATCTATCAGGCTTTGCTGGAAGCTCAAGCGTCAGAACTTGCATCCAGAATGACTGCAATGTCAGCGGCAACATCAAATGCAGAAAAAATGCTCAGTGAATTATCCATTCAATACAACAAAACAAGACAATTTGCCATCACTCAGGAAATTATTGAGGTTGTATCCGGCGCAAATGCACAAGGATAAACATTTTTAATTTTAAAATGCCGCCCTTATCAAAATAAGCGGCATATCAATTAATTTTCATTTAAAATTTTATTTGATGTGAAATTCATATTATTGCTCAAAAATGCCATATTTTCAGGCTTAAACATAATATTTTCCGACGCAATCGTACGTTTCATAGCACGTTTTTGTTCACTTTTATTTGTCATATAAATATTGAGTTTGGGAATACCAACACCCAGCACAAGCCCGGAGAACAAATATCCGGCGAGCTGAGCAATATTCAGATAACGCAGACTCTTTCTCGCAGCTTTATCAGATTTCGGTAAAAGCTTCAAAAGTTCCTTAAATGACAATGCTTTACCGTCTTTTACTGTAGAAATTCCGGCTTTTTTCAAAGCACCGTAGAGAACTTCATCTCTTGTTTTTCCGACAAGGTTTTTATCCAAAGCTTTTAAAGTACCTTTAGCAACAAAGTTGCCGAATACAAGCCAGCTTAAAAAGCCCAAAGTGTCTTTAACAGATGATTCACGGAGTTCATCCTTATCACGGGCAACCAGAAATCTTGACATAATAGTCAATCCGTAAACAAGTTTAAACTGGTTAAGTGTCGGTGTCAAACCTTTATATTGAATATTCGGCAGGAATTTTTTCGGATCAAATTTAGTAATCAATCCGTAAACCATAGTACCGAATGCTGCTGCCATACCGACTTTCATGGCTTTAAAACCTGTTGAATTGTCTTTTTCACGGCCTTCTACACCTACGAAACCGTCACTGCCTGTTTTCTTTTTCGTAAGATAAATATTCAAAGGCTGAATACAACAGCCGATAGCTGATGCAATACCAAGTCCGAGAACAGATCTTCTGAGTCCGAAATTTTTCATTGATTTGACAAAATTTACATCCTCAAATTTTGCAGCATGTTTGAAAGACTCAACAACCTTATCTTTGAACAAAGCTTTGGACATAGACGTAATATTTTCAACAACATCTTTTAAAGGAGATTTAACTTCTTTACCGCCGGATTTCATAATAACATTAGCTTCTTCTCCTAAATCTGAAAGAACAACATCTCTAAGAAGGTTTCTATTATGTTTTGCCGGTGATTTAATGTCATCGGCAAGAATTTTTGCAAACCTGTCTTTTGCTTCATCAGAGAGGAATTTTTTACCGTCAGAAGTTGAAATACTTGAAGCTACAAGTTTTGAATAATCCATAACATTATCAGTGCTGGCTGATTTCAAGACATCATATCGGAATTTGCTTAAAATATCAATTGCATCGGAACCGGCATAAATATTATTTGCTTTAATACCGTATTTAGAATTAATGACAGCAGCGAGCAGCAAACCTGCAAGAGGTCCATAAACAAGTCCGACAGCAGCATGGTTAACCGTACCGCTTGATTCTCTGCGCATGGTTTCCATCCCGGCCTGAGGATTACGGGTAAAATCAGTAATTGATCTCGGGGCAACCATACATGAAAAATCTACAGCAGTTGCACCCCACGCTTGATTCGTATCCAAAAATCTTAAAAATTGCATACCTGCATTTGCAAGCTGGGTGCCAAATTCGGCAAATCCTGTAAAATTCTGCTGTGCAGCATTATTATGCTTGCTATTTCTGTCAATAAATTGTTGTTGATTAATCTGTTGTACTTTCATATTCCGTTCCTATTATAAATTAAAAAAAGATTTAAATGTAGGGGATGAATCTTTAATCTGGTTTCTCAAAAAACCGTTTGTAGTATTTAAGGATTCTGCAAGTTTCTTGAGTTCAGCTTCATGTTTCTTATTAGTTTGGGTACGCGTATAAAGCGGAATAAATAACCCTAAAGCCAACAAAGAGAAGGCTAGGTTACCCAATTGACATACTGAACGTAAATTCTTTGCGGTTTTCCCGACCACTTCATCTGAAGATTTAAGACTTACATCTTTGACCCAGTGCCAGAATTTTTTCATCACATTTGCATCTTTCGGGGTATCTTTTAACCTATTGAGTAATTTAACGTCAGGCTTAATTTTTTCTATCAAAGTTGCAACGCCTTTTGCAGCATAATCACCCAAAAAATACAAACTTGAGAAGGTCGCGATATCACGAATAGTTGCTTCTCTAAGCTCATTTTTATCCTCAGATGACATCATACGGCTTGCAAATGTTGCTGTTGATATCAATCTTGCCTGATCCATTGTCGGGAAGATTCCTTTAAACTGCAGCATTTGTTTACTCGGCAGCTTTAAGCCCATTGAAACAAGCATCACACCTATCATAGAACCGACGGAGATAAATTTTTGTTTCAATAATGCTGCTTTTTCTTTCGGAGTCAATTCAGCCTGTTCCGGTGTTTTTCCGAAATCTTTATATATCGGGGCGCCTTTCACACCGGAATGACGCGCCGTTAGCCACCTGTTCAGGGGCTGCATTGATATTGCCAGCGGCAGAATAACACCGAGTCCGGCAAAACTTTTCCAGTTAACAAGTTTGATTGATTTATTGATAAATTTGGATAAATCTTCGGTAGTTTTAACACCGTTTTTCTCAATAGCTTTATGAACTTTGACAAAATCTTCCAAATAACCTTTAAGATTTTTAGACAGAACTTTTCCGTTAAGTTCAAGATGTTCCGTCATATGAGTTTTGCCTGCTATATCAAGATAGCCTTGTTTAAAAAGTTTCTTGCCATTATCAGACACAGCAGATTCAGCAGCCATTTTAATGCCTGATTTCAAATCAAAATCTTTAAATGCCTTTTTAGTATTTCCGTCGATACCCGTCAAATCATTAACAAAGGACGTCATAGCACTTTCAAGGCGTTGAGTACCTTTGCCTGCAGCATTTGAAAGATATTTTTGAACGGTTTTCAAAGATTCTTCATTTGCCCAGACATTAGACATACCTTTAACGCCCTTAACAATGCCGAATTTTTGCAACAATGCAGCAACACCCATAACTATAAAGCTGGGCAATAAACAGTTAACAATCAAGCCGGAAGATTCACGACGGAAAGCTTCCATACCTGCATATCCATTGGATTCTTTGGTCTCAATAACCGTTCTGGGTATAATTGCAGTAGACAAATCCAAAACAGATACATTCAGCATAGGATTTTCTTCACATAGCTGAATGCCGCGCAAAATCGCATCACCAAGCCCGTTAAATGCCGGCTGCTGATTTTTTGCATCCCTATTTGGGGTATAATTTCTGTTTTCTACACTACTAATCTTACTAATCATAAATTCGTCTGATAATTTCTGTTACTATTATAACAATAGGACATTCAAATTAAAAGCCGTCAAAATCAAAAATTGCTCTTGCTGGCTATTTTGTTAAGTTAATGTAAAGATGAATTTTAAAATATTTTTATAAAAATACGTTTTTTAAAAACTTTTTTTTTATTTTTTTAATCATTTTTCGACAAAAATTAACGAAAAATTGTAAAAAATACAATTTTTTTGATAAAAAACAAATGTAAATTTTTGTAAAGTTTAGTTTATTCAAACGATTTTTTATAAAAATTCTTGACAAATTGAATTGCATCGTCTTTAGTCAGCACTAAATTTTCGTACTGAGCGTCATGGAGAGCATCAAGGATTTCACCAAGCAGGGGGGAAGGGTTAATTTTCAAAATTTTCATTATCTGGTTACCGTCAAGGAGCTTAGGCAGCGGTTTCAAGGTATCACGCACAGCAAGATAAAATTCAACGAGTTTTTTTAGAGAAGAGATATTATTTTCAACAATTTCTTGAGTAATTTCAGGCCCCCTGGCGGATAATCTATCGGCCATAGCAAGAACGATATTATCAATTGAATTAAGACCGGATTTCCGGACAAACCGCATCATAGTTTTTTCGGACACATCGGGACTACACATTACATGAGACGGATAAATGTGGTTTTTAATCATTGAGGTAATATAATCAACCTGCTTATTAGAGAAATGCATATCTTTTAAGATTTTCAACGCCATTTTTGAACCAACATCATCGTGCTTGATAAATCTGTGGCGGCCGGTATCTTGTTCTATGGTCCAGGTAGAAAATTTGCCGATATCGTGCAAAAAACCGGCAAGTTTTAAATGCGCAATTCTGGGCAAGCCGCCGAAATCAACGCGTTCAAGATGTTCTTTGACTTCAACAGGACTGCTTTTGTATATTTCATTAATCTGTCTGACAGTTTCGACTGAATGGTGAAACAAATCAAGATGGTGATGTGAATTTGGCGGAACTTTTTTAACCTCAGCCATTACAGGAAAAATTTCTTCCAAAAAACCTGCGTCATCCATTGCCAATAAGGCTTGATGAGAATAATTACCTCCAAAGAGTTTAACGATTTCATAAATTACTCGTTCAAAGGCTGGTCTATGAATAAGTTTTTTATGCTTTTTGACAATTTCTGTTAATTCCGGCACCACATCAAATCCCAAACATGCCTGAAATCTATAAATTCTCAAAAGCCGTAACGGATCATCTATAAAATTTTGTTCAGATATGTAATTTATTTTCTTGTTTTTGATATCCTTCAAACCACTGGTCAAATCAACGACTTCACCTGTTTTTATATTTACGGCAATCGCATTAATAGTCAAATCGCGGCGCTTAATATCCGCCTCAAGCGAATTTTCAACAGGATTTGTGATGTCAAGGTAATTCAATTTATCCTTAAAAACCAGACGGTAAATTCTGTTGACTTCATCAAGCGGGACAAATGTTGCGCCGAATCTTTCAGCTAATTTTTGTGAAAACACGCGGGCATCTTCATTACAAACAATTAAATCGCGGTCGTAAGTATTTTTTCCAAGCAAAAAATCCCTCACAGCGCCGCCCACAAGATAAATTTCACCGCTGCAGCTGCGGGCAATAGTATCTAAAATTTCATCATTTTTAATTTTTTCCGTTAAATTCATATATAATATTCCCGAGTGCAACCGTAACCGCTGTTTCTGCTTTTAAAATAAGATTACCGAGAGTCAGCATATCGCATTTTTTGTCTTCAAAAAGCTTGAATTCCCTGTCGGAAAATCCGCCCTCAGGGCCGATTATAACAAGAACGTCTTCGCCTTTTTTAACAGGTGCGATATCGTGCAGAGTTTTTGAGGCAATTCGCTCACAAAAAACAACTACCCTATCAAATTTTTCAACCAAATTTTCAAGCGTTTCCGGTTCAAAACATGCAGGGATATCCGCTCTTTCGCACTGTTTTGAAGCCTGATACATAATTTTTTGCTACTTATCTATTTTCTTTTTAATAACTTCATCACCCAGAGCGCAATTGTCAGTCCGAACAGGATAAATTCCTTTGACGCCAAGCTCTGCAGCTTTTTCAACAACAAAGGATTGCGCGTCACTTCTGAGCGGACTTTGTGCCAGATATAATCCAAAATCCAGGCTTCTAAAAGACTTATAACTATTTTCAATTCTTACGACAACCTCACTTGATGTAACATTTTCAACAACAGTTTCGTATTGAATTTTATTTTCGTCAATTAAAAGCAGTTTCTCACCTTTTCTTATACGCAAAGATTTTGCAATATGGTTGTAATTTTCCCTGTCAGATATTGCAATGCGATTGTTATTAACATCTTTTGACGATATAAAAAAGTGTGGCATAATTAAATAATACAACAAAATTGTTAAATTTTATATTTTAGGGTGGTAAAAATTTTTTTATTGTAGTATTATACAAGTAGTAGAAAACTGGGATATGGAAATGGAAAAAGTAATCGGAATACCAAGAGCAATGTCATTTTATAACAATTACCCTTTTTATTACGGATTTTTCACGGATTTGGGTATAAAAATCATTTTGTCTGATGTAACGACAAAACAAACGATGTCGAGCGGCTCCGCGTTGGTTGTAACGGAAACTTGCCTTCCAATAAAAGTTTATATCGGGCATATCTTGAATTTGATTGACAAGGGTGTAGACAAAATTTTTGTACCGTCAATCCAGTCAATTGCGCCGAAAATTTATAACTGTTCAAAAATAAGAGGCTTACCTGATTTAGTCAGAAACGTTGTAAAACGCGATTTTACAATGGTTGAGGCAACACTTGACAAGTCAGAAAAAGGTCACGGCCTTTACGAATTTCTGGCGGAAATGGCAAAACCTTTTGGAATTACTGACGAAAAGACTATTAAAAAAGCCTCAAAAGCCGGCTGGCGCTGCTACAACAATTTTCATATCATGGCAAAATCCGGCATGAGTTACAAAAAAGCATTGAATTATGCACTTCAAGGAAAAGTTTTTATTGAAAACCAGACAAAAGAATACCCTATATCAATTGCGCTTGTGTCACACGGATATAACATTTATGACGACAGAACCTGCATGAAAATTTTTGACAAACTTGAGGCAATGGACGTAAAAGTTTACACATCGCTCCAATTATCGAACGAGCAATTGGATGACGGAATTTCATCTCTCGGAAACGAGCAATACTGGGCCAATGAATACGACATGACAGGAAGTGCCGGCCATTACCTGAAAGATAACAAAGTCGACGGGGTGATTACCCTGACAGCTTTCGGCTGCGGTCCTGATTCATTAATGATTGAAAGAATTACAAGAAAAGCAAAAAGATTCAATAAGCCGCTTTTGAACCTTACAATTGATGAACATACAGGGGAAGCAGGATTTATAACCCGTCTGGAAGCATTTGTAGATATGCTTTTCCGCAAAAAACGCGCGAATATTATTAATAATATTGAAATTAACGGTCATAAATCGGAATATATTCCGAATACAAATTTTATTGAAACAAAATAGCCGTAAAAACACATTAAAAAAGAGCCTTAAAAGGCTCTTTTAGTTATACTTTTCTTTTTCTTGCCGCTTCGGATTTGCGTTTTCTTTTAACGCTCGGTTTTTCGTATCTTTCGCGTTTTTTAACTTCTGAAAGAATGCCGGCCTTTTGGATTTTTTTCTTAAAACGTCTCAATGCACTTTCGATTGATTCGTTTTCTCCGACTTTGACTTCTGCCATTTTATATTTTCACCACCTTTATAAATCTTATTGGGTACGGGAAAAATTGTATCATAAAAAAATAAAAATAGCAAATTATATAAAAATCCACTGAAAAATTTTCTTGACAAAATATCAAAAATAATATTTAATGAAGAAAACAGGAGGATAAAATCATGAAAACAAACACTACAAAAGCGGTTCAGATAGTCGCCCCCCCCCGAAGTTGACACTATGTAAGGGTTTTACCTTAGCAGAAGGTACTGCGCACACTTCTCGTAATGACATGAATACCTTCCCTCGCCCTACGGGAGAGGGATTAAGGGAGAGGGGGCTATCAGCTCATGATGAGATTCCGAAACAAGTTCAGCATGACAAATATGTGAGCGAAGCTCACAGTAATGAACTTAACGTCCTAACGTCTTATCGTCTTAACGACTTTAAAAAGAAAGCTGCCTTCACACTTGCGGAAGTTTTGATTACCCTCGCAATCATCGGCATTGTTGCTGCCATGACTATTCCGACATTAATTGCAAATTATCAAGAGCGAGCCTGGAATACTTCCGCTCAGGTCTTTGAAAGAAAATTAGAAGAAGCTCTCAAAACCATGAATACTCAACAGTCTCTTGCAGGGTATTCTAATACTGCTGACTTTGTTGCTGCTCTTGGAAAACATTTTAAGATTACAAGAGTTTGTAACAGTAATGAAATTACTTCTTGTTTTTCTGATAAAATTAATTGGAAAATTATAGATATTAGTAACAATACTGAATCCGAAACTATTAATATTTCAACAATCAAAACCGCAGCTGATTTAGGACAGGAAAATTGGGACACAGAAGCAATAGGCGTTCAATTTGCTAACGGGACTACTGGTATTATTGCTTATAATCCCGAATGTAAAGAAAATCCCTATACTAACCAATTCACAGGTACCAGCTGTATTTCTTTATTATACGATATAGACGGTTTTAAAAATCCTAATACTTATCCTAAAGATGTTAGAGGTATAAATTCAAAATTAATAAATTGTGCATTCAAAATGGGAAATACTTGCTTTACTGCTCCGTTTAAGCCTGAACCTATAACTAAAGCTGAATGTGAACAATTAAAAGGTGACCTTGGTATAAAAGAATGTTATTTCGCTAATGATTACTGGGCAGGAGCTGTTAAAGCATGCGGCGGTGTTAGTAAAATGCCAACTGACGCACAATTAAATGACATAGCAAACTATGTATACAACACGACCGGAATTAGCGGATATATATATGGATTAACCCTTGATACCGATAAGGTAGCAGAGCTTGGCTTCACTCACAGTAATGGTTTCTTCCACGTGTGGTCCGAGAAGGAGACCAGCAGCATGTTCACGAGCGCTTACACACGCATCTTCAACCCTAACGGTACGCACGTAAGCAGCAGCGGACGCACTACCAGCAGTCTACAGGCGGTTTGCCTTGGTGATTAATTTTACGTCATCCTGAGGCGAAGCCGAAGGATCTGAATGTCATCCTGAACTTGTTTCAGGATCTGGGGAGATTCTTCGCTGGCGCTCAGAATGACAGTATATTGCCTTTGGAGCCTCGGAATGTCAGTAGGTTGGGCATACCTGCCCAACTACTCCGGAATTTTACGAACTTAATATTTTTTTTGCTGCTATGCTGAAAGCGTAAAGATATTGTAAATTTCCTCGTCTGAAAGCTCTGTGATAATCTTTTCGCCTTCGTAAACCGCCAGATCAGCCAGCTCTTTTTTGGATTTAAGCATTTCGTCGATTTTTTCCTCAAAAGTTCCGAGCGTAATCATCCTGTGAACCATTACGTTTTTGTCCTGACCTATACGATAAGTTCTGTCCGTCGCCTGCTCTTCTACCGCAGGGTTCCACCACAGGTCATAATGAATTACGTTCGTGGCACTTGTCAGGTTAAGCCCCGTACCGCCTGCTTTCAAAGATAATATCATTAATTTTGTATCATCATCATTCTGGAACTTATCAATCAATTCTTCCCTTTGAGGAACTGTCAATGAGCCGTGGAAAAAGAGCGGTTCAGTATTGCATTCCTGCGCCAGAACTTTTGTCAGGATATCGCCCATTTCCTTATACTGGGTAAAAATAAGCGTTTTTTCATTGTTTTCAAGAATTGTTTGAACAGTTGATACGCATTTTTCCATTTTACCTGAAAGTTCTTTGCCCATTTCACCTGACTTAAGGAACTGATAAGGGTGGTTGCAAATCTGCTTAAGCGCCGTGATAAGTTTGAAAATATTACCGCGTCTGTTAATGCCGGTAAATCCGCTTATCTTATCCATCATTTCATTAAGAGTTTTTTCATATAAAACAGCCTGCGGTTTTGTAAGATAGCAGTATTCGTTGAGCACCATTTTTTCAGGCAAGTCTGTAATTACGTGCTTATCGGTTTTCAACCTTCTCAAAACAAACGGCGATACTGACATCTTTAATTTTGCCGCGCGGGAAGTTTCTTTAAATCTTTCAATAGGTATTGCATAACTTTTCTGAAAATCTTTCAAAGAGCCTAAATACCCCTTATTGATAAAGTCAAAAATACTCCACAATTCAGTTAATCTGTTTTCGACAGGGGTGCCTGTCATAGCGATTTTTATGTCAGATTTAAGCATTTTGATAGCAAGAGTCTGCGCCGTATCAGGGTTTTTAATATTCTGGGCCTCATCAACAATAATCATACCCCAGCTTTCTTTTTTAAGCTCCTCAACATCAATCCTCATAATCGCGTAAGTCGTCAAAATTACGTCATGCTTAACATCAAGTTTTCGCTCTGCACCGTGATAAACAACCGCATCAAGGCTCGGCGCAAACATCTGAAGCTCCTTCATCCAGTTGCCCATCAAAGTTGTCGGACAGATTACAAGCACTGGCTTTGTAAGTGATTTTTCTTCTTTTAATTTCAAAATAAGACTGATAACCTGAATAGTTTTGCCAAGCCCCATATCATCCGCCATACACGCGCCGAAACCTTTTGAAACATTTGTCCAGAGCCATTTCAAACCTACTTGCTGGTAAGGTCTTAATTCACCAACTAAAGTTTTCGGAACAGTTACCTCAACCGGCTTTGTGAAATCCTTTATAACACGCGCAAAAGCATCGTCATAATCAAAATCATATTCATCAATTTGCCCTGACATTGCAGCGTGAATTAATTCCATACGCGACATAGATTTGAGGTTAGCCTTTGCAACCTGCTCAAAAATCTTTTTGCTTTCTTCCTTATCCACAAGCACGTATTTATTTTTATATTTAATAAGCCCCGTGCTGTTTTCAACCATTTTATTGAATTCTTCAAGCGAAATTTTGTCGTTGCCGATTGCAATTTCGTAAGAAAAATCCAAAATATCATCAAGCGAAATTTTGCCGGAAGTGTTGCTGTTAAATATATCCGCGAGATCCGCCGAGCGCGAAGCCTTGACTTTAGCGTTGATTGAGGCACGCGGCACAACAACATTAACCAGTTCATCCGGCAAAACAACGTCAATCTGGGCTTTTTGAAGATAATATGCGGTCTGCGTAATGATTTTATAAACTTCATTAAGGTTCAAATCCAGCGCAAGCTTTTCCTCATCTTCAAACAACTCCTCGAGTTCCGGCATATAACGGAGAGCATAATTCAACTGCTTTTCCACAATTCTTGAAATATCTGACGAATTCGCGCCAAAAACTTCTTCATCAGTATAAAGCTTATCTATCAAAACACTCTCATCAGTTTTACGGTTTTTAATATAAACTTTAAGTCTGAAAAGCTCATCTTCAATTTTTTCGATCTTAAAGAACGGAATAACGTCGTATTTACCGAGATAAAGCTCGTCGAACCACTGCGCAAAATTTTCCGCCAAATCCTGGCCTTTCATTACAGCGCGCTGCTCAAGGTCTTTTATTAAATAAGTGCCTGATTTGACGTCTTTGAATCTGTATGCTTTTATGCCCAAAAATTTATACAAAACATAATTCAGATAATTGTATATAAATTCATAGACAAAATTTTTCGGTTTTTCGCCTTTAATAAAAAGGTTTTCCGGCATATTTTCTTCAAACTGGTTAACAATTCTTGCAAGCTGTTGGTTGGAAATTATAGGTTCATAAACTATTCTGAACATCTGACCGTGACGCTTAACCGTCGGGATGAAATACAATTTTTCGATTAATTTCATCACAAAATAAGTCAATTTGTTCATATAGACAAAAGTCGGCGTCAAAGATTCAATATCAACAATATTCCCGAACCCGCCGAAATAATCCAATACAACATCCAGAGAAAGCGCATACCCGACATCTTTGCCCAGTACCTGCGAATTAAACCGGAACAACGATCCTTTTGATTTCAAATAATACTGAAAATTATTTGTCGGAGTTACGAAAAACGAAAGCTTTTCATTATCGTTAACAAGGAAAAAATTTGTATTTCTGGCGGGCGTATACGGGCTTAAGAAAACGCCTGCAAATTCGTCCTCCACTATCTGATAAATCATGCTCAAAGTGTAACGGAAATCCTTGTTCTTAAACCCTTCGGGGTTTTCGCTCAGGTTAAAGAACAATTCATCCACGTTATTCTTTTTAAATGAAAAATCTATATCCCAGTCTTGTGTCATAAATTCCTTA
>CALUQQ010000075.1 GCA_944322955.1 Candidatus Gastranaerophilales bacterium
TAGTGGGACGGAAATGGATTTTCAAAAACTTCTTCAAAACAAACCTTTATTATACGGGATTATAGGCGGTATTGTACTGTTGTTGGCTTTGTTTGTGACAATAGGTATTGTGAATTCTTCAAAGTCAAGCAACGGCGCAGCAAGGGTTGTGAGCGAAAAAGTAATTAAAGAAGAACTTGATCTTTTAACAACGGATAATTTGGGAAAAGCAATAGAAATACAGGCACTTCTTGCAAGAGAAGGCATTAACGCAAGCCGTAAGCTTGACGGTACAAAATCAACAATATTTTTAAAAGAATACACCCAGAGCCAGAAAGATGCAGCGCTTCTTGCGATTGTAAAAAGCGGGCTTATGGATCAAAATGTTGGTCTGGAAATTTTTGACAAAGGCGACTTTACGTCAACTAAAGAAGATAAAAGAATTCGTCTTGCAAGAGCAATTAACGGCGAACTTGCAAGATTAATCCGTAAAATTCCGCCGATTGAAAATGCATCTGTATTTATTTCAATTCCGGAACAAACAATGTTTACATCAATGCAAAAACCCGTAACCGCGACTGTTCAGATTACAATTCCGGCAGGTGACAAGCTCGATCAATTAAAAGTAAAAGCGATTACAAACCTTTTACTTGGCAGCGTAACGGGTTTGACAGCAGAAAACGTTGCAATAACGGATACAAACGGAAATGTTTATTCAAGCATAATTGACGCGGAAGATGAAATGCTGGAAAAATTGCAGGAAAATGACAAGTATATGCAGCAAAAAGTTTCAGCCCAGCTGGACAGACTTATTGGAAAAGGTAATTATGTTGTAACTGTAAGCACATTTTTAAGGCAGGCTCCGGTCGAAAAATTTACGATTGAATACGATCCGACAAGGAAAACTGCTGTTACGGAACAGAATTTTACCGAAGGGCTTGGCGATCAAACTCAGGATTCCAACCGAAATGTAAGTGCTGTAAGTGTTTATTTGCCCAACGGACTTCCTCAAGGCGGTTCGGATTCTACTCAAAACAGAAGCTATTCAAGATCAGCAACCGAAACACAATACGGTGTTACCAAAACTCAGACAAATGAATATATAAAACCAGGTGTGGTTGAAGAAATATCTATTGCGGTCACTCTTGAAAGGTCCGCCATTCCGACCAATACAACGCTTGAAGAAATGAAAGATTTAATCGCTCACGCTGCAAGCCCGAAAGTTGACCCTGAAAATGTATCAATAGCCTTTTCGGATTCAACAGATCCTTATCTTGCTTCCGACAGACCGGTTAACCTTCCGAAACCTGACAAAACAGGTAATCCGTGGTGGCTTACGATTGCGCTCAGCGGCGTTGGTTTGCTGATATTATTCAAAGTCGTATCGGATAAGGTTAATAAAGTTCAAGAGGCTAACAGGCGTGAAGTTGAACAGTTAAGACAAAAAACAGCCGCGCAGGAAAAACAATTGAGCGATATAAATACACGCGCGGCCCAGTTGACCGAAAGACAATCAGAACTCGCGCAAAATCTTATAGAACAACAGCAAAGAGGATATATACCGCAGGCTGATGAAGGACAATTGTTAGAACAGCTTGCAAATGTTTCTGCTGAAATGTCCGATGCCGACAGTGAAGAAGCGGCGGAAAAAATTAAAAGCTGGATAGAACAAGGATAATATATGGCAATAAAAGGATTTAATTATCAGGAATTTGCACAGAATTTAACACAGCAGGCAGTGGAACTTGTTCCTCAAGATTTTTCAGAGCCGGAGAAACAATACGTCGTCAATACCCTTTTAAATTTTTCCGCACTCGCAGGTGAAGCTTTATATAACGATACGGAATCAAATTTTACGGCTGACCAGGCAATGATGATTACTCAAATCATTGCGGAATGGGCGTTTCATAAATCCGTTGACCTCATAAGATCCAAACTTCCTCAGGAGTTTTGGGATCCTATTATGCAAAAAATCGCCTTTACAATTTTTGAAATCGCTAAACAAACATTCAAGCAAGGACTCCAGCAGGATCAGATTTTACAGTTGATTGAACACCATGTTAAAAAGACATATCTGGATGCGATTGAAGAATTAAAACAAAAAGGTCTTATTGATGAAGAATTGAGCGAGATAGCTTCTAAACAATCCAATATAGATTCAATGATGCAGCAAATGAGTGAAGAACAGGCTGAGCAACAACAGGTGCAACAATCTTCTTCCGATGAACCTCAGCCTCAAACATCCCCTGTTCAGGGCGGCTCAAGTCCTAAAATTATGAAGCTTGCAACTGTCGCACTCCTTTTCCAGAAAATGAAACAGGAAAAAGTTCAGACATTTTTGGATAAATTTAATCCGGATGATGCTCAAACTGTTATTAAATATATGAGAATGCCGGATTTGGACACACGCGTGAGTGTGCCTACAACTTTGAAATGTTTAAACGAGATCAGAACTAATTTGCCAAAACCTCAGGAATTAAGTCCGAGCAAAATTGTATTAAAATTACAAAAAGTTACAGAAGGGATAGAACGTGCGCAATTGGAACAAATGTTAAAACCCGAGCGTATGAAGGTAAAACGCCTTGTTTTCAATGCTTTGGAGGGTGAGTTTTATGAAGTTGCGCCAAAAGTTGCTAACATTATTGCCACCCACATACAAGATAGTGTATAATAATATTGAATCATGATTATTAAAAAGAAAAAAATCCAACCGGAGGAGTCAAAAGAAACTGCTCAGGAAGTTTCCGAACAGGTCGATGATGAGGTTATCGACTTATTTAACCTTGACAATATTGACTTTAAGCAGCGAAACGAACGCCGTAGAGGTGACAGGCGCAGAGGTTTCAGGAGAATTGACGACCGAAATTTGATATCGCGTGCGAGAGAAGAGGCGGACGCCATTCGTGAAGCCGCCGCAAAAGAGGGGTATCAGGCGGGTTTAAGCCAATCAAAAGATGATTTGAATGCGTTCAGAGAGTCTCTTAAAGAATTTTTGAACGCAAAACAGGAAGTTTTTGACAAAATTGCACCTGAAATTCTCTCAATAAGTGTTGATATTGCTAAAAAAATTATTAAAAAAGAATTAACACAGGCGCCGGAAATTTTATTGCAAAGTGTGCAAGAAATTTTGAAAGGCTTATCCAAAGAAGAAACAAAAATAACATTGCATGCAAATCCTTCGCAGGTAAGCATGTTAAAAGGTGAAGTGCCTGAAATGGCTGCTCAACTCGGTTTGGAAGCCAAAATTATGGTTATTCCAGACGAAACGGTTATGGAAGGCGGATGTGTGGTTACAACGACAAACGGGGTGGTCGATGCTACAATTGATACTCAGTTGGCAATAATAAGTGAGGCTTTGAAAGAAATTTAATGGCACAGGCTAATTCAGGCAGTAATCCTATAAGTGAAATTTTCTTGGCAATATTTGTATTGACCTTGCTATTGATTTTGCTTGTTGAAATGCCGACATGGGTCATAAATTTTTCAATAAGTTTGAATATCGCGCTTGGTATTGTGTTATTGATGATAGCATTGTATGTTCAAAAGACGCTTGAACTTGCAGCGTTTCCGTCAATTATTCTTTTAGGTACAATGTTCAGGCTTGTATTGTCAATCGCGTCAACGCGTTTGATTTTGGCAAAAGGCGAGGCTGGTGAAGTTATTCACGCGTTCGGAACGTTTGTAACCGGCGGAAACATGGTTGTCGGCGGTGTAATCTTTTTGATTATTACGGTTGTACAGTTTATGGTAATCACAAAAGGTGCGGAACGTATTGCGGAAGTTGCTGCTAGGTTTGCATTAGACGCTATGCCCGGAAAACAGATGACAATTGACGCGGATTTTAATGCCGGTTTGATTTCACCGGAAGAAGCGACGAAAAAGCGTGAAGATTTGCAGAGAGAATCAAACCTTTTCGGGTCTATGGACGGTGCAATGAAGTTTGTAAAAGGTGACACAATTGCGGGTATTATTATTGTAATCATAAATATTGTGGGAGGCTTATGTGTCGGATGTTTGATGAACCAAATGCCGATAGCAGATGCTGTGGCTAAATATACTGTCTTGACAATCGGCGACGGTTTGGCCTCGCAGGTACCATCACTTTTGATGTCAATTGCTGCCGGTGTATTTATGACAAGATCATCTGCCGCAAGCTCATCACTCGGTGCGGATGTTGCTGGTGAAATCTTAAGCAAACCGTATTCACTTTTCTTTGCATCGGGATTTTTGATGTTATTGGCTGTAACAGGGCCTATTACGGGCTTGCCGTGGTTCCCATTTTTGATGTTTTCGGTCGGTTTGGGAATTGCAGGATTCTCTGTATTAATCAACGCAGATGTTCAATCACAGTTGGGTCAGTTGGAAAATGTCCGTCAGAATATGCAGGATTTGGTTAACCCCAATAGGATGTATGAACGTTTGGGTGTCGATGTATTAAGTTTGCAGGTCGGGTCAAATTTGCTTGTGATTGCGGATCCTGATCAGGAAGGTCAATTGCTCGCAAAAATCGCTGCTTTGCGTCAAAGAGTTACGGATGAGCTGGGGTATATTATTCCGAACATAAGAATTATGGATTCATCTGCTTTGGATGCAAATGAATATATGATTTCAATTCGCGGAAACACGGTTGCAACAGGTTATGTATATCCGGGAAGATTAATGGTAATTGCTGATCAATGGGATTCAATGCGAAAAGAAGTTCCTGATGACGCGATTATCGGTATTGACCCGACTTATCAAACTCAAGCCTACTGGGTTACCGCAGAAGATGCAAAGGCCGCAAGGTCGGTTACGGCTGTTGATTCTACCGATGTTATTGTTACGCACCTTCAAGAATGCGTACGTAAACATGTTGATGACGTTATGACAAAAACAGATGTTTTAAAACTCATGGAGCTTGTCAGATCTCAAGACCCGACACTTGTTAACGACCTTGTACCGACAATAATTTCAACAAGCGACCTGCGGAAGATTTTTGTTAACTTGATCAGAGAAAAAGTTTCAATAAAAGATATTATATTTGTGTTTGAAAGACTTTGCGATTATGCAAGATTTTCAAAAGAGCCGGATATTTTGTCTGAACGTTTGAGAGCTGCTTTGGGACGTCAGATTTGTTTGTCGAATGTTCAGGATGATAAAGTTTTGTATGCTCTGACGCTTTCTCCGGAGTGGGAAAAAATTCTTGACGATAGCTGTCAGAGAACAGAATTGGGTACAATGTTTTTGTTGAATCCGATGCAGGTTCAAGAATTAATTGAAACAACGGCTACAACTTTGATGAGGGCCCATCAAGCATGCGGAAAACAGCCGGTTATTCTGTGTTCTCCCAGAATAAGACTGCCGCTTTATCAGTTGTTGGAACGTCATATCCCGACAATTGTTGTAATTTCTTATTCTGAATTGATTACGGATATCAAGGTTGAGGCAATAGATACTATCGGCGAAGCTTATGCAATGGAATAGAAAATGTTTAAGAAGTTTTTTACTGTTTTAATTACTATTTATCAAAAAGTATCAAGCTTAACACCTCCGGTATGCAGATTTTATCCGACGTGTTCCGAGTATATGAAGCAGGCAATCCAAAAATACGGGATTTTGAAAGGCATCTGGCTGGGTGTTAAAAGGATTTGCAGATGTCATCCTTTAAATCCCGGCGGGTATGACCCTGTGCCGTAGGGCTTGTCAAAATTTTGAAAAACTGTTATAATAATCATATAGGAGGATATTATAATGAAAAAGAAAGTCAGAATAGAAAATCTCGGGGGGGGGCGACCCTTTTAACCGCTCGTAGAGGGAGTTTTGAGGGTGTGTATTCCAAAAAAGCCGCCTTTACCCTCGCCGAAGTATTGATCACCCTTGCCATAATCGGCATTGTGGCAGCTATGACAATCCCGACGCTTATTTCAAGTTATAAAGAAAAGCAGGCTGTGTCACAATTGGCAAAAGCTTATTCAAATTTATCTAATGCATATCAAATGATGACAGTTGAATATGGCCCGATTAATACATGGGGCTTGAAAAAAGCTCATGTCGGTACTGACGAAGATGGTAAAAATATATATAATCATGACAGCCCTAAGCTTGTTGCAACCAGATTGAAGAAATATTTAAAGGTCGCAAGAACCTGCGAACTTGATAAGATATGTTTTTATGGAAAATATTATGATTTGGCCGGAGTTCAACTGACTTCTACAATAGCCACAAGCGATAACCTCGCAAATAGGGAAATTCCGCCGGAAGCTTCTTTCTACCTTAATGACGGGACATTTGTGTCCTTCGGAGCCTGGAATGATGGCTCAAACGGTGATATATATGTCGTGTTGCCTGGCAGTAAGGATGCAATTTTGGGTAAAAATCGATTTTATTTTAATATGAATGAAAAAGGTGTTATTCCTTTTGGAATGAAAGACAGCACGCATTATGCATCTTTTGAAACTTATTGTGACCCGGATGGTTCAGTGTCAAACCGTGCTATGTTAGGACAGGGGTGTACTGCATGGGTAATTTATAACAAAAATATGGATTATCTGCACTGCCGCGATAAGTTGTCTTGGGATGGAGCGCATTCCTGTAAAGAGGCTGAATAAAAGGGGCTTTGAAGCCCCTTTTTTAATATTTAAGCATTGAAACAATTTTTAAATCTTTATCGAATTTGTCACGGCCTTTTAAATCCTCAAGTTCGATTAAAAATGCTATGCCGACAAGGTTTCCGCCTGTTTTGTTGATAAGTTTGCAGGCAGCCTCAGCAGTCCCGCCGGTTGCAAGTAAATCGTCAACAATTAAAACGTTATCTCCTTCTTTTATAGCATCCGTATGGATTTCGATTTTATCAGTGCCGTATTCAAGCTGGTATTCCTGGCTTATGGTTGCGGCAGGAAGTTTATGGGGTTTTCGGATAGGCACAAATCCTGCATTAAGTTTGTATGCCATAGGCATACCAAAAATAAATCCGCGGCTTTCAATTCCTGCAATATAGTCTATTTTTACGTCTTTGAATTGGTCGCAAAGGTAATCTATCATTTCTTTTAATACTTCAGGCTCTTTTAGGGCCGTTGTGATATCGCGGAAAATAATTCCCTTTTTCGGAAAATCTTCTACTGAGCGGATTTTATTTTTTACATTTGCTACTACATCAGTTGTGTTCATTTATAATTCTCCTATTTTGTTAGTAATAATTTTTTCAACTCTTCTTTTGCAAGTCTGATTTTTTCTTTTGCCTTTTGAATGGCGTGTTCTCTTTGTACAAGTCCGTGTGCGGTTTTGCCCCAGTTCATGTCTTTTTTCATAAAGAGGATTTTAAACCCGATAAATAAAACAAGCGGGAACCAGATTAAGAAAAGATAGATAGTGGTTTCAAAGGCTTGATTAAAAGCGTCAAGTCTTGAAAGATTGTCGTATCGTCTGAGGCTGTATCTGGCGGCTGTGAAAAATCCTATGCCGATTACACATGCTATAATTATTGATGAAAAAAGCATATGCGGTGGAGCATCTTTTGCTAAGATTTTAAACCCGCGAATTAAAATTTCCATTATAAACCACGCAGGCATAATAAATTGCGAAATATATGCAACTAAATCTAAACTTGTTCTCAAAGACATATCTTTTGAGGTTAAAACAGGGCCGGCATATTCAAGATAGCGTCTTATCGTGCCTTCCAGCCAGCGTCTTCTTTGTCTGTACAAAGGCCACAGATAAATTATACCTTCTTCATAAACAATTACATCTTTGCAAAATCTTACGTCCCAGCCTTTTATGTGTAGTCTGGTTGACATATCAAGGTCATCCGTAATTGTGTAATTGTTCCATCCTCCGATATCGTCAAGTGCCGCACGCTTAATTAATTCGCCATTGCCTCTAAGCTCCACCGCGCCTTTTACTGAATCCCTGCCGACTTGAAAATGTGTGTCTATTGTCATTTCGTTATTTTGACAGCGGGTCAGAATATTTTCGTCTTTGTTTCTTATGACTTTTCTTGCTTGAACGGCACCGACATCTTCAGGTTCGAGGTTTGGTACGAGTTTTTTTAAAAAGTCTTTTTCTATCCTGGCATCAGCATCAAATACAAGTATTGCTTCTCCTTTGGTATACGGTAAAGCATCGTTTAATACCGCGGATTTGCCCGGAAATGCATCTTTCGCACGGATATAAGCTGTTACTTTATCGTATTTATTTTCTAAATCTTTTATGACGGAGGCGGTATTGTCTGAGCTTCTGTCATCAATAACAATTATCTCAAATGGTTCATAATCCATCTGCAAAATGTTTTCCACAGTTGCCGCAATTACACCTTCCTCATTATGCGCCGGAATCATTACCGATACAAAGGGTCTGTAGTTTTCGTTGATTATCTGCGGATATTTTTGTAATTGACGGCTTTTTATTTTGTATGCAAGGCTTGTAAACATTGCATATAATGCCATTGCAGCCACCAGAAAAGCCAGTCCCCAGAGAGTATTAAAATAACTCTGAAAGATGTATATGAATACACCCAGTCCGAAAACTATTGCAAATAATAATACTCTTTCTTTCATATCTTCCACATAACATTGTATCAAAAAACTACAAAAATTTGATTAAATTTCTTGTTTTTATTACTTTTTGTATACAAAATTACGAAAAATTCATCTTTTTGAATGTTTTTTCTGGTTAACTATTGTAAACTACTTGCACTTGCGCAAACTTTCGCTATAATTAGCATGTACACAAAAAAAAGGAGTTTTAACATGAACAAAGAAGAATTAGTACAAGAAATCGCTAAAAAAGCAAACGTAACTCAAAAAGAAGCTTCAGAAGTATTGAGCGCTTGGGTTGACACTATTCAAAAAACTGTTGCTAAAGGCAAAAAAGTTACTTTAGTAGGTTTCGGTACATTTGAAGCTCGTAAAAGAGCTGCAAGAATCGGCAGAAATCCGCAAACAGGTAAAGAACTTAAAATCGCTGCTAAAACAGTTCCTGCATTTTCTGCTGGTAAAAAATTCAAAACTGTTGTTAACGGCAAATAGTTTTTAATTTTAATAAAAAGAGGGAGCCAAAAGTTTCCTCTTTTTTTGTTGAAAAATTTAATTAATTTTTTTTCTTTTATAATAATCTTCAATAAATCCGGTGTTAAAATTACCGCTGATGAAAACTTCATCTTCAACAATATCCTGATGGAACGGAATAGTTGTTTCAATTCCGGTAATAACGTATTCTTTAAGAGCACGGTACATTCTGCGTCGTGCTTCGTTACGGGTTCTGCCCCAGCAGATCAATTTGCCTATCATGGAATCGTAATAAGGCGGGATTGTGTAATCCTGATAAACATGAGAATCGACTCTGACGCCGAAACCGCCGGGTGTCACGTAGCCAGTGATTTGACCGGGATTAGGCATAAAATCTTTTTCAGGGTTCTCAGCGTTAATTCTGCACTCAATCGCGTGTCCTCTTAAGACGATTTCATCTTGAGTGAAATCAAGTTTTTCGCCTGCTGCAACCATAATTTGTTCTCTGACCAAATCAACGTTTGAAATCATCTCGGTTACGCAGTGTTCAACCTGAATACGGGTATTCATTTCCATAAAATACCACTTGCCGTCGTGGTCAAGCAGGAATTCGCAGGTGCCTGCGCCTTCATAGTTAATTGCTTTTGCCGCGCGGACTGCAGCAGCCCCCATTTCGCGCCTTGTTTCTTCATTGATTGCGGGTGACGGTGCTTCTTCGATTAATTTTTGGTGGCGGCGTTGAATTGAGCAGTCGCGTTCGCCTAAGTGTACAACATTTCCGTACTGGTCGGCGAGAATTTGGACTTCAATGTGGCGCGGATTTTCAAGGTATTTTTCCGCATACACATCAGGGTTGCCGAAGAAATTTTGAGCTTCAGATTGACAGAGGTTCATATTTGTTTCAACTTCGTCATCGGAGCGGACAATTCTCATGCCTTTTCCGCCGCCGCCTGCTGTTGCTTTTAGGATAATCGGGTATCCTGCTTTTTTAGCAAATTCTTTAACTTCTTCAGGTGTCTTCAAAATTCCGGTGCCCGGAGTTACGGGTACGTTATTTTCAATCATTGTTTTACGGGCAGTGGCTTTGTCGCCCATTTTGTGCATAGCTTCAGGCGTCGGGCCTATGAATTTGATATTGTGTTTTGCGCAAATTTCTGCAAAATCGGCTCTTTCAGACATAAAGCCGTAGCCCGGGTGGATTGCGTCGGCGCCGGATACAAGGGCTGCAGAAATTATAGCCGGAATACTCAAATAGCTCTGTGCGCTGGATGCAGGGCCTATACAGTAAGCTTCGGTTGCAAGTCTTACGTGAAGTGAGTTTGCGTCGGCTTGTGAATATATTGCAACTGTCGGAATCCCGATTTCTCTGCATGCTCTTATAATTCTTACCGCAATTTCTCCGCGGTTTGCTATCAATACTTTTCTAAACATACCCTATTCCTTAAAAAATAAGTGAGATAAAGATTTTATCTCACTTAAAATAACTATTCTATATACATTAATACTTGACCGAATTCAACGGGCTGGCCGTCTTCCACGCAAATTTCAACTACTTTGCCTGAAAATTCGGATTCAATTTCGTTCATCAATTTCATAGCTTCAACAATACAAACAACATCGCCTTTTGAAATTGTCTGACCAACTTCAACAAACGGTTTTGCATCCGGAGAGGAGGCTTTGTAGAAGGTTCCGACCATAGGTGATGTAACGGGCTGACCTTTTTTAGCTTCCTGTTTCGGAGCTGCGGCAGGTGTTTGCGCAGGTTGTGCGGCAGGAGCTGCAGCAGGTGCAACAACAGGTGTGCCTGCCGTATACAATTCTCGTCTTACGGTGATTGCCTGATTGCCGTCTTCCAGCGAAATTTCCGTCAAGCCTTTTGCTTCAATTATTTCAGCTAACTTTTCAATATAATCTGTATCAAACTTCATTTTATATGCCTTTCTTAATTACGCACGATCCAAATATTCATTTGTACGTGTATCAACTCTTATTTTGTCTCCGTTAGAGATAAAGAACGGAACGTTAACAACAGCACCTGTTTCAAGTGTAGCAGGTTTAGTGCCGCCTTGAGCGGTGTTGCCTTTTTCAGAAGGCGGAGTGTCAACAACTTCCAATTCAACGTGAGCCGGAATATCAACACCGATAATTCTTGATCCGTGCATTAAAACCTGAACTATCATGTTTTCTTTCAAATATTTAATTCCGTCCCCGACCTGATCTTCGGTTAATTGCAATTGTTCATAAGATTCCATATCCATCATTATGAATTCTTTGCCTTCTTTATATAAATATTGCATTTCACGTCTGTCAAGCATTGCTTTTGCAACTTTTTCACCTGCACGGAAAGTTTTTTCAACTACCTGTCCGGTTTCAACGTTTTTAAGTTTAGATCTTACAAAAGCTGCGCCTTTTCCCGGCTTAACGTGCAAAAACTCAACTACTGACCATAGACCGTTGTCCAGTTCAAGAGTCAAGCCTGTTTTTAAGTCGTTTACTGAAATCATCTTTTTTCCCCTTATAAAATATATCTTATTGAATATACTGATAATAACATAAAAATATAAAATTTCAAACCTGCTTAACAAATTGATAAATTTAATATCTTGCCAAAATCAAATAAAATTGGTATAATAAGACAAAAAGAAGGAGAAAAGCTTATGAAAAATGTGAAAAAATTGAGAAACGGGGGGGGGCGTCTCCTCTAAATAGTGATAGCAAGGGTTTTGGGGAAGCTACAGGGGGAATATGTCTTTTCGACGACGCTCCCGCCTCCGGCTCCGCTATGGTCTCAAAGACATATTCCCCCTGCGCGATATCAGAAGTTGGTGAGGAAAAAAGTAGTAGTAGGTTGGGCATACTTGCCCAACAAGAGATCCTGAAACGAGTTCAGGATGACAAGGAATATTCCCTCTCCCACAAGGGGCGAGGAAAAGTTTCTTCAAAACATGCTGCCTTTACCCTGGCGGAGGTCTTAATAACCTTAGGCATAATCGGAGTTGTTGCAGCAATGACAATCCCGACATTGGTAGCGAATTATAAGAAAAAAGTAGTTGAAACGCGTCTGGTAAAAGTATATTCCACATTTAATCAAGCTATAAAGATGTCGGAGGCAGAACACGGCCCGTTGACAACTTGGGATGCAATTGAGGAAACTATGGAATATGATGATGAGAATCAATCATATATTATTACAGAATCAAATATAGTTGATTGGTATGATAAATATATTGCGCCTTATATAAAAACAGCTAAAGTAGATAAAAACATTACAACGGACAAAGACAAAAAGATAAAAGTGTGGATGCCTGACGGAAGCTTGGTTTTAA
>CALUQQ010000076.1 GCA_944322955.1 Candidatus Gastranaerophilales bacterium
AGCAAAAAAAGCATATGGTAAAAATTTTAAAAGTGCACACGTCCTTCATAATGATTATAATCCGCACAGTTTTTCATTAGGGATTGTTGACGATAACGGCATTGCATACTTAAAAACTTTTGATAAAGATTTTAATATCATTAATGAAGAACAATTGTTTCTAGAAAATATTAAAAATGGACAAATGTCAATTTCAAGAGCTGGCACACAAAATGTTGCACGCAGAGAAGAATTACAAGCCCTCCTAGATGATGAAAATACCATTGTTACTTTCAAAAGGATATCAAAAAAGGGTAATTTACAATCTGATGTGACATTACAGGCTAATTGGACTGAATCTAGGAAACTTCCAACACATGCTGTATTAAAAAAATCTCAAGTAGTAAGTGAAGAAATGTCATTTATTGGTAAAAATGGTGAGCCGCTTGTAGAAACAATGGTACCTTCAGAAGTTGAAGGTATATATAGAATTGTACAAAAAGCACCTAATGGTGCTGTAAAAGTTCTGGGGGATGCTAAAATTGACCCCAAAACAGGTATTAAAACGATTACTAAAAATATGGAGTCTTTAAATGGAACTACAACAAATAAAGTTATAACAATTCAACCGGATGGGAACATGTCTTTAACATACGTTGTTAAAGATGTAGAGGGAAACGTTTTGATGAATAGACAATTAACACACACTTTAGTTAGTCCGACTGAGGCTATATCTAAAGTTAATGGCAACACGTATAGAATAACATATTCGACTGATAAAATTTCTGTACTTAATTCTCAAAATGGTAAAGTTACGGATATTAATCTCACAGAGATACTTCAAAATTGTACACCTGAACAAAAGCAGGAAATGATGGCTATTTTAAAACAAATGTCAGGTGAAAATTTGTTATATATAAATGATAAAGTCAGAAAGTTCAAAGTTATTGATGATTTGTTAGCCTCTAGTGCTTGTTATGCAGGTCAAGATGTTGGCATAATTGCAACAGGTGGTAATCAATTTGTAACAAATCATGAATTATATCATCTCATTAGCCAATCTATAAATGTAAGGAATGCAGATAAAATTTTGAACATGCCTAAATATGTTAGGAATAGAATTTCAGAGACATATCAAAAAGAATTGAAGTTATTTTTAGAACATTTTCCAGAAGCTCAACGAAATCATGTTAACTACTTCACAAATCAATTAAACCCTATTACTTCAATAGAAGAAACAATTGCAGAAGGTGGAGCTGCTCTAAATACATATAATAATATGTCTTTCTTCTCTATTAGAACAGAATATTTAGAAAGATATTTTCCTGAAACCATTGTCCAGATTGAAAAAGCAACAGCTTATACAGAAGCGCAAGTACTTTCTGAATCTAAAAAAATATTTTCTGGAATTGTAAGTTTAGACAAAATATCAAAAATGCCAGATTTAAGCAAAACTAAACTGGGACTACCAAACCCAAATAAAATGCTTTGTATTGCATAAACAAAATATTATTTGCTGTTAGCTTTTGATGTGTTTTACTAAAAAAAATCAAACTATCTGTAAATTGAAATCAAACCATGTTTTTACACCGAAACCCCAACCTACAGACTTTTACATTTATTTCCCCTGCGAACTTTGACATATCGCCTTAAATCTTTCTTCAAATATTTTATCCTCTAACCGGATTAGTTCTATTTTAGGTAAAAATTCGTCATAATTTTCACCATTATATAATTTAGATAGTAAAATTTTATAATTCCAGTTTGTTTCTTTATCAGTGTTAAAAGCATACTTACTTCCTAATTTTCTTAATAGTTGGGATGGAGTTTTTGCTTGTTTACCACTTATAGAACTGTCTGCAAGGAAAATAATTGATTCTTCAGCACCGGATTTGCTTAAATAAGAAATAGAAAGATACGGCGGGAAATAATTATGTTTTATTTTATATTCGTTGACTTTGTTATATTCAGGCATAAATCTTTTTCCAAGAATGATATTTTTATCAAAATCAGTCCAATAATTTTCTGTTAATACTCTTTTTGTTTCTTCAACTAAATTGTTAAATATATTATTAACATTCTCCGGCAAAACACAAAAATGACCATGTGCAAAAGTTACACTTTTCCCTGCAGATTTAATTTTATTACTATTATTAGTTTTACTGGCCGAACCATGTTCAAAAAATAAAATATCATTGTTCTTATACATTTTTCTTAAAATATTTTTTACAGCATTAAAATCTGATATAAAATCTTCCATATGAGCAATTTCGGCGAGTGAATAGATTTCATCATAAGGACGATGAATAAGTAAATGAGGGTACATTATTGGCATAAGATCTTTTGAAACAATTGAATTTTTACTAAGATTTGGTATATTCACAACAGTATTATCTATATCAAATACTTCCTTATGAATTTTTATTTTATCAGGAAGAAATTCTTTAACCTGTACCTTTAGAGATTTTGTGACATTAGGCAGTGTCTCCAGCCACGCTATTTTAATAGGTTTATTTCCAAATGTTAGGAAATAATTCAAAGAACGATTGTTTTTCGGCAATATACAATATATTCCTTGCCGATCTCGATTGGAATACTTAGCATTATAATCTAAAGGTGAAAAAGCTTGAACTTTCATATTATTGTAATATAAGAAAGAAAAAAAATTTGCTAAATTGTAAATATATTTTAACACAAAAGACTTAACTAATTAGAAACTCGCTGCAATGCTATTGTCATAAAGTATTAATAGGCTAGGCTTACTTGAATTGTCCGCCTGAAAATAGGAGTAGTACAGTTTGAAAAATTGTCTAAATTCACAAAGCGTAATTTTTGTTTAAGATTGTGTGATAGTATTCTTCCATAAAGCAGGAATCTTGCTAAAAAGAAACTTCAAAAAATAATTTATATAGAGGAGCAAATACCATAAATAATATGAGAGCATAAAGACGGCGGTTATGAAAAGAGAACTCAATGGAAAAACTGATAGAAGAAATATGTCATCTGGAATTATTTAATAATGATGAAAAACAAAGATTAATAAATAAATTAACCAAAAATGATAAAGGTAAAATTGTCGTTGAATGCCTTATCCGTAAAACAAATATTATATTAACACCTGAAGAAGCTGTCAGGCAACTTTATCTTGATAAATTAATAAATGAATATAAGTACTCTACAGACAGAATAAAGCTTGAACACGCAATTCATTTTGGTCGTGAAGTTAAAAGAGCCGATATAGTTATTTTTGAAAAAGAACGACCAACCACAGAATACATAATTGTAGAACTTAAAAAATCCAAAGAAAAAGACGGCAAAGACCAACTCCGCAGCTACTGCAATGCGACAGGCGCTACTATATCGGTCTGGACTAACGGCTCTCAGATTTCTTGCTTTAACAGAAAAGATCCAAATTACTTTGAAGAAATTCCTGATATACCTTCAGCCAACCAATCTCTCAAAGATATTCTGGATGAACCATTTACTTTAAAAGATTTAATAATCAAAGATAAAATTCTTAAAGAAGGTAAATCTTTAAGACAAATTATTGAAAATATGGAAGATGAAGTCCTCGCTAATGCAGGGGTTGATGTCTTTGAAGAATGTTTCAAATTAATATTTACCAAATTGTATGATGAAAGTTTAAGCAGTAAAGATAAAGAAATTATTACTTACGAAGTGGATAAAAACTGCGAATGCAAATCCTTAACAGATTTAGAATATAAAAACTATATTGAACTCGTTAAAAATGTAAATGATAAAAAATTTCGACAATTAGAATTCCGAAATAAAGGCGAAACTGATTTGGAACTGAAAAAGAAAATCCAAAATCTTTTTGACGGTGCTAAATCAAAATGGAAAGGCGTTTTTACTGAAGATGCAAAAATAAATCTTTCGCCTTCTCACCTCGCAATTTGTATTTCAAGTCTTCAAGATATTAAACTGTTTAATTCTAATCTACAAATAATTGATGAGGCTTTTGAATATTTAATCAGCAAATCTTCAAAAGGTGAAAAAGGACAATATTTTACACCGCGGCATGTTATTGATATGTGTGTAAAAATGTTGAACCCTAAAAAGGGTGAATATATGATAGATACAGCGTCAGGCTCCTGCGGATTCCCAGTTCATACTATTTTTAAAATTACAGGCAAATTATTCTCAAACGCTGATATTCCAGATGAAGAAAAAAATAATATCTTAAAAATATTCGGTATTGATTTTGATGAAAGAGCTGTTCGTGTGGCAAGAACCTTAAATCTTATTGCCGGTGACGGAAATACAAATGTACTTCACTTGAATACACTTGATTATGACCGTTGGAAAAATTCTACCGAATCTAAAGAATGGTTAAGTGTTTATCAGGATGGGTTTGAACGCTTGGAAAAACTCCGGAAAGAAAAAGACAGCTATAAAGAATTTAATTTTGATATTCTAATGGCAAACCCTCCTTTCGCCGGTGATATAAAAGAACAAACAATATTGTCTAAATATGATTTGGCTTTTAAAGATGAAAATAAAAATAAACTAAAATCTAAAGTCGGCAGAGATATCTTATTTATTGAAAGGAATCTTGATTTTGTACGGCCTGGCGGAAGATTAGCAATAATATTGCCACAAGGAAGATTTAATAACACCTCTGATAAAGATATACGAGAATATATCGCAAGAAAAGCAAGAATTCTTGCAGTAGTAGGCCTGGATGTTAATACTTTTAAACCGCATACCGGTACTAAAACAAGCGTAATCTTCTTACAAAAATGGAATGATGATAATTCAGAGAAAAAATACTACTGTCCGCACGTAGAAGATTATCCCGTTTTCTTCGCCGTGTCTGAAAAAAGCGGTAAAGATAATTCGGGTCAATATATTTATGCAAAAGATAATAACGGCAGATTAAAACTGGATAAACACGGACATTATATCGTAGACCACGACTTGCACAACCACGATGGTGATTTACCAAATGGAATTGCAGAAACATTTATTGATTTTGCCAAATCCGAAAAATTATCTTTCTGGGAGTAAAAATCTATGAAATATTCGATTGTTAATTATAATCAAGTGGCAGAAAATTTTGATTTTAGAGTTGATGCAGAATATTTTAAACCGGAATATTTAGGCGCAATAGAAGAAATAAATGAAAAACACTGGTATTATTTGAAAGATATTGCTGATATTAAAGGTGGTAAAAGACTTCCATTAAATGATTCTTTTACTAATGACGATGGTGTTCCATATATAAGAGCAGAAGATATAAAAGACTTTTTTGTAGATTATGAATATTCACCTAAAATTTCTTACAATACTCATAACATTCTAAAAAGATATCAAACAAAATATAATGACATACTGCTCACTATTGTCGGAAACTCAATAGGTGATATTGGCATTGTTAAATTTCAACTAAACAAGTGTAACTTGACAGAAAATTGTGCAAAAATTGTAAAAATAAAAGAAAACTTTACTCCAGAATTTGTTTTTGTTTTTCTTATTTCAAAATTTGGCCAGTACCAAATTCAACGTGAAAGAGTCGGTACAGGACAGCCCAAATTAGCTCTGGTAAGAATAAAATCATTTCAAATAGCTCAATTAAATCAAATTTTTCAAGAACTAATTTCACAATTAGTAGTAAAATCATATAAAAAAATACAATTATGCAAACAATTATATTCCGATAGCCATAAACAATTATTAAAAGAACTTAATTTATTAAATTTTAAGCCTGAGCATCAATTATCATATATAAAAATTTATTCTGATTTAACAAAGGCCGACAGATTTGACGCTGAATATTTCCAGCCTAAATATGATACAATAATTAATATGATAAAATCATATCCTGACGGTTGGGATTATCTGCAAAATATAATAAATATTAATGATAAAAATATTAAACCCCATAATGATAAAAAATATAAATATATAGAACTCTCAAATATCTCAAATAATGGGTATATCACCGGTTCTAGCCTGGATTTAGGCAAAAATTTACCTACCCGTGCTAGGCGCTTGGTTAAAAAAAATGATTTGATTATATCATCAATTGAAGGTTCTTTAGACAGTATTGCACTGATTACGGAAGAATATCACAATTCATTTTGTTCAAATGGTTTTTACGTTTTAAATTCATACGTTATAAATTCTGAAACTCTATTATGCTTAATGAAATCAAATTTATGCCAAATGCAATTAAAAAAAGGTTGTAGCGGTACCATTTTATCGGCAATCAGCAAAGACGAGTTACAAAAAATTATTATACCCAAAATAAATCAAAAAACTCAAATCCAAATACAAGAAAAAATACAGTATATGCATAAATTAAAAGAACAGTCAAAACAACTTATAGAAATCGCCGTGCGGGGCGTAGAAATTGCAATTGAACAAAATGAAGACATGGCTGCAAATTGGATTAATAACGAACTGCAAAAATTAGGTTTATCTGAAGACAATTAATACTCGGTAAAATTTTTAAAATCTGCAACTTAATTTCTCTATCTTAAAACGCTCTAGATATAATTATTCATATACATTAAAACTATTATTCAAAAAGATTATAAAAATGATAAAACTGAAACGGATATAACGTTACAAGTTTTTCCAAAAAATTCAGATATTCTTTCTGCATAACAAAAATTGTTTCTTTTTTAGTCCCTTTAAATTCAAATTTTTTCAGATAAATTCTGTATTTATCTTTTATCTTCAAGGCGCAGACAAAATAAATCGGACATTCCATTAAATATGCGAATTTAAATGTCCCGAAAGGAAGTAACATTTCTCGTCCCAAAAATTCAGCCGGAACATTGACACTATTTTTAGAAATTCTGTCACCTGCCATTATGACAATATCACCGTTTGAAACCTTTTCTTTAATCTCTATTGATGTATTGACCGTTATTTCCTCCACAGGATATAACTTTGCAGGTGCAGGAACTGAAATTTGCCTGATAAAATTATTAAATATCTTACACTGATCTGCCGACAAAAATATATTCACATATTTATCAGGGTTTTGAAATAAAAATGTGCGCATCATCTCAATATTTCCAAGATGCGAACCAATTATAAACAACCCGTTTTCTAAATCATTTCTGAATTTCAATTCATCATCTTTATCGTCAAACACAAGATTTTCAGACTTGTAACGTCCTGAATAAACTTCCATTTTATCCAACAACGAATATGAATAAGACAAAAAATGTCTGAACTGATTAAAAATGCCGGAGTTTAAACCTATTATTGATAAATATTTTTTGGACGCCTTCCGCGGCTCTTTTGCGCCCAAAAAAGCAAAAATTGTTATGAAAAAAACAATAAATTTAACAAAATTTTTCCCAAAAAATTTATACAAATACCATAAAATCAAAAGCCTCTTTTCACCTGCGGCAAGCTCTTTCATCTGATACCACTTCATACTTCGTCCTCCCGTTTGTAGTCGAACAAAAGACTTGTAAGATATGAAACTGTTAATCCCGTACTTAATATAAATCCCAGTGAACTAATTAATTTAAAACTGGTAAACGCCAATAACAAAAAAGAAAAAACACTCGTAAGACAGGACAACAAAACAGCATCGGAAGATGATTTTATTCCGCTTGCTCTAAACACGGAATAATCAAGCCCAAAACCCACTATTAAAAAAATCGCAAGAATATGAAAAAGATTAATTTCCTGACCGGTAATTGATACAAGAGAAATCGCAAATAACGCTGCAAAAACAGACGGCAAAGTAATTTTTATTGCGGTTTTAGGTTTATATATTAATGCCAAAAGCACAAATAATATTACAAAAATCGGCAAAAGCATCCTGACACAACTGATTCTGCAGTTTCTGATTTTCTGCGTTATATCTCTTGTTACATCAACATATTCCGCACCGCTATCTGTAATTATTTTAGGATTATTTATATCATATAAAACCATCAAAGATCTATTATCAGACAATAAAAATTCAGAAAATACCGGCATATATTCCAAAAAATCATTTCTTTGCTTTTCTGACAAAAGCCGCTGCTTTTCTATCGGAGATAAAAATTCAGCATAACCATTCAACTTCGACTTATACAATGATTTTCTGAGTTCAAAGTTCATTTTTTGCTGCTTAATTGATGGAACAAATTTACTCAACGCCTGATAATCACTGCTGTTCAAATTTTGGGAAATAACTTCTTCTTTTTCCAGAATATCCTGAATATTTTGTCCGCTGACAACAGCAAAAGATGTTTTTCTGTTTCCGCCTGTTACCGATGCAAAAAGCTTTTCTGCACTCATTAATTTTTTTGAAGGCACATACAAATTTCTTATATCATCATTGAATTTTATAAAAAACATCCCCGCAACAGACACCAAAATCACAAAAATTGCGAAAATCTTTTTAATTTTGTCAGAGATTTGAAAACTTATATTTTTCCTTGATGTTTCAATTTTTACAAACGGACAAAACAAAACAACTGCTGAATAAACCATAAACAATCCGGTCATTGTAAAGACAGAAATTTGTTTTAATAATTCAACTCCGGAAAATAAAAGTATGGCAAATGCGCTGACGGTAGTAAGCATACTAACGGTTAAACTTTTAAAAATTTTATCAAGATCTTTTTCAATAAAATAATGCAGCATATAATCAATACAAATCCCGATAAGCGTTGTTGAAAATACAAACGTCAAAACATGTATTGAAGAAAAAACTATTGAACACACCAGATATCCCGATAATATTCCGGCGCCCAGACCTAATGCTATTGGGAATAAAAGTTTTAAACTCCCGAAATAAAAATAACAAATCCCGACTATAAAAAGAAACGATAATACACAAATAATATTTACTTCCAGCATAGAACGCGAGCTTGCATAATAAGAATGAACAGGCGTACCGGTCAAATAAATTTTCACATCGTCATTTGAAATTTTATCCTGCAAATCAACAAGAGTTTTTATTTGTTTATTAATAATATCAGGAGATAAAGCATCTTGATTATTGACCTCCAATGACATAACTTTGTAATATTTACCATTAAATTCAATGGAATCAACATTACCGTTATCCAACGATTTTATATAATCTTCAAACAACATAAAAGGATCCTCATTCAAAGGCACAAGCATAACTGAAAAAGGATTAATCAATCTTAAATATGCATCCTGTACAATTTCATCAAACTTTTTATGTTCAAGCTTTTTTTGTGAAGATAAAGACAATAAATTTTTATTATATTTTTCATACTCTGACAAAACTTGAGAAAAATTAAAATCTTTTGCCTTAAAAAAATCCTTATTAACCGAATTATAAAATTTTTCAGCAGTTTCAGCGGTTAAAGAAGATGATACCGCTTCAACAAGTACATTAATCCTGGCCGAATATCTTCCGCTCAACATAACAACCATCTCATCAGCGGAACTATTAGAAAAAACCGCCTTCAAAAGATTTGTTTCGGTTTTTACGGGATGTACAAATACCCACAATCCTACAATAATAAAAAATAAAATATATAAAACTCTTAAAAAATTTTTCATACTATCTGCATTCTGTAAAATTTATCTTTGTACTTCCGCTCTTTACCGTATTAATTTCCAGTTTTTCAATATATTTACTGCCATAGATGACAATAGACTCCATAACAGTTTTAATTTTGGAATCATTTTTCGGTTTTAGTGCCAACTGCCAACTTTGATTATTTCTCAAATAAAAAACATCAAAATTCTTATTAATATACGAATAATCTTTTTTAGAAACTGCAAGAATTATATCACTAATCCGTTTATCAGATGTGTAAGCAATGGTTGATTTGACAGGATACAGCGTTTCAAAAACCACTCCGTTATTAATATCAAAAGTAAAATCCCCTCCGGATTTTATAAACGCATTAGAGCCGGGAATAGTTTTTGTCTGAATAAATTTACAAGAAGCTGTTGAATATTGAGGAATTTCAACATCCAAAATATTTGCCGGATATTTGTATATTAAATCATTCGCAAAAGCTATAAGTCCTGCCTGAAAAATTATAATCAAACATAAAATAAATTTTTTCATAATTAAAGATTACAACAAGCAAGCTTATCTTTCAAACCATCAGGTGCCAAATAAACACTTTCGTTTGTTAATCTGTTTACACAAATTTGCATTGTCTTAGCTTTGAATAACTTTTCACCAGTTTCTGCATCGAAAATTGTATATTTAATTATAATACAAGGTTCTATCTCTTCAAGAGAACAAACTATCTTTAATTTCTGATTAAAATAACATGGCTTAATAAATTTCAAATCCATAGTTGCCACAGGATACATAATCCCGTCTTTTGCCATATCATCGTAATTATAGCCAAGTTTATCAAGTAAATCACATCTGGCGGTTTCCAAATATTTTATATAGTTTCCATGCCAGACAACATTCATAGGGTCAAGGTCATAAAATTGAACTGTTAAAAAAGTTTCCGTACAAAATTTCATTTTTCACCTCAAATTTTAATTACTTTACAAATATACCGGAGGAAAATACTTTGTCATCCGCCTCATAGGTAAAATTCACACAATTTTCATTATTTTTAAGTTTTAAAACTATATTCATATCAGATTTTATAATATTAGAAAATTTAACCTTTTTAACTTCTTTAGGAGGGATTTCAATATTAAAAACGTCATCTGCAAAATACCTTGCATAATAAAGCTGAACAACACCCGGCAGAATCGGCATAATATCAAAATGTCCGTCAAAAAAGTTACAATTTTTTTTAAAAATTAAATTGATTTCGGCATTATCGGAACTGGCTTTTTTCGACAAAACAAAAGGCAAGGACAAATTCATCCCGAAAATACAATTGAGTTTTATTTTATCAATTTTTCCGTTTGCCGTACGCGGAATTTCTTCCGTAATCCGCCATTTTTTTGGCACGATTTCACCAAACTGTAAGAGAAAATGCCGCAATTCATCTTTTTCGAGCTTAAAATTAGCGGTGGCAACAATACATGCCAGCTTATTTTCATACATAAAACAATAACAATCAGTCACATCTTTATGTTTTTTCAAATTATTTTCAATTTCATCCAGTGAAACTCTTTTCTCTAAAATTTTCACTATTCTGTCAGAACGTTTTTTCAGTATAAACTCTCTTTCACCTGTATACTGAATAATATCAGAAAGAACAGCCTTATCCTGCGGAAAAAATTCCGACATAACAATTGTATTATTATTTTTACTTTCCACAGAAACCTCTTTAAACGGAATGAATTTATCATAATCTCTTTTAAAGGCAATATTACCAGTTTCGGTACTTCCGTATATATCAATAACATCTGAAAACCGTTTAAAATAATCCAATACATTATTCTTCAATTTTGAACCCGCAAGAAAAATTTTTTCAGGCGCCTTTTCAAATACAAAATCATATTTTGCAATTTTTTCCATAAACGACGGCGTTGAGATTAATATATAATCATCTTTCAAACCGGCAAATTGTTCCGGAAATTCAATTCTTCTCCTGTTAATCTTCAAACCGAACCAAAAAGGCAAAACAAAGTTAAACGTAAGACCAAAACTATGTGCAAGCGAAACAGTAGCGGCACTAACGGATTTTGCCGTTAAATTGAATTCCTCAACAGTACTTTTTGCTTCCATAACAAGATTGTACAAATTCTTTTGTATCATTTGAGGTTCACCTGTAGAACCGGAGGTAAAGAAATATATTTTAACATCATTTATATTAATATTATTATCCTGAATTTTCCCGTCAACAGAATGATATTTACCTGGTAAAATATAATCAAGTTCAAGCTGTTTCAAACGATTTTTGTCAGATATAAGATAAATATTTTTGCCTGTAAAAACAGCGGCAAAAAAATTCACGGCAAAATTAAAATAATCATCCCCGAATAAAACCACATTTTCTTTTGAAGATTTTAAAAACTCTTTTGTCTGATAAAAAACAAATTTTTTAAATTCACCAAAAGTTATATCCGGATTGACAAACAAAATATTTTCATCATATTTGCTGCCGTAAAACTTTTCCAGCATTTGCTTTCTTCCTCAAAACTATTCTTATAATATATTCTACCGCAAATATAATACCAATCGCAAAATACGAAATACATCCGTTATACAATGCCCACCATTTTTCGGGTAAAAATACCGTTATAAGAGAGATTACAAGATTAAAAAATGTAAAAACACACCAAAAATAAGTAAGATTTTTTGTATAATTTTTTGTAAAATCATCCAATGTACCGCCCTCAAGAGCTTTTGCAAACTTTTGAATAACTGTTTCTTTTGTAAATAAAGATACAAAAAACACCAAAAAAGTTGTCATATTTGCAACAACGGGATAAAACTTGATAAAATAAATTTGAGTAAGATGAAATACAACAATTACACAAAGCGTAATAAAAAACGGAATAATAAATTTTAATTTCATTTCAAAAGTTCCGCAATTGTTTGTGCAACATCTTCAACGGTTTTAATTTGTTTAAATTTATCTGGCGAAATTTTTTTATCGGTAAAATATTGCAATTTGACTGCCAAATCAACAGCATCGATACTATCAAGCTCCAAATCATCAAACAAATTAGATTCAGGCGTAACAAGCTCTCTGTCAATTTCAAAATCATCAACAAGAATTTCCGTTAATTTTTCCATAATTTCATCATACGTAAAATTTTTACTCACCGGCGCTACTCCTGATAAAATCCGCTATTGTTTTAACCGAATAAAAATATTGAGCATTCTCTTCTTTTTCGGAAGATAATGTTACATTATATTTTTTCTTCAAGGCCATACCCAATTCCAAAGCATCAATTGAATCTAAACCTAACCCTTCATTAAAAAGCGGTTCTTCATCCTTTATTTGAGATGGTATAATATCTTCCAGTTCAAGAGATTTTATTATCAATTCTTTTATTTCATTTTCCAATGTCATAAGCTTAATTCCTATAATAAATTTATACCTTAATTCTTTCTCAAAGTCAAACATGCCTTTATCTTCTCGGATATGGCATTTCTGGTTTTAATTTCGCCCAGCACATCCAAGTCATAATCTTTAACATCAATCTCAGGTAAAACAGTCAAATAATAATTTACGGTTTTAGAACCGGTATCAAGCGGAGAATGATGTTTTATCAAAAAAGGATGATCCGTTTCTATAGTTACAGGTACTATATTAACCCCTGATGTGATGGCGAGCTGCGCGGCACCTTTATGAATTTTCAAAGTTTCATCAGGCAAAGTCCTTGTGCCCGTCGGGAAAATAACAATATTATATCCGTCTTGAAGTGCCTCTTTTGCATTTTTCTGAAAAACTTCCGGATTATCATTTACGATATAAAGCGATTTTACGATATTTCGCATGAAAGGATTTTTCAAAATTTCTTTTTTAGCAATACAAAGTGATTTTGGCATATTCCCGATAAGCAGAATAATATCTATCAAACTCGGATGGGAAGCCGCGACAATTTTACCCTTTATTGTACTTAAATCTCCATTAATATTGACCCTTATTTCGCCTGTTATTTCCATAATTCGGATAAACAATTTCCACGAATAATGGATGATTGAAGAAAAATATTCACGTCTTTTTTTGCCTTTAATAAATAAAGACAACAAAGGAAAAATCACAACCCCTATAAATAAAGCTCCGGCTGCAAAAATACTCATATCTATAATTACAAAAAGCATTCTTACAAATTTCATTTTGCAATCCTTTGTATTTTATAACTATCACTAATAAACAAATCCCGTTTTCCGTCCAAAAACTCAATCAAATTCTCATATGTATCACAAGAAGGACCGTTTTCGCGATTTTCAGATAAAATATATCGGCCATCATCATTTTGTATAACTGAAACAGAAATACTTTTTATGCCGTCAAGGCTTTCCGCATAGCAAAAAACAGCATTGTTTGACAAGACACTTTCCAAAAATCCGGCAGCTATAGTTTTTTTGCCTGCAGAAATCGCATTATACCCTTTTGTATTTTTTTCAAGCATTGAAAATAAGCCTATAGATGCATTATGAACGGACGAACTAAATCCGGCAGGCGAAACTTCACCTTCTTCGTTTCTCTGATTAATAAGTTTTACAACTCTTTCAACATCGCCGTATTCGGAGGCAAATACAAGATCTGAATCTGCGGATTCATAAACCTTATATAAAGTATACAAAGCAACTCGTCCGAATTTATCAAGCTTTCTGCGGATCATCATCGGTATAAAAGAAACATCCGCTTCTTCATCTTTTATATAAGAATATTTTTTTATGTCAAAAATTACTTCCTTCATGATAATATAAGTATAATATTGTTAAAACAATTCTGCAACAAGAGGAAAAATGCTTAATATTACAAAAACAGCCGCAATATGCAATTTAGGAGAAAATTTGGACGAAATTTTCCAAAACATAATTGCAGGGAAATTAACCGATTTTAAAATTCACACTCCTCTTTTAGAAATTGAAGAAAAAAAATACAATATCCGCTGCAACAAAATGCTGCTTAACTGCATAAATCAAATAAAACCGGAGATTAATAATCTGATAAAATACTACGGCAAAAAACGAATCGGCGTTGCAATTGCCACAACAAACACAGGTATTGATAATTTTGAAGAAACACAAGATTACGAATTTTTAAAAATCAGCAACCCTGCGGAATTCATAAAAGATTATCTGGAACTTGACGGAATATACTGCGGAGTATCAACCGCATGTTCTTCGGGGATAAAAGCCTTTTCTACAGCCAAAAAATGGATAGAAAACGGAATTTGTGATGCAGTTATTACAGGAGGTACGGATGAACGCTCCAAATTCCCTCTTGCTGGTTTCAAATCACTTGAAGTGCTTTCTGACAAGCGCTCAAATCCTTTCAGTAAAAACAGAGAAGGCATGAATATCTCTGAAGCCGCAGCATTATTTATAGTTGAACCGGATAAAAAAGGAATAAATATACTCGGGATAGGCGAAACCTCAGATGCATATCACGCATCAACGCCGAACCCCGACGGAAAAGAAGCAGCCCGCGCAATTTTGGACGCGCTTAATGAAGCACATTTGAAGCCTTCCGATATAAATTACATCAACCTGCACGGCACGGGAACACTTGCAAATGATTTGATGGAAGCAACCGCAATAAATAAAATTTTTGGAGAAAATACTCCCGCAAGCTCAACCAAACCCTTGACAGGACATTGTCTCGGGGCTGCAGCAAGCATAGAAACAGCTGTTTGCTGTGTGCTTTTAACTGATAACAAAAATATTCTTCCGCCGCATATTTATGACGGTGAATATGATGATAAACTGCCGAAAATTAAATTAACGTCTAAAAATATGAAAGTTGAAAATTTAAAATACGTAATGTGTAATGCATTCGGCTTTGGCGGAACTAATACGGTTATAATTTTAGGGAAATAAAAAATGAACTCAGATTTAGAAAAAATACTGCCTCATAACTATCCTATGATACTTATTGATAATATTGAAGAAATCAATATTGAACAAGGGTACGTAATAACGAGTGTAACTATAAAAGAAAATAATTTATTTTATGAAAAAGAATTAGAGGGTGTATCCTATCTTACAGGCATAGAATTTATGGCACAGACAATTGCATGTTATTCACATTTTAAAAATAAAAGCAAAACACCCGAAATAGGATTTTTACTCGGCACAAGATCTTATAAAAGTACAATTGACAAATTTGAAAAGAATAAAAAATATTTAATAAAAGCCAAAGAAATATACTGTGATGATGAACTTGTTTCATTTGAATGTTTAATCTATAATGATAATAACGAATGTGCAAAAGCAGCGGTAAATGCTTATCAACCGCAAAATGCCGAAGCTTTTTTAAACAGCGGAGCTTAAAATTTATGGAAAAACAAGTCTTAATAACAGGTTCAAGCCGCGGAATAGGTAAAGAAACGGCATTATACCTTGCTCAAAACGGTTTTGACATAATTCTGCACTGTAATAAAAATATTCAAAAGGCAGAAGAAGTTTTAAAATCAATACAAAACTTCGGAGTAAAAGGACGCATATTGCAATTTGATACGAAAAACAGGGAAGAATGCAAAAAAATAATTACGGGTGACATTCAAAAAAACGGAGCCTATTTCGGAGTTGTATTAAATGCCGGAATAGCGCGTGACGTTGTTTTCCCGATAATGGAAGATGACGACTGGGACAGCGTTCTGAATACAAATCTCGGCGGTTTTTATAATGTTTTAAAACCGATTGTAATGCCGATGATAGAAAACCGAATTAAGGGAAGAATTATTGCAATGTCATCAATTTCGGGTCTTAGGGGAAATTACGGACAGGTAAATTACAGTGCATCAAAAGCAGGTATAATCGGCGCTGTCAAAGCTTTATCACTTGAGCTTGCAAAAAGAAAAATTACCGTCAACTGTGTGGCGCCCGGGGTTATTGAATCGGATATGACAAAAGAGTTACCGGCAGAAGAAGTTAAAAAACTTATCCCGATGAAACGATTCGGCACCGCAAAAGAAGTTGCAAGCCTCGTGAATTATCTTATGAGCGAAGATGCAGGGTATATAACGGGTCAAGTTATCTCCGTAAACGGGGGACTATATTAATGAAACGCGTTGTTGTAACCGGAATGTCGCAAATAAGCCCTTTAGGCTGTAATATTGAAAAAGCGTTTGCACATCTTTTGAGTCTTAAAAATTGTGTAAAATATATGCCCGAACTTGAAGTTTACACAAGACTAAATACCAAACTTGCAGCTGCTGCGGAAGATTTTGTAATCCCCGAACACTTTAACAGAAAAGTTTTAAGAACAATGGGCAGGGTTGCTGTTTTGAGCGTTGCAAGCGCCGAAGACGCGTTGAAAGACGCAGGGCTGCTCGGAAATGAAATTATTACAAACGGTCAAACAGGCGTAAGCTACGGTTCTTCCTCAGGTTCATTAGAAAGTATTATAGATTTTTATTCCATGATGATAGAAAAAGAAGTAAAAACCGTAACCTCCGGAAGTTATGTAAAAATGATGCCGCAGACAACAGCCGTCAATATATCTTTGTATTTCAAAACAACAGGCAGACTAATTCCGACATCAACCGCCTGTACATCAGGCTCTATGGGAATAGGATACGCTTATGAAGTTATAAAAAACGGCTATGAAACAGTTATGATAGCAGGCGGTGCAGATGAACTTCACCCGACACAGATTGCTATTTTTGACACACTCTATGCAACAAGCCAAAAAAATACAACGCCTGAATTAACTCCGTCGCCTTTTGACAAAGACCGTGACGGACTGGTAATAGGAGAAGGCGCCGGAACATTAATACTTGAAGAATATGAACACGCCAAAAAACGCGGTGCAAAAATTTACGCGGAAATAATAGGTTTCGGAACAAGTACTGACGGAACGCATATAACAAGCCCGAATCAGGAAAAAATGAAAACAGCGCTTGAACTTGCTCTAAAAGATGCAAACATTTCGCCTGATAAAATAGGTTACGTAAACGCACACGGCACAGCGACAATTCAGGGAGATATTGCCGAAACCAATG
>CALUQQ010000077.1 GCA_944322955.1 Candidatus Gastranaerophilales bacterium
AATTGAATAGCTAATGCAATTATAAAAAATCTATTTTAGCCCGCTAAATAACAAAAATCCTTGAAAAACTTATCATTTTTCAAGGATTTTTTTGCCCGCAGTATTTTTCACCGCGAATCATGGTCTATATGACGGAACTTGAACTAACAATTTTGACGAATCTACTATTTTTTATAAATCCCCAAGGATATTTACCTTGTGTTAAACTTTTTACGTCATCCATTTGGATGTCCTCCTTTTGATTTTTAGTTTGCAACTGCCAGGTCGCAACTCTATTATATCAAAAGGAGTTTTTATTTCAAGTTCCATCGCTTAAGCTCTTTCTTACCCGCGGACTATCCGCGGGTTTTTTTACAAAAAACATCCACGCAGTTTATGCGTGGATGTTTTCTCGTCTAAAAAATTTTTTTATTCGTTAAATCTTTCTACATTTGCGTTTCTATCGATTGTGTTAAGGATTGCTATTCTTTTTACAGTAAGACAAATCATTTAGAGTAACCATTCGGATTTTGGCTTTGCCAATGCCATTGATCGCGACACATTTCATCGATACCATAATTTGCTTTCCAGCCTAATTCACGTTCAGCCTTCCCCGAATCAGCATAACATATTGCAACATCTCCGCTTCTGCGAGACTCAATTATATACGGCAATGTTCTTCCGCATGCTTTTTCAAACGCGCGTATCATATCTAAAACGCTATACCCTACCCCTGTTCCTAAATTATAAACATGAACTCCCGGTTCTTTACATTTTTCGATGGCAGCTATGTGTCCCAAAGCCAAATCAACCACGTGTAAATAATCACGAACACCCGTCCCGTCTGGAGTAGGATAATCATTACCGTAAACGCTGATTTTTTCTAATTTTCCGCTTGCAACCTGGGCTACATACGGCATTAGATTATTCGGTATACCTTTTGGATCTTCACCTATCAAACCGCTTGGATGAGCGCCGACCGGATTAAAATATCGCAAAAGTATGATATTCCAATTTTTGTCTGCTTTGTATAGATCCGACAGAATCCCTTCTAAATAGTATTTCGACGTTCCATATGGATTGGTTGTGCCTCCCGTTTTACAATCTTCCGTAAGAGGAAGTTTTTCCGGTGTTCCATAAACCGTAGCCGAAGAAGAGAATACTATTTTTTTTACGTTAAATTTTTTCATTGTTTCCAATAAAACCAACGTACCATAAATATTGTTGTCATAATATTCTAACGGCTTTATACAGCTTTCCCCCACTGCTTTTAATCCGGCGAAATGAATGACCGCATCAAACTGATTTTTTGAAAAAAGCTCCTCCATTGCTCTGCGATCACGTATATCAAAGTTGTAAAATTGAAAGCTTTTTCCCGTTATTTTTTTTACACGATTCAACGCCTCTTCGCTGGAATTAAATAGGTTGTCGACCACACTTACTTTATATCCGCGATTTAATAGTTCAACCAACGTATGACTTCCGATATAACCGGCTCCACCGGTTAAGACTATATTTTGCATGCTTTATTTCTCCATGAAATTTAAAGTATTTATAAATTTTGAAAATCCCGCATGTCAACGCCCGCGATTTAATACAGAACTTCAAGACTACGGCATCAGATTGTTCTGATTGATTAAACTTACAAAAAAAATTTTGGACGGTGAAAACTCTTACATAAGGTGGGATTAAGCGAGTATAACAATAATCTTCCATCTTTCTTTTTGTCCAAACGAAATACATTCATTTTCATTTTTTCTTTGTTAAATGAAGGTATTTTTTTATAAGGAAAAATAATTTTAACCTTATAGTTTGTTTCAGTGCATTCAGTCCGAGCTTCAAAGATCGGTTTAATTTTCGTTAACAGCGGAGTTTCACCATCTTTATTGGTTATTTCGCCGTAAAAACGTAAACCGAGCGGCGAAACTTCCATTTCATAATATTTTTCAAGATGCCCCTCCCCGGTAATGAAAACTTCCACCGCATCTGCATTAAATAGATCATCATTATCTTGTAGATAAGGGCTGATTATATCTTCATCTTCTACTTCGAATTGAAAATATAAATTCTTATGATCACTGCAGTAACAGAATTTACAAGAAAAATCTTCCTTCCCTGTTTCATTTTCTTTAAGAAAATATAGTTTATTTTCAATTACTTCTGACATATTTCACCCGATGCTAACTCCAACAAACGATCATATACGGATAACATATCTTCTACCAATTTGAATTGCGTATGTGCTCGATCAAGATTTTGTCCGGGGCGATGTGTCCTAAAATAAACATCCCCTTCTAAATAGTCCGTTAAAAACCGCATGCCGCATTCATATGTCATCAATATAGCCCCCATGGGAAGATTTTCACGTTCTGCCTGCGTAATGGTGTTTCCTATTGCCGACAAATACCCTTTCAAATATGTTTCAAACAAATCAACTCTGAAATTAACCTTCGTTAAATCCGGTTCATCTTCTGCCGCCGGGTTACAGCCGAATCGAATACTGTCTCCAAAATCATAGCACAAAGATCCGGGCATCACGGTATCTAAATCAATCACGGCGATACCTTTGCCGGTTTTGTCATCAATCATAACATTATTAAGCTTTGTATCATTATGCGTAACGCGTAACGGTATTTCACCGGAATCTATTTTATCGATAATTTTGCCGCACAAATTTTGATGCGCCATTACCCAGTCGATTTCTTTTTGCACTTGCTCTCTTCTGTTGCAAACATTTTCTTCCAATGCGTGTAAAAAATTTGCATATCGCACCTTAGTATTATGAAAGTTCGGTAAAATTTCAAATAATTGCGACGCATCAAAATCAGCAAGTAAATTTGCAAAATTTCCAAAAGCTACGGCGCTTTCATAAAAATCCTGGGGATTACGCACGATTTGATAGGTTGTTGCTCCCTCTATAAAAATATAAATACGATAACACGCATCACCATCTCTATAATAACTTTTATTGTCTCGGGTCAATACTACGTTCAGGCATTCACGCAAAGGATCGCCGCCTCGACGAATTACACTCCTTTTGCAAAAATCCGTTACCAATACGATATTGCTCATCAGCTTATCTACGTCTTGAAACAGTCTGGTGTTGATCCGCTGTAAAATATATTTAATTTCTCGCTCTTTTTCACGCATCTTTATCAGATAAGTATCGTTAATATGCCCTTCACCATAGCGATATCCTTCAATAAATTCTCCTTGAACATTGAAATTACTTAAAAGTTTGTTGAAATTTATAGTTTTTTCCATATCACACCTCTTGACAATATTATACAAAATAAAAAGGTTTTTTTCTTTCAAAAAAAACCTTTTTTTTATAAAAAAAAGACACAAATATCTTTTTTTATGGTATCATAGAATAAAAAGGACATGTTTTCTTATGAAAAATATTGAAGATAGCACGGAATTTTTCCATCCATTAACAATACATGATTCATTATCGATCGATAAAATCTATTCCATACATTATTTTTCTTATACAAAACAATTTAATTTTACGGGAGAAAAACATAATTTTTGGGAACTGGTTTACTGTGATGCGAGATCTGCGCAAATTATTGATGATAATAAAGAAATTTTGTTGGAACAAGGATGCGCTTTTTTGCACGCTCCCGGCATATTTCACAATATCAGGACTCACAATTGTTATACAAATACTACCATCATTGGTTTCGATGGAAACCTAGGCAACTTAAATCAGATTAAAAGCACAATCCTTACCCTATCGGCCAATGAAAAAGCATTATTAAAAAATATTTTGTATGAAGCCAAACAATCATTTTCTCTTCCCCTTAACATTGTAGAACAAAGAGAACTATTATTACGAGATAATCCTGACTTTGCAACATTGCAAATTATTAAAAATTCATTAGAAAATCTTATAATTTTTCTTTTAAGAAAACATGAACAAACGAGTCTCGAAAAAAAAGATAAAAGCTGTAGCAACCAGATTTGCAACCAGGTTATAGAAATATTAAAGGCAAATTTGAATCAAAACCTTAGTTTGCCTGACATTGCGCACCGAATAGGATATTCTGTTTCATATCTAAAAGTTGTTTTTAGAAAACATATGAACACAACGATCATAAAATATTATACATATTTGAAAATTGAGCGAGCAAAACAGTTGCTGTCTGAAAAAAAATATAATGTATCTCAAATTTCAGAACTATTAGGTTATGAATCCGTACAGTACTTTTGTAAACAGTTTCGTGATTACGTCAATATTTCGCCTAAAGATTATGAAAACACCGTCGGTAATGGTATTTTATAAAAAAACCACCTTAAAGGTGGTTTTTTTATATTAAGACATTTTATGTCTGAAATACTACTATATAAACTTAATCTTTAGGTATTTATTCTTCGTTTTTATCGATACTTTTCTCAGCTTCAGCCGTTGGCTCGGAATTGTCTGCCGATGAAATTTCGGAATTCTGCATATCATCACTTTGCGATTCAACCAAATTGGCTTCTTCATCTTCGCGAGGCGCAATGGCAACGGTAGCTACTTCAGAATCCTTTAAGCGCATGATACGAACGCCTTGCGTATTTCTGCCGATCATGGAGATATCGGATACGTGCATGCGAATGATTGTGCCGTTGTTTGAAATCACCATCACGTCTTCGTTTTCATTGACGATTTTCAGGTTTACAAGCCATCCCGTCTTTTGGTTGAACACGCCGGCACGAATTCCCTTGCCTGCTCTGCCCTGCAAACGATAATCTTCTATATCGGAGCGTTTTCCATAACCGTTGGACGTTATCGTCAAAATTTGACAGCCTTCTTTAATTACCAACATATCTACAA
>CALUQQ010000078.1 GCA_944322955.1 Candidatus Gastranaerophilales bacterium
ACCCAGCCCGGATTTACGGTGTTTACCGTGATGTTATATTCCGCAAGTTCCAGCGCAAGAGCTCTTGTTAAGCCTACCAGCCCTGATTTTGTTGAAGAATAAAGGCTTGCGTTTGCTTCTCCCATTATCCCTGAAATTGAACCTATATTTATAATCCGGCCCCATTTTTTTTGTTTCATATTCAAACTTGCTTTTGCTATCAATTTTACGGGCGCAAGCAGATTTACTTCAAAAATCTCTCTTATCTGGTCATCGGTCATTTTGTCTATTGAACCGTAAATGTATTCGCCTGCGTTGTTTATTAAAATATCTATTTTTTTTGCCTCTATATAGCTTTCCAAAGTCTCAACATCTGTCGCAAGGTCGCATACGCAATAGTGTTTATATTCACGCAGAAGTTCGACATTTCTTCCTGTCGCATAAATAGTGCCGACGTCGCTTAATTCTTCTGCTATCGCTTTTCCTATTCCTTGTGTTGCACCTGTAACCAGTATGTTAACCATTTTCATGCTCCTTTTTGAATTCCTGTATTATATATGATGCCATAAAAATTCCCGCCGCGCTTGATACAAATGGTGTAGATGAGGGCGTTATTTTTGAAAATTCTATTTTTTCGCCCTTATTTGTCGTTAAAAGTTCGGTTTGAGAAATTTTTTCAATACAAAAAGGTTTTTCATGGCTTGCAACAACCGTAATTCCGCTTTCTATCCCGCGTTTTTTTAATTGATAAATAATATTTGAAATAAACGGGGCATTTTTTTCTTTAACATCTTTGATATCGCAGATATAAAGTTTTGTCGGATCCATGCGGTTTCCGGCGCCCATTGAGCTTATTACCGGAATTTTATTTTTTACGCAATTTTCAAGCAGAGAAATTTTTGACCTCATTGTGTCTATGGCATCCGCCGCATAATCTGCCTTGATAGCTTCATCAGTATAAAAATCGTCAATAATGTTTAATTTGATTTCAGGGTTTATGTCTTTCAGCCTTTTTTCAAAAAGGTTTGTCTTTTTTTGTCCTGCTGTTGAATGCAGAGCTATAATCTGCCGGTTTATGTTGGATTGGGAAACTTCATCAAAATCAACAAGCGTTAATTCCCCGACTCCCGCTCTCGTAAGACATTCCGCACAATATCCTCCCACTCCGCCAAGTCCGAAAACAGCAACATGTTTTGATTTAAGCGCATTTTGAAATTCTGCGCCCCAATATAGTTCGTTACGTGAGAAAATATCATTTGCCGGATTTGCCATATAGTCTATTTAACTATACCATATCCGAGTAAAAATGTGCAAATAATAAATACGGCTGCAATAATACCGGTCACTTTATTAAGCCCCTTTTCGGCACTTTTTTGTGATGTAAAAAGGTGTGATGCGCCTCCGATACCGGCAATTCCGTCACCTTTCGGTGAATGCAGTAATATCAATATAATTAAAAACAATGCGGATATAATTTGAATTGCCCATACAAATGTAACCATTATTTTTTCTCCTTTTTAATGAAATGCGCCCGTTTTGAGTTTAACTTTATATTTTCAAAAGTATATAGTCTTGCCGGACGTTTTGAAGATGATTTTGTGTATTCATCAAGTTCAATAAGACCTTCCGTGCTTAAAGCTTTTTTCCTGAAATTACGTTTATCCAGCTTTTTGTTCATAATCAATTCGTAGGCTTTTTGCATTTCAGTAAGTGTAAATTTTTCATTCAAAAGCTGATACGCAACAGGGCATAGTTCTAGTCGTTCACGTGTTCGTTTAAGGGAATATTCAATAATTTCTTTGTGGTCAAATGCCAGAGGCGGAAGATCCGACACTTTATGCCAGCCCAATTCAGGCGATGTCGTGATATTTAAATCTTCGGATCTTACGAGTGCAAAATATGCGCATGTTATGACCCTTGCATTCGGGTGGCGCAGAGGGTCACCGAATGTGTATAACTGTTCCAGATAAATATTATCCACATTGGTTCGTTCTTTTAAAATACGCAAGGCTGCCTGATCAAGATTTTCAGACAATCTGACATAACCGCCCGGTATTGCCCATTTGTCCTTAAATGGTTCGTTCAGACGTTTGACAAGCAATACCTGTATGGCGTTATTTTTCATCGTTAAAATAACTACATCGACTGTAATTTCGTGGGTTTTTGTCTCGTTGAACATTTCAATCTCATTCCCTTGTTTTTAATAATACAATAAAAAGAAATATATTAAATTAACTTAAACAATTTTTAACATATATTAACAATAAGGCAATTATTTTTTTAAAATTTACTTTATATATATAATGGGGATTTTAAGGGGATTATGACTTATTACAATTTTATATATATGAATAATTTTTTCTTAAACAGGTATTTATATAACCCTGTAGTAACTATGCCGTTAATTTATATCCCGTTTTTTAATTTTCATGCAATGCCAAAGAATGATTTTGGCGGATTTAAAGTATACGATTTTTCAAATAATAAACCTGCTCCAGAAGATAAAAGAGAAACCTATACAGTAAAAAGAGAAGAAAAACCGGAAGAAAAATTCTCAGGCAAAAAAGAAAAGCTAACCGATGAAAAAAAAGAAAACGAATTTTTGCGAAAAACAAAGAGAATTGCGCGTCAAATCAATTGTGATTACAGAGATCTTCTTGCGCTGATGAATTCAGAGTCCGGTCTTAGGCATACAGCTGTTAACAAATCCAGCAATGCAACCGGTTTAATTCAATTTACTCCTCAAACTGCACGGGATTTGGGGACAAGCGTTGAAGAATTAAAAAATATGACAGCACTTGAGCAGTTGGATTATGTAAAAAAATATCTTGAAAAATATAAAAAGGCTGCTGGTTTTAAATCAAATGAAAAATTGGATGCAGGGGATTTATATGCGCTTGTATTTTTGCCTGCAAGAGCAAAACGTGATGTTTTGACGGATTCTTCTGAAAAATATTACAAGCCGAATGCTCCGGCTTTGGACCTTAATAAAGACGGTAAAATTACAAAAACAGAGCTTGCACAGCGTATGAATACCCATAAAGTCAGCGATTTTGTTTTCTTTGCATAAATTAATTATTACAAAACTCAATATTTCGTTGCGGTAAAAATCTTTTTCGTGTAATGTCATGATTAATAACCATGATTGGAAGGGAAAAGATGGATAAGGGATATATTGAAAACGGATTTATCGTTGATTTGAGCAACGCCAGAAAAACTTCCGAAATAATTTATGAATTATCAAGAATACTTGATATTCCGGAAGCTAAAAATAAACAGGTTTGTTTAAAATTGGGCAGCGTCGCGCTTACAAAACCCGAATTGACAAGTATCAAAGCACTTGTAGAATCTATGGAGTCCGAAATTGAATTTATAAGCACAAGTTCTCCGGAAACAATAGATTCTGCAGAATCTCTCGGTATTGAGATATCAGAACTGGAAAATGTTGTAGAAGCTCCGGATTTTGAAATGGAACCGAATGTAAGCCCGGAAGTTGAGACGGCACTTGATAAAATTTTTGGCGATAATGATTTTGATGAGGATGAACCTCAAAAAGAAGTCAAAGAAATGGAAGAAATTGCTGCGTATATAGAAGAAGATGAAGATGATGAAGAAACTCGTCTAATGAAAGCGGAAGCCGAAAAACTTCCGACTCTGTATATTAAAAAGACAATTCGCTCCGGCCAGAGCATTACCTCTGACGGTAATTTGGTTATTGTCGGTGATGTAAATCCAGGAGCTGAAATAATCGCAAAAGGCGATATAACTGTCTGGGGAATTCTCGGCGGAATAGCTCATGCGGGAAGTGAAGGCAATACTCAGGCAAGAATCAGAGCTTTGAAAATGAATGCAATTCAATTAAGAATTGCGGATATCTTTGCCAGACGCCCTGACGGTGTCAATACTCCGTTTGTCCAGAAAACAAACGAATTTGTGCCCGAAGAAGCAAAGACATATAAGAAAAATATTATTATAAATAAATTATTGGAAAGCTAAGGAGAAATATAAATGACCGGTAGAGTTATCGTAATTACATCCGGTAAAGGCGGTGTCGGTAAAACAACCGCAAGCGCAAATATCGGAACAGCCCTTGCAAAAGCAGGAAATAAAGTCGTAATGATTGATACGGATTTGGGTTTGAGAAACCTTGACTTGCTTTTGGGTTTAGAAAATAGGATTGTGTATACAATTGTAGATGTCGTTGAAGAACGTTGTAAATTAAAACAGGCTTTGGTAAAAGACAAGAAAAATCCAAATCTTTGTCTTTTGGCTGCTGCTCAGACAAGAGATAAAAGCGCGGTTACTGAAGAACAATTAAAAGATATCTGTGACAAGCTTAAAAAAGATTATGATTTTATTCTTGTGGATTGTCCAGCAGGTATTGAACAAGGATTTCAAAATGCAGTGGCTGGTGCGACAGAGGCTATTGTTGTTACAACTCCGGAAATGTCTGCTGTGCGTGATGCAGACAGAATTATCGGACTTTTGGAAGCAAAAGAGGAGATTGAATCATATAGGTTACTTTTGAACAGAGTAAGACCAAATCTCATCAAATCAAAAGATATGATGAGCGTTGAAGATGTCGTGGAAATTTTGTCAGCTGATTTGATTGGAATTATTCCGGAAGATACCGGCATTATTACATCTACCAACAAAGGCGAACCTATTGTTAATGACGAAAAATCGCTTGCCGGACGTGCTTATATGAATGTTGCAAGAAGAATAATGGGTGAAGATGTTGATTTTATGAATCTGGAAGAAGAAACAAGCGTAGTAGCTAAGTTTAAAAAATTCTTTAAAGGTTTAATGGGTAAGGAGAAGTAAAATGAAAGATAATATTTTTGCAGAATTATATAATAAATTATTAGGCTTCTTCCGCCAGGCCGAAGAAGAAGAAAGCGCAAAAGACGTGGCATGCAACAGATTGCGCGTTGTTTTAATGCAGGACAGAACAAATTTAACCCCTCAATTATTGGAAAGAATGCGTGGCGAACTTGTTGAACTTTTATCAAAATATCTTGAAATGGACAAAGAAGCTCTTGAGTTAAATCTTGATCAAGAAGGCGAACAAATGGCACTGATGCTTTCAATTCCCGTCATCCGGGCAAAAGACGAAGAAGAAATTGAAAAAGCTCTCGCTGAAACAGAGAAAACGCAAGAAGATTCTGAAGAGGATGCAGGTGATGATTCCGCAGATGATGCAGAAGATGAAGAAGAATTTGAAGAAGATGTTGATGAAACATCAGAGAACACGCAGACAACTCAATCGGATTGTGTTTCAGAGTCTAAATCCGTAAAATCTGCGGAAATGAAATTTCCGAATAAGGAAATTTGCGGAGATTGCCGGGAATGCGAACTTTCGGATGATATTGAATGTGAGAAAAAGCAGCAGGCATCTTTTAAAAAAACAACGAAATAAGCGGTCAATTGGCCGCTTTTTTAATAATTTTTTCTATTGTAGTTGTGTCGTGCGGAACGGATTTTATAAGGTTACCGTCCTTGTCGTAGTAATTATCTACCGGATTTCCGTTTTCATCAAATTCATAATGCGGAATCTCTTCAAACGGAAGATATTGTTCTCCTCTGAAATGTATTTCGGAAGGTTCGGCATTTTGTTTAAAGATTAATCCTTGATCAAAAATTTCATAGCCTGCGGATTTTGCCAGAGTTTTCATTTCTTCTGCAGTATAATTAAATTCCTGTCCTTCCTGCATTTGTGTATAATTTGTTGCGCGGTTGGTGTCTTGATGGATTTTGTTTAAAGTATTGTATAAGTTTACGGCATCGTTTTTTGTAAATCCTTTGCCGTCGAGGTCTTTAATCAAGCCTTGTTTTTCCATATCCGAAAAGATTGATTTTAATTCCCACGTTATCCCGCTTGATTTCGGCCCTTGATATCTCAGCTGTACATTATAACCTTTGGTAAAAGCTTCATTAATTTTATTTGTTTCCATAAAATATCCTCATATAATTATTAAAAAAACATGGCGGAAATAATTGCGCGGAATAATTATTTTTCAGTAAAAAGTTAAATTATATTTGATATTAAACAAATTTACAAATCTAAACAATTTAAGAATTTCAGTGTTGACAGCAGATTATGTTTGTTTTACTATCGTTATGCTTGAAGAATAGCCGAAATTTAGTTTTCTTCAGCAAAAGCAGACCCCGCAAGGGTTTTCTGTACGTGTAACACATAAAAAGAAAAAGGAATACACATGGCAAGTAGTACAAAAAGACAAAGAATCCGCGTTTGTTTGAAAGCATACGACCACAAACTTATCGACGTATCATCAGACAAAATCGTAGAAACAGCAAAAAGAACTGACGCTAAAGTAGCCGGTCCTATTCCTTTACCTACCAAAAGACGTATATATTGCGTTCTTAGATCACCCCACGTTGATAAAAAATCACGTGAACACTTTGAATTAAGAACACACAAACGTATTATCGATATATACGAACCGACTCAACAGACAACTGAAGAGTTAAGCAGATTAGATTTACCGGCCGGTGTAGATATTGAAGTAAAACTTTAATCGGCAGAAATTGAAAATTTAATAGCATTATGCATATATAATGTGAACTGCGACTTCCTTGAGAAGGATGTGAGGTGAAAGCCCTCAAAGGTAAAGAAAGACGAACGTAGCGCTCGCAAGAGAAAATGCAAACCCG
>CALUQQ010000079.1 GCA_944322955.1 Candidatus Gastranaerophilales bacterium
TGACAAAATTATACGAAACATCCGACGAATGGATTTATACACGTACAGGGATTAAGGAAAGACGTCTGGTTTCAGGCGACGAGGACGCAATTGATCTTGGTTTCGACGCTGCGAAAAAAGCGCTTGAAAAATCCGGCATTAAACCTGAAGAATTGGATTTGATTATTGCTGCATCATCTGCTCCTCCGCAGTTATATCCGGCAATTGCATGTCATATTCAATCAAGATTGGGTATAGAAACCGATATTCCTGCATTTGATATTACAGCTGCATGCTCAGGTTTAATCTATGGTATGCAGGTCGCAAAAGGATTTATCAATTCCGGAATTTACAAAAATGTTTTGATTGTTGCAACTGACAACAATTCAAGATATTTGGACTGGTCTGACAGAGGAACATCAATTTTGTTCGGTGACGGCGCAGGTGCTATGGTTATGACAGCATCTGATGACGGTCTGGATGATATTTTGTCAATTGATATTAAGGCTAAAGGCTCAATCGGCGAATTAATTTACAAAGACAATGTAGGTAAAAACTGTCCGCTTGTAGCTCCTTGCACTGAAAAAGACGGCTTTATCCACATGAACGGAAAAGAAGTTTACAAGTTTGTTGTAAGAATTCTTCCGCCTTATATTGAAGAAGTTATTGAAAAATCAGGCTTAAAAGCCGAAGATATTGACTATTTAATTCCGCACCAGGCAAACTTGAGAATTATTCAGGCTGTTCAGGAAAGACTTCAATATTCGGACGAAAAAGTTATAACAAATATTAAATACTACGGCAACACATCTGCCGCATCAGTTCCGATTGCGCTGGCAGAAGGTGTTGAAAAAGGTACCGTTAAATTAGGCAGAGATAAAACAGCAATTCTTTGCGGTTTTGGTGCCGGTATGACATGGGGTGCCGCAATCGTAAGACTCCGTGAAGGTATTTGTTAGTTCAAAAAATTTAAAAAATATTTATAAAAAGCCTTTTTTATTATTAATGTTACAAAATGTAAAGGTAAATTCAGAATAGGCTGGAATGGGCTTATAATGGCTTTATAATATTATTTAATATATATGGTCGAATTATGTGTATGGCAAATATTCTGCGGCTAATGTTTTTATAAAAGAGAAAGCAATGTGTGCTTGAGAGTATAATAAAGGAGGATATTTTGACTGAAGTGAACAGAGTGGATTTGAACATGAATGCAAATGTTGTTGCATCTGACGGTAAATCCGTTGAAAATCGAAAGATGAATACTGTTTTCAATGAAGATGGTCAATTGAACAGGGTTGAAAAACAAGAATTACGAAGAAATGCTTCTGTAGATTTGACTAACAAAGAAATCAAACATTATTCACAAATGGAGGGCGGTGAGGCATTTTTAGATAAATATGCAAATGCCGTTAATATTAAAGATCAAAGTGAAAGAGAAATCGCTCGTAAAAAACTCGCACTTGACTTTTTTGTTGGCAATGATCCATACAACGATGTTGCTAATGAGATAAAAGCTGATTTGCGAAGATTCGGAGTTAATTCTGAAGAGCTGGAAAACAGATTAGAACAAAACAGGCTTAATTATCATCGTCCGAAAGTTACGATAAATTCGGAGTTTATTCCGGGTAATATAAATACAGCTCTTCCTGCAAGAATGCATGTTAACAAGGACCAGGACGGAAATATTACAAGTCTTACTTTGTATGAAGGTGATGAAGGTCTCAATAATGAGGATGCTGCACCAACCAGAGTATTAGACAAAGAGGGTGAATATTTTGTCGACAAAGATGGTAAATATTACAGATTTAATGAAGAATCAAGTGTTTTATCGGATGTAACAATAGCTGTTAATGCACAAAAAGCGGCTGCAGAACAAAAAGAAGAAAAGAAAATTGATGAGAAAAAAGAAGAACCGCCTAAATTCAGTGATATTATGGCTAAAAATAATTCTGTTGTAATCGATGAAACCGGTTCTAAACAACGTTTAACAAGTGCAGAACAGTGGACAACAAATTTAAAAATTCCGAAAAATACAGAATATAATGAGAACGGAGTTCCGGAAAAACTTGCAATAGAATTACCGTCAGATTACGGTGCAAAAGGTCCGGATGGTGTCGCTCAAAAAAGATATCAAACTTTACAATTAGTTGATGCTGAAAATAATATTTATTCAGACAGAGCCGGCATTCGTCAATTCAAGTTGGAATTTGGTGAAGATGGAATTTCACTTGTTCAACAAAATATTGATGATAAAAAGGTCAAGGATTTTTTGAATCAGAATACTGAGCAAGTTTCTGAAACTGCTAAAGAGGCAGGCTTAAATGAAGTACAGAAAAAAATGGAAATTACAGCTGAGGAAGAATCAGGAGATATTATGTCGCAACTTTCTGACAGAAATAACTCTTGGGAAACATATACTCAGATTGGTACTGATATAGGTCATGTAACAGGTTCACACGGCTTGTTGGAAAAACTTGTTGATGAGCAGGATGTTACCGGAATTAAAACCTTTAATGACTTGAAACCGGCAATTGAAGGTTTGATGGCAAGAGTTCCTGAATCATTATATGATACTCCTGAATATAAAGCCGTACAGGAAGCAATTGACAAATTAGCTGAAGAGCCTGATGCAAACATTAAGCACAGCTGGTTCAGACAGATTGGCGGTGATACTGATATAAGAAAACTGGACAGGGCTTTGATGAATTTGGCTAAAACTCATCTTGCCGGTACAATTCAGGGCGCAAATCATGCAAATAATGCTTATTTGGTAGGCGGAAACGGTTCCGTTGTAATTGCTCCTGATAGAGAAAAAGGTGTTTTTGATACTGACGCTAAATTTACAATTAACGGCAATGTTTACTACCTGTATGAGGAACGTTCACTTATTGATAGAACGATTGACTTCCAGGATGTTGTTGAACACAAAGATGATGATCATCGTGATTCTTTATCCTTAATTAGAAATGAGATTACCGGTAATGACAGGCATGGCGAGATTAAATTTAACGCTGAGCGTGCTGCTGAAAATGGACAGTTATACTTCAAAAATCATGATACCGGTGAAAAGTTCGAAATTATTCTTGAAAACAATAATGCATATCTTATGGGTAAAGATAATGTTAAAGTCCTTTTGGAGGATATACTTAACGGCAGAGCACAGATGCCTGACCAAGTGGTATAATAAAAAGCCCCCGCAAGGGGGCTTTTTATTATTTATCGGGTTTTAAATTGGTTTACAAAAGGTTTACTTTTAGTGTGTTTACTGTATAATAAGTTTAACGGAAGTGAGAGGGATATGAATATGGCGAAAAAGATAGCGTTTTTATTTCCTGGACAGGGTTCTCAATCTGTCGGCATGGGAAAAGATTTATATGAAAATTATGAAAGTGCAAAGACTGTTTTTGATACGGCGGACAGTGTTTTAAACAAAAGCATTTCAACAATTTGTTTTGAAGGACCGGAAGAGGATTTGAAACAAACAGTTAACACTCAGCCCGCAATTGTTACAATGTCAATTGCCGCAATGAAAGCTTTGACAT
>CALUQQ010000080.1 GCA_944322955.1 Candidatus Gastranaerophilales bacterium
AGACTATTTCTATTACTTTTTTTTTTATTATTTTGTTATCCTATTGCAATCTATTAAGATAATAGCACAAAAAAAAAATCTGTGATAGAATAACGGATATAAAAAAGAAAGGGAAAAGTCATGTCAAACGCAATAGAAATCAATGATTCGTCATTCGAACAGGAAGTATTGAATTCAGAAAAGCCTGTTGTGGTAGATTTTTGGGCGCCATGGTGTGGGCCTTGCAGAAAACTCGGGCCGATTTTAGACGAAGTTTCACAAGAATTAGGCGACAAAGTTAAAGTTGTAAAAGTTAATACTGACGAAAACTTAAAAACTGCACAGGATTATTCCATCAGCGGATTGCCGAGTTTATTGGTATTCAAAGGCGGAAAAGCCGTTGAAAGACTAGTGGGTTTAATGCCGAAATCAACAATTCTTTCAAATGTTGAAAAACATCTATAATAAATTTTCAAAATCAAACCAAAAGAGCCGCATTCTACGGCTCTTTTTTTTGTTACATTACGTAACAAAAGCAGCAATTTTTTAAAGTTTAAAAGCCAAAATACCGACAAATAATACAAAGGAAAGGGAACAAATGGCTTTTAGGATTGCAGATTTAATATCACGTCATAATATAGCTTTGCCGGGTATAACCTTCGGATGCAACATAGCCGAATTTACTGCACAGGAAGCCTATGAAGAGAGTTTGGCTGCAAAAGTTGAACAATTAAAAGAATTATACAATTCCGATAAGGAAAAATATTCAAAATTCGCACAATTTTCAGATGATGACTGGACAGATTATGCTAAATTATGTTTAAAAAACGAATCTGCACTGCAATTAAAAAATTTATTACAAAGCCTTCCTTCGTATGAAAACGATCCCGAAATAGCAAAATGGGCGCAATTTACATATCAAGAAATTCTCCAGATGGAAAATAACGGTGTGCTTATTCCTCAGGAAGTACTTGACCTTGCGCATTCATTGCAAGACAGCGATGTAACTTCATATGAAATTAACGAAGATCCTAATGCAATCCAAGAAACCGAAGAAACCGGAATCAATTCAAAGAATTCCGAATTAACTGAAATGCAGAAAAAAGCCATTACATTAACCAACAAAGCGGAAACAAACGAAAACGAATTAAACGAAAATTTTGAAACATTCAAAACCTTATCCGATAAAGCCGAACAAATCAAAAAAGAACAGGAAACGACCAAAAAAGATTCCCTCAAACAAATTGAAGACCTGACAAAAGAATGGGATGAAATTTCAGCGAAAATCAAAAATGGAGAAAAATTAACAGAAGCCGAACAAAAGCGTTACAAGGAATTAGGTGCAATGCTTAACGGCAAAGACGGCAGCCTAACAACGAATATCCAAGCTTCCGCAGACGATTTGCAAAGCCTTATAGATTCAATGGACGGCTTGAATACAGACATTCAATCCGGCATTGAACTTGGTGATGAAACAGTTGAGCTTGCAAAACAACTTTCATTATACGAAAAAGGATATACACGCAAAAATACTAACTCAAGGACATCAATAGATGTAACAACAGGAGAAATCAAAAATCTGTTAGAAGGCAGTCAAGGCAAAGACATAGCAAATGATGCACTGGAAAGCGGCGGCAGCCTGATTGAATTTGCCAACACATTAAGCACACAATTAATGATGAACCAATATGCATCATTATATGATTTTGCAGAAATATTCACTCAAACCTCAGCTGAAACTATTTCTAATACAAAAGAAGTTTTAGGTGACGATTTCAACAAAACAACGGAAGAAATCAACGAACAAATTGACGCATTACCTGATATGACAAATGCCGAAAAAGACAGAGCAAATCTTGAAGAAAAAGGCACAGGTATAATAGGACAGGCATTATACTTTACGGGAAAAAGCTCGGGAGAAAGCTTAAAATCATTAATATCAATGGCAGAACTCGGACTTATTCAAAGACAAACAGACAAAGAATCCGACTCAAGCCAAAAATTAACAGACATAGTAGTTGACAAAATGGCTGAACAAAAAGAAGCCAAAGACAAATTAGCAGAAAAGAAAGAACAAGCTGAAGAAAACAAAAAAGCTGTAATAAAAGATATTCAAGCAAACCAAAACGGGAACACAAAACTTGAAGCAACTGAAAAACAGGCTTCCTCTGAAGAATTCACAGATGAAGACCAACAGGAACTTGACAGATTAAATAATACACTTGAAAGAACTGGCAGAGCAAGCCAGCAGAGAATATATGCTCATTTATCAAAAGTTCAAAATGCTGAAAACACATTAGAAACAAGACCTCTTGACGGTACAAATGCAATAGATTACGGGCAGGTAACTCAACAAATAGGCAATGATATAATTTCACAAATGCCGCCTTCATTTATAATGCTGTTTGTACGTGCAATAGGATTAATGGCTGTTGCGGCAGGCAAAGCTTCTGAAGGTATCGGCAATGAGAATAATGATCTATTTGAAGAAACAACAACGAACGCAGCACAAGATAAATCTTCAATAGGTCAAAACCAGCTCTCAATTCAACAAACAACAGAAGTTGAAGCTGTTACACCTGTCACGACATCACAAGGCGAAAACAACTCTGCAAAAGCTGACAGTGAAACAACTGACGAAACAACAAATTCAACAGCAAACAACTCTGAAGAAAACACTACGATAAACACTAAAACTACAGCAGCTCCGGCGAAAGAAACAGCAATCGCTGATGATACAACCGCCCAAAATGCTGATGTACAAGCTGCAACAGTAGAAGTCGCAGAAAATACTGAAAACATTGATAATACAGAAAATACAGAAGATACAGAGTTACAAAATACACTTTCAACACCTGAGATGACGGAAGCAGAAACCGAAAGAGCTGAAATGCAGCAAGACGGCAAAGGCTTGCTTGCTCAGGCAATACATTTTACCGGCAAGAGTGCTGAAGAAAGCGCAAATTCACTTATTTCAACCTTAAAACTTGAAATTTCAGACAGAAAAATTTCCAAAGAAGGCGAACAGAGCCAGCAGTTGACAGATAGAGTAATTTCCGCAACAGAAGAAATAAAAGCTGAAAAAGACGAATTAACAGAGAAAAAAGAACAGGCAGAAGAACAAGAAGAATTACAAACAAACGCAATTAATGCAGCCGGAGAAATTGAAGAAACATCCGAAGACGAATTCACCGCAGAAGACGAACAAAGACTTGAAAAACTTAACAACGATTTACGTATAACAGGTACTTTAAGCCAGAACAGATTATACCAGTCACTTGCAACCGTTGACAGACTTGGACAGATTTTGAATGCCGAAAAAATTGACGGCACCTCTGCAATAGATTATGGACAGGTAACGGAACAAATCGGTATTGAATTTTCAACCCAATACGGTATATTCGGAAAACTTATAGGAACAATCGTACAAGCAGCCGGTCAAACAGCACAAAAAGCCGGCCAAACAAATAACGAAAAATATATTGATACCGAAAATACAACAAATTCAAGCGAATCCTCAATAAGCCAAAACCAAATTTCAATTCAACAAACAACAGAAGTTGAAGCAATAACTCCGGTTGGAACTTCTTCTGACAATTCATCTGAAGATGAACAAGCCGATGAATCCGCAAATTCAACAGAAAAAACCGATGCTGACACTGATAACTTAAAAAATACAGACACCTCAAATAATTCAAAAACTTCTACAGAAGAAGAAACAACAAATAATAACGTTAATGAAACCTTAACAGTTATAAATGAATCTATAGGCGCAATAAACGGAGAAACCGGTAACATTCCGGCAGGTCTTTCTGATAACAATACCTCATCAATGGTCAAAACTTCAAAAAAATCTTCAAATGATGAAACTACAGGAGAGGTAAATGCTGGTAATGCCCAAGAAACAGCCAAAGAAGCTAATAACAGCCTTAAAGATATTAATAACGAAACAAAAGAAGATTCCGCAGACTCCGAAAAAACCAACAAAGAATCTAAAAAAACAGAAGAATCTATTAAAAAAGAATTAAAAAATACTGAAAAATTAATTAAAAAAGATAACGAAAAAATGGAGAAATTAGCGGAAGATTCTGAAAAAGCCGCAAAAGAACAGGAGCTTTTAGCTGCTGAATTTGAAACATTAAATACACAAAATCAAGAAATTAATACCCGTATTGTTGCCAAAAATCAAGCACAGGAAAAAGAACCTGCCGGCGGACTTTCATCATCAGGCAGTGAATTTGAAATTCAAAATGATATTACAGCCTTTAATTCAAATCAAGGCCGAATTCAAGAAATTTCTGGCAGATTTGTATCTCTTGATAACAGAATTACTAAAAATACAAAATCAATAACAAAAATCTTTACATCATCAAAATCAAGATACAGAAAATATGAAAAGCTGCGCAAAGAAAGAATTAAAATGCAGGAAGCTGCACAAAAACGTGAGCAAGAAAAACAAGCCAAAGCACAAAAACGTGATGCAATAGTCGGAGTTTTCAACAATGTATTTTCTATTATAACCGCAATCGGAAGTATCTTATCCGTAATTCCATATACAGCTCCGCTGGGTGCAATAATTGTAAAAATAGGTACTTTCGGTATAGCTACATGCGGACTTATAAAAAGTGTAATACAAGCATGCGCAGGCAATATTCAACAGGCATTAATTACACTTGCTCAAACTATAGCATCAGTCGCAATGGCTTTAGTTGGTGGCGGCGGTGCTGCAGGTGCTGCAGGTGCTGCAGGTGCTGCGAACATTGCTCAAGGAATTATGCAGGGTGTATCAGCCGGTTCGCAAATTGTTTCTTCAAGTGCGCAAATGAAAGCAAATATTAATACTATTAAAGGCAAAGAAAGTGATGAATCACTAACGCAAATATCAAATATAGCAGGCCTGATTTCTGGAATAAGCAGTCTGGGCGCAGGGGTTGCAGGTGGTTTTAATGGTGATAGTAATATAGCACAAAAAATCGGACAAGTAACATCTACTGTTGGCAGTGCGACATCTACAGCTTCACAAACCAGTTCATTAATTAAAAAATCCAGAGGCAAAGAAAGTGGAGAACTTGAATCCATTTTAAGCACCATCGGCAGTACTTTATCAACGGTAGGCTCACTTACGTCAGCTGCAGGAGGATTAGCTCAAAAAGCAAATGATTCAAACAATACAAAATCTGATAATGATTCAGTTGACAATGAAGACAGTAAAACCGACGAAACAAAGCAAGACGACAGTATAGATAAAACCAAAAAAGACGATGACGACAATGTTGACAACAATCAAGATGACGACACCTCCGGTAATCTTGCGATTGATAACAATTCTGCAACACTAACCGAATCTGATCAAAATGTTGCGGATATGGAAGCTCAAGCACAAGAAGCTGTTGATTCCGTCGAAAATCCGGAAACTGCCGTAGATACACAAACCCAAGAAGATATTATGGAAGCTCAGACTGAAACTTCCGAAGAAGAACAGGCCATTCAACAAGCAGAAGAAAGTCAAAAACAAAAAACTGAACAGGATACTGACAAAAAACTTTCAACCGCAGAACGCCGCGAAGAACGACAAACTCAAAGAGCAGAAAGAAGAGAAGCAAGAATTGCGGAAAGACAGGCAAGAAAAGACGCAAGAATTGCAGCAAGAGAAGAAAGAAAAGCTCAAAAAGCTGCAGAACAAGCTAAAAAACAAAAAGATAAAAAAGCTTCTCAGCCGGCTGAAGAAGAAAAAAGTTTAGACGATTTATTTGAAAAAACAGTAAAAAACTCAAAACAAAATTTTGAACAAAATACTGAACAAATAAATGAAGGTGCTGCTCAAAAATGGATGGAAGCCGCAAGAAAAAATGGCAGTACAATAATTGAAGGTGCAAAAGGTGCAAAAGTCCGTTTGGAATCTGACGGCAAAAATTACATCTGCAACGGAAAAACATATACGCCGGAAGAAATTAATGAAATACTTACAAAAGATACATCCGTTTTGTTTGCTGATAATAACACAGATACAAACAGACCTGATGCAGCTATTGATTCTAATGCCCCAACTGACGAAAATCCGGCCGATGGAACTCAGGTTGATGAAGTTCCGGCAGCAAACTTGAGTGAAGAAACTGAAACTGATGTTGTATCCCCTGATGATGAAACAGCTGAAGTTCCGGCTTCAACAGAATCAGATACAAATTCTGATGAAAACCCCGACGAATCTGCACCTGACGCAGCTGTTCCGTCAGACGAAAAATCTCAAAGCGAAATCGCTGCCGAAAAAACAGGTCTGGATGTCGGTAAATCAGTTAACATCAAAGGCACTAAATACGAAATTACAACCGACGGCCGCTTCCTTATAAACGGCAAAGAAACCGAAATGGCTGATTTTATGACCGCAATCAAAAACTCCGGCTATATTAATAAAAATATTTTAGACGATATGAAAGCTCAACTTGATGAAGAAATGCAGCGCGCACTTTCAATCGAAAAACCCAAACTCGAAAGACCTGATGCGCTTTCAACAGGCAATTCCGAAAAAATTGCAAGACAGGAAAAAATGAATAAAGTTATGGAAATTTCATCAGCTGTTGTAAGCGGCGGCTCTCAGATTATGCAAACAATTTCTTCTATCAACTCTTTACTTAATGCTCAAGGTGAAGACCAAAATACAACAATTTCACTCGCAGATATGCGAAAAGCCAGAGCGCTAATGAGAAAAATCAGAAATCGCAGAGGCCCGAATTACGGCTATGCAGGCAGATAAAAAAAAAACGGTTTTTTAAGACCGTTTTTTTTAATAATCACTTATCTGAACATCGTCGTCATCTCTTAATGAAGACAAATCATCATGGCTTGTTACATCAAAATCTTCAGGAAGTAATTCGTCATCCGGCCAAACGGTATCCGAATCATACCTTGAAGCATGCAAATTATATGATGACGTAAAATCTGAATTACTAAGATCAGACTCTGAAAATATACACCCTGCCAAATCACAATCAGTAAAATTACAATATGTCATCTCCGCATAACTACAATCGGCCCCTGTCATTAAACTCTCCGTAAAGTCACATTCCAAAACTCTTGCCCTAGTAAAATCAACAGATGTTAAATCCGCGTTAGTAAAATTTACAAAAGACAAACTGCAATCCGCAAATGAACTTGAATTCAAATCCACATCCGAAAAATCTATTTCCCTTAAAACAATTCCTGAAAAATCTGTTTCGCTTAAATCAACTTCTTCCTGCTCATACTTCCATTCATTAAATTTTTCGGGGTTTCTTTTTAATAAATCTACCAGTTCTTCCTTTGTATAATCTATCATTCTGTTCTCCTTAATTTTCTGTCAAATTCATTTGAATCGCCAGCAAAACCGCTTGAGTCCTATTTGCAACTTTTAGTTTCCTAAAGATACTGTTCATATGGCTTTTAACCGTAACTTCACTCAATACCAATTCTTCAGCAATTTGTTTATTGTTAGCGCCTTTAGCGGCGAGTTTAAGTACCTCTTTTTCTCTCGCGGTCAAATTCTGCAAGAACTCATCCGCGCCCTTATTTTCGGGGAAAATTTCTTTAGCCTGGCGCCTTGTTCTTCTTAAAACAGCTTCCATTCTGGCTAAAAGGTTTTGCAGTATAAATGGTTTAATAATATAATCATCAGCCCCGCATCTGAGTCCTGAGATCATTTTTTCTTCTTCGTTTACTGCTGTAATCATTATAACAGGAACATCTTTAGTTTCAACATTTTTTCTGATTTCTTTTAAAGTATCCCATCCGTTCATATTTGGCATCATAACGTCAAGTAAGATAATATCAAATTTATTTTGGGATAATATTTTCAAAGCCTGGACGCCGTCATTTGCCGCAAAAACATCATAACCGTAATGCGGAAGAGCGTCTTTCAAATATTTTGAATTATCATCAACAATTAATACCGAAGTCATATTATCCTTTTAAACAATCTTATTTTTAAGTGCCTTTAAAGCTGCCTGTAATCTGTCATCGACTTCTAACTTCTGCAAAATATTTGCCACATGGGCTTTTGTGGTATTAATACTTATAACAAGCATTTGAGCAATTTCCATATTGCTGTAGCCTTCGGTCATAAGTTTCAAAATCTGAGCTTCGCGCGTTGTCAAATCATAATCTTTACGATTATTTTCCGTTTCAAGATTTGGAGAATTAGCGCTTGCTTTCAAAACAATATGTGCAACACTCGGATCAAACCAGGCCGCGCCGTCTGCAACAGATTGAACCACCTGAACAAGCCTTTGCGGATTAATTTCTTTGGAACAATATGCATTTGCGCCGGCTTTCAGACTGTTCAGAACTTCTTTTTCATCATTATGAGATGTGAGCATAATGACTTTTACGTCTTTATTTGAAGCCTTAATCTGTTTAGTAGCGTCTATTCCGTTCATTTTCGGCAGTCCAAGATCCATAATAATAATATCTATAGGATTGTCATTAAAAATATCTATGGCAGTTTCAGCTGAATCAGCCTCAAAAATTTTATCAACGTAATCTACGCCTTCAAATGTCGTTTTCAAACCAAATCTGGTAAGTTCATGATCTTCTACGATAAGTATGTTCATATACTCAATTCCTCTTTTGCCGGTGTATAATCAGGGTTCAGCATAATACTTTTTCGAAAACTTCTTTTGGCATCGCCTGCCAAACCTTTATTTTTATAAACAAGTCCTTGATAATAATAATATCTAAAATCATTTTCGTCAATATATTTTGCGACAGCAAGATAATTTGATGCAAGATTAAGCTTATTATCACCTATTGCAACTCTTGCAAGATCAATCCAGCCGTCTTTGAATTGCGAATTAATAGCAACTGATTTCTTAAGATAAGGCAGCTCTCTTGATTTATCCAGAAGAGCAATATTATAATATGCCTCATAACAATCCGAATAATTTCTCAAAATTTTCGAATAAATTTCAACTGCGTCTTTGTTATTACCTAATTTTTGATAGGCAGCGGCAAGACGAATTTCCGGAATATAAGATTTTTTCTCATGGGCTGAGGCATTTTTGTAATACTTTACGGCAGTTTCAAAATCATTTTTTCTGAATGCCAGATCACCCAGCACAAGAAGCGCTGTAACATCGGATTTATCAATTTTATAAGACTTTTGCGCGTTATCTTCAGCTTTTTCAAATTCTTTCAAATCATAATAAACTCGTGCCAAAAGTGCATAGACATTTTTATTATTACTTTTTTTTGTATTAAATGCCGTTTGCAAAGTACGCATTGATTTATTAAGCTCATCTTCATAATAAAAATAGTATGCCAGATGATATTTTTTTTCAAACTCATTTTTTTTAGTTTTATAAAGCGTATATTCTTCTATAGAATTTACTTTTCTTTGAAATTCGGCAGTCAAAACATTTTGTTTTTTTATTTCCTCAACTACCTTAATAGCATTTTGCGGTTTATCTGACTGAGCAATAATTTCAGCCTTCAATTTTTTATAATTCAAATTTTTCGGGTTTTTAACTATTGCAATATTAATGTATTTTTCAGCGTCAATAATATTATTCGATTTTAAAAAACCGAGTGCTGCGAGATAATTTGCGTAATCATATTTTTGTAAAAGTGCAGCATTTTTGAGCAATTCAGATGTAACTTCACGGCTTTGATCGTTATAAACGATATTGGAATACAATTCCGCAAAATATACTTCATCATTAGGAGCAAGTTTTACGGCGGGAAAATAAAAATTTCTGACATCTTCACAGAGCATATACGAAATATCTTCATCCTGAAGCTTTGACATAGAAAGTTCCGACAGATTAAAAAATCCCAAATCTGCCATTTTTTCCGCCATTTGAAGATACACATAATCAAGCGGTGAAATACTTTCTATCAAAACTTCAAAATCCGAATAAGAAGATTTCACATTACTTTGAATATATTTATTCAAAGCTATTGCATACTGATTATGTATATCATTTTTTGTCAATGTAGCTTTTTTAGGAACCGATATAATATCTCTGTCTACCGGAAATTTGGTTTCCAAAGGGTTGACAGGCTTTATAAGGTCATTAATATTTACGGCATAAGCAGTTGCAGACCATGCCAAAAATATTAATATTAAACTGACCGTTTTTTTTAACATTGAACCTCGCTGCCTGAATAATAATGATTAAACAAATCCACAATATGCTTGTTATTTGAATTTTCGTCGTTAATAAAATTATATATATCTAAAAGATTGTAATGGCTCAACAGTTCCCTATCTTCATCTTTAAAAACAATATGACTTTCTGTTAAAAACACGTTAATAATTTTATCGGCAGATATTGCCAAAAACACGTCAACAATATTTTTATCAAAATGAGTGCCGGAATCATTAATCAAAATTCTAATAACATTTGCGATAGGCATCTTATCACGGTAGTGACGTTTTGAAGTAATAGCGTCAAAAACATCAGATACAGCAAGAATACGTCCGCCGTACGGAATTTCTTCACCCTTCAAGTGTCTGTAATAACCGGAGCCGTCCCATTTTTCATGATGTGAGCAGGCAATATCCGTGATAAGTTTAAAATCATCTGACATATGAATTTTTTCCAATATATCATGCGTAATCTTAACGTGCTGTTGGATATGAGCATATTCTTCGGGTGTCAGCTTTCCTTCTTTTTGCAAAACTGCATCACGAATGCCAATTTTGCCTATATCGTGTAATATTGCGGCTTTTTCAATAATTTCTTTATCATGGTGCGACATATTCAAAGCATCTACAATAAGCATGGTATATAACTTAACCCGGCTTGAATGACCTGATGTAATCTTATCACGCGCATCAATAGAGGTTGCAAGCGTATCAATAAAACTTTCGAAAAGTTCTTTTTGTTCTTTATAGAGTTCTTTTTGCTGTTCGAATAATTGTGCGTTTTCTAAAGCTATACTTGCACTACCGCCTATTGCAACAAGAAGATCCTCATCATTTTTAGTAAACACTCCGTCAAGTTTATTCAAAACCTGAAAAGCGCCGATGATTTCCTGATTGTTATTTTTAATAGGCATACAGAGAATGGATTTAGTGTGATAGCCGGATTTACTGTCAATATCTTTATTAAATCTGGAATCGCTGTATGCATCCATAATATTAACCGTTTCGCCGGTTTGGACGACATAACCTGCAAGCCCTTTATCCGCCGGAAACCGAATTTCCTGACTCTCCATACCCAAAGCCACTTTTGACCAAAGTTCATTTTTTTCTTTATCAAAAAGAAAAACTGTACATCTGTCAGCTTGAATTGCATTTTTTGTTTCTTCCGCAATAACTTTCAACAAAACATTTATATCGGTTAAAGCGGTTATAGATCGGCCGATTTTGACCAAAGATACTAACGGATCACTTTTCATCGGAAGAGAAAATTCCATGCCGTTTTGAACCTGATTTATTCTTGCATTAATATAATCAAGCATCAAAAATTCATCATTTTCCTGTGCAAATTCTTTTGCATTATTGTAATGTAAAAGCGCGACATCATTATTTTTTTCATCAAAATTTATGTTGCCGAGAACAATTTCCACAATAAGCTTAGCGGTATTGCTTTTGGCATACTGAGCCATATAAACTGCATCATTTATTGTTTCCAAAACAGTTTTATATGAATTTTTATCTAAAAAATAAGCTGCCATAGCCGCAAGACACATACAAACAGCGATATATTCGGACGATTTGGCTGCCGTAAACTTTTTTTGCCCTTCCAAAAAATTATTTTTAGCTCTTTCAAAATTCTTATCATTAAGATCATCAATTCCTCTTCGGATAAGATCTTTGCCGTCTGCCAAAATTTGATTATCCAAAACCTGTTCCATTGTTCAACCTCTTTTTTATTATTGTACAATATTTTTATGAATTTTTCAAAAATAGTTACATTTTTTCAAAAAAATAATGTAATTATATGAGGAAAATTCCGCAAAATATGATAATCTTGAAGGGTAAATATAAGGAGAAAATATGTCAGATAACTTCAAAACATTAAAATGTCCTGCATGCCAGAAAGAAATGACAAAAGTTTTTGTACCATCAGAGGGTGTAAACGTTGACATCTGTTTGGACGGATGCGGCGGAATTTACTTTGACACAAGGGAATTCAAATATTTTGACGAGCAGGATGAAAATATAGACGAAATTGTAAAAGCAGCTGAAGGTAAGACCTTCCAGCCAGTGAATGAAAATCTTCCGAGAACCTGTCCTGTTTGCGGCGCAAGAATGGTAAAAAATTACGCAAGCGTCAAAAAAGAAGTTAAAATAGACGAATGCTATGCCTGCGG
>CALUQQ010000081.1 GCA_944322955.1 Candidatus Gastranaerophilales bacterium
TGGTTAAATAAAGTCGTTAGGACAATAAGACGTTAAGTCGTTAAGTTCATTAAAAAATAATGGCAGTGAAATGCTACTTAAATTGATTAATGAAATGGACTTATAGTCTTAATCACTTAACGTCTTAACGACATCTTAGAACTGTTCCAAAAATCTAACGTCATCATTAAAGAATAATCTAATGTCGTCGATTGCGTATTTCAGCATTGCCAGTCTTTCAATCCCCATTCCAAAAGCAAAACCCGAATAAACATCAGGATCAATTCCAACCCCTTTTAATACATTTGGATCAACCATGCCCGCACCTAAGATTTCCAGCCAGCCGGTACCGGAACATGTTCTGCAGCCTTTGCCTTCGCACATAATACATTGTACATCAACTTCCGCAGAAGGTTCCGTGAACGGAAAAAAGCTGCTTCTGAATCTGGTCGGACGGCTTGCGCCAAAATATATCCGGATAAATTCGTTCAAAACACCCTTTAAATCACCGAAAGTTATGCCTTTATCAACATATAACCCTTCGATTTGATGGAAAAAGTTATTTTTGCGAGCATTAATATTTTCGTTTCTATAAACTCTGCCCGGTGAAACTACTCTTATCGGCGGATTTTTTCCTTCCATTGCATGAATTTGCGCACCTGATGTCTGGCTTCTTAAAACGACATTTTTAGCTAGTTTTGTGTAAAAAGTATCTTGAACATCACGCGCAGGATGATCTTTCGGAACATTCAGCATATCAAAATTGTAATATTCCGTTTCAACCTCAGGAGATAACTCATCACTTACAACCGAGAATCCAAGAGTTTGAAAAATTGATACGATTTCATTTGTTGTAGATGTAATAGGATGTATGTGCCCGATAGGTGTAAATTTTCCCGGCAAAGTTACATCAATTTTTTCTTTTTCAAGCTTTTCATTAAGCTCTTTTTTATAAAACTCATCGTATTTACTTTTTAATGCAGCTTCAAGCTTTTGGGTAATTTCATTTGCGAGTGCTCCGATTACTCTTTTATCCGCATCAGGCAAATCTTTCAAGCCTTTTTTTATTTCATTAAATTCACCTTTACGGCTTAAATATTTCCCTCTTATTTCTTCAATGTCGCTGATTGATGAAGCTTTTTCAAGATCTTGTGCAGCATTTTTGTAAATATTTTCCAGTTGAGTTTTCATATCAATCCTCTTATCTCATTATATTGTTTTTCATAAGCTATAGTTGTATCGGGTCCGTGTCCGGGATAGACAGTAATATTTTGGTCCATTGTGAAAAGTTTGTTATTCACACTATCTGACAGTTTTTTTAAATTCCCGCCTGCAAGGTCGCATCTTCCGACCGTACCTTTAAATAAAGTATCCCCCGAAAAAAGTTTGTCGTCAACAAGGTAGCATACGCCGCCTTCGGTGTGACCGGGAGTCACAATAGCTTTGATTTCGGTATTCGCAAATTTTATTACATCACCGTCATTTATAAATCCGTCGGCGTGCGGTGTTTCAACCTCTTGCACACCAAATGTTTTCATAATACTTGCGGATTCTTCCATTCTAACGACATCATTTTGGTTTATAAGAACTTTTGCCCCTGTTTTTTCCCTCATGCCATTTATGCCTAAAACGTGGTCAAAATGACCGTGTGTAAGCAAAATATATTTTAAATTTTTCCCCGCTAGCTCATTTAATATCTCAAGCTTAACTTCAGAACAGTCAATTAAAACCGCATCATCTCCGTCGATTAAAAGGTAGTTGTTGGCATCAATAGGACCCGCCGTGAAAGTTTTTATAATCATTTTCTTACAATCTCAAAAATATCTTTACATTGTTTAAACAGCTCTTTTGCATCTTTTAATGCAATCATATTCTGCCCGTCGCAAAGCGCCTTATCAGGATTCGGGTGAACTTCAAAGAATAACGCATTGGCGCCTGCCGCCATAGCAGCTTTTGCAAGCGGAGGAACAAATCTTCTGTCACCGCCGGAGCTTGTTCCGTTTGCACCCGGAAGTTGTACGCTGTGGGTTGCATCAAACACAACCGGATATCCGAATTCAAGCATTATCGGAATTGCTCTGAAATCCACAACTAAATTGTTATATCCGAAAGAAGTTCCCCTATCGGTAAGTAAAATATTATTGTTACCTGAATCTTCAACTTTTTTAACCAGCGGTCCCATCTGCTCAGGTGCTAAAAACTGTCCCTTCTTAATATTGACAATTTTACCTGTTTTTGCAGCGGCGACAAGTAAATCTGTCTGCCTGCATAAAAATGCCGGAATTTGAAGTATATCAGCGACTTCGCTGACAGGTTCCGCCTGATCCGGTGTGTGAATATCCGTCACAATCGGTATAGCATATTTTGATTTGATGCTTTGAAGCATTTCAAGACCTTTTGCTAAGCCCGGTCCTCTGTATGAATTTATAGAAGAACGGTTAGCTTTGTCAAAAGAAGATTTGAACACAAAATTAATATCCAAGTCTTTTGTTATTTCTTTTAAACCATTTGCAGTTTCGTCAAGAATTTCCATACTCTCTGCCGCGCATGGCCCTGCAAGGATAGTTAATTTATCCCCGCCTATTTCAAAATCTCTAAGTTTTAATTTTTTTATTATTTCCATAATTTAATTATATTAAAAATATATTTTTAATACAATATTATTTATTCCATAGAAATTTTTGAAGAAATTTCCGCAAGAATTCTTGCGACATCAGCGCCGCCAATGCAGACTTCAAGTATTAATGGGCTGTGGATAAGGACTGTTTCGCTGTATTCCATTGTGTCAACGTCAATTACGTCAAACTCTACAAAGTCATCACCGGCATAGGTAAGCTTTCCATACTCACCCCCTGTTGCCCATCTTATAAACATATATTGATTTTCAAACTCTTTTAATTTTTCTATTAAACGCATATACACCTACAAAATATATATTAGTCATTTTTTATCAAATGTCAATAAGCCAAATGTTAAATTTTGGCTAAATATTAAATTGTTTTCTTGCTCCTTCTTCGTGGTAAAAACCGCCGCCACAAATAGTTTCAACAACTTTTAAAACAAACTCGCGCGGAGCGTCAAGCTGGTTTAAATAAAACTCTCTGTTGGATAGATGTTTTATTTTCAAAATAGTATTCTGATTAGTTTCTGCCGGTATAAATAAAGAAGCCACTTCATGCTCTAACAGTCTGCCCATTTCGTCATCGTGGTTTTTAACGCCCTGCATAATTTCGTTGTAATTGCCTTTTATTGCCATAATACGTCCGGAGAAAAGATGTTCGCCGTTTTCTCTGTATAAAGCTTGCGGCTGATAGTTGCAGCGGGTTGTAAAGCTTATTTTATGCCACAAAATATTTATGATTGCGACGGATTTTTGAGGATCGGTATCAACATAAATATTCTGGGTAGTTATTCCTCGTGAAGAAAATGCCTGTTTAAGGGTTTCTGATACAGCCTGAAGGTTATCTATCATTCTGATAAAAATTTCGTTTGTATTCACCGTTGCATGCTGATAATCCAAAAACTGCTTGTACATGTGTGTTGATACAAGACCTACTCTCTCTTGGATAAGGGAGGACTTTCTTGCGGAAGTCTCAGAATTATCAAAATTTTCGAAATTATTTAGCAATACAGTATTCCCTTCTATAACTTATTTTAATAATAAACATGTTTTTATGTAAAGATTATAATATTTTTTTTTACAAATTGGAATACATGCAAGGATGTATTTAATTATTATTTTAAGCCTGATTTTAATTTTGCAATTATAATTACGGGATTGTAAGTCAAGTGAGGCGTGTCATATTTTTCAAGGTATTTTTCGCAGAAATTTTTAACGTCTTTTATTGTCCAGATATTTGATGCAAGCGAATTTACGCCGGTATTTTTCATATGGCTTAAAAGTGCCAGAGGATTTTCAAAATTCATAATTTGTGTATATTCATAAGCGTGTAATATTTCAAAATCAGACTCTAAAATCCGTATAATCTCATCTTTTGAACGATAATTAAGGGTTAAGCCGGAGATTTCTTTGAGTTCACGAAAATTTTCTTTCCCGAAAGTTGAAAATACCAGAATGCCGTCATTATTAAGAAATTTTTTGCAGTAATTAATTATATCAGACAAATTGTAAAACCACTGGAACATTGCGTTTGATATGATTAAATCAGCTTTTACGGGAGGTTTAATTCTTAATGCGTTGCCGGCAATAAAATTCAAATCCGGTATTATTTTCTGCACATAATTTTTTGATTTTTCCAACAGGTCGTTTGCATAAAATTTTTGAAAAATCAGGTGAGATTTTATTTGTCTTGTCAAAATTCCGGTACCTGACCCGAGTTCCAGAATTATAGGAAAATCCGTACGGATTTTGGCGGTTTCATCCGTAAGCTTTCGGGCTAAATCCTTTTGTATAACGGCATTTTCGTCGTATTTGTCCAGACTTTTTTCAAATTGTTTTTTTATTGTTTTGCTATTTAAAATTTGCATATTTCGTCCCAATATTCAAAATTATAGAACGGAAAATGTGCGCAATCAAGAAGTTTTGCATTGTTTCCCCACATATTAATCTGATTTTTTGTCGGAATAATTTTGTCAAAATTGCCGACAATTGCAGTGTCGTAAAAATGTCCGTCATATGAAATTTTTGCGTTTTTAATAAGTTTATCCAGTGCAATTAATTCATTTACGCGGTTTTCGATTGGTCTTTGAACCGGATTTTGCAGATATTTTGTAAGTAATTTTGCATCCGAAAAAACATTTTCGTAAAATTTGCCACGGAGTCCTGTTTCTGCGTATTTTAAAGTAAGATCAAAAGTTTTTACGGGGATTCCGTAATCATTATCAATAGGGTAAGGTGTTCCGTTTACGGCAATTTTTTTGTTAAACTCAGGCAGCTTATCTTTTAAATAATACGCAATAAAAACCCCCATAGACCAGGTTAAAAGGATTTTTTCGCTGTATTCGGCAGGTATTTCGGGCAGATTTAAATCGCTGTAATCATAAATCATTAAAATGTCGAAGTCTTTTGTTTTCAGACATTTAAACGGCTGTCCGTCAAAGCTCCAGCCCCCGAAAAACACTATTAATTTGTCGTTATTTTGTTTGTTAAGCCAGTCAAATTGCATAGTTTTTCCAAATCCT
>CALUQQ010000082.1 GCA_944322955.1 Candidatus Gastranaerophilales bacterium
ACGGAAAAACGATGATAATAGGCTCCGTGACCGACGCATATAACCCTATGGAAGCCGAATTTTGTCGTACTCGAGCGTTTTTAAAGGAGATGCAGGGCGCCAAGATCAATCTGATAATAACTACCAAATCGGACCTTGTATTGCGCGATCTGGACCTGATACAGACTTTTCCGTCGCCGATGATCAGTTGGTCGATAAACACGTTGGACGAAAATTTCAAAGACGATATGGACAAGGCTGTTTCTATAGAGCGCAGGATTGCCGCCATGAAAGAATGTCACGAACGCGGCATACGGACCACTTGTTTTATATCACCGATTTTTCCGGAGATCACCGACGTTATCGGCATTATAGAACGTATAAAAGATTTCTGCGATTATATTTGGTTGGAAAACCTGAATCTTCGCGGCGATTTTAAAGGCGAAATAATCGAATACATCCGGCAAAAATACCCGTCGCTGTTATCGTTGTATAGCGAAATATATAACGAAAGGGATCTGAGCTATTGGAAAGCGCTGGATAGCAGCGTATCCGAATACGCCGAACAAAACGGGTTCATGTACGTTATAGACCGGGAACCGTTTTTAATGAATCCGACGGATAAACCGATCATAATCAATTACTTTTATCATTCCGAAATAAAACAGTCCGCCAAACGCTGAAAACGGCAACGGCAACGGGAGCGGTTGCGACAGCGTCACAAGCGGAAGCAACAAAAGAAAAGAGGGAAAGAAGAAAAAAGAAAAGAAGAAAAGAAGAAGAAAAAAGGAAAATTACCAAGGAATTCAATTCAACAATTTTATAAATTCACGGTAAAAATGCAGATCGGAAAACTCTGTTCTGCATTTTTTATAGAACAAAAAGAAAAATGATATTAATTTATTTATTATAAATTATGAATGTTTAAATGCATTCGCTTAAAAATATTGTATTTCAAGCTATAAATAGAGCAGTTAAATAAGTCCATTAATTTTATTAAACTGAATCGTGACATATATGCGACAATAATTGAAACAGAATAATAATGTATAGACTGTTTAACAAAACATATTATGAATTAAAGATAAATTCGAGTTTGAAACTATTGATTTATTTTATCGAATCATATATAATTATTTTAACTTACAACATATATTTCTTTAACGAAAAGCTATATCGTCTATTTAATAGTATATATAAGTGTTGTTTGAAGCATTGCCTAGCGAGCTATCAATTTAAATATATAAAGGGATTTGATACAGCAAGGGTTATCAATATATGTTTATTAGAGGCTTAATGGTGAAATAGTGAGAATGCTATCATTATAAAAGTATTGTAGGAGGGGAATTGTGAATTATAGAGCCTTGATGGTGGTAGGCGTTGTTGGCGCGAGAACACACGGAACATAAAAACATTATGGATTTTACTGATTTTTTAATCAAACGACACAACGCATAGTTTCGATTCATTGGTTTTGGAATCCGGATCTATCATAGCAAAAGAAAAAATATATCTAGGTTACGCTATTTGAAACGAAAAGAACTTCGAAACAGTTTAAAGTTTTAAATTTCAAAGTAGATTATCTTTTCTAGGAGAATGTAGTATTTTGGATAGGAATAAGTATGCAAACAAAGAAAAAAATTATTATAGAATTAAATGGTAATTGGGTTTTGCAACATCGCAATGATAATGAATTACCCATTTCTGTTCTTGAAGCCGAATTATCAAAAGAAAAAACGCTGATCATCAAAGAAGCGTCGCTGACAACATTGACAATAATATATAGTGAAGACGCTACTAATCAAAGTAAAATTGAAAGTCTTGTTTCTAGTATTTTTGCGAATCGTTATCCGAAGGATGACATTAACGATATATTAACGTTTAATATAGAAGAATATAATGAAGAAGACAAAACTGATATGAAAACCACAGAAACCCAACTTCAGCATATAAATGGTGAAAAGGGAAGTGAAAAGACTAAAGAAGAGTTATACGGTAACGATGAAGATGTGGTAGCAAAAATTAATGCTCTTGTGGGAGCGAAAGAATTTAAAAAACTATCCAAGGAAATCACTGCAATTGCCTATGAGATTAAACAAACGGACACATATGAAGTTTTCACGAATCAATGTTACATATTCTCGATAGGCGACGGATGCGGGTTAACTACATATTTAAAGCTTTTAGCGGAGCTGATCGAGAAAAACGGGCTTTGCAGAATGGCGTCAAGTCCCGTACGAGAAGTTCGGCTCGCGGCATATCGCGAAAGTTTTGAACCGTTTGAAGAGGCTGCAAGCATTATTGAAAACGTATTAGAAAAAAGCGTCAGAATAGTTTGCATAGATATCAGTGAGTGGATGGATAAAACCGACAATAAGTATTTTAAGCGGTTTTTACGAATAATTGAAAAGAATGCTGAAGAAAATATTGTAGTATTCAGGGTGCCTTTTGTCGATAAAGATATTTTATCCAGGATAAAATATTCCTTATCGGATTTATTGAGCGTTAAAGCCGTATCGTTTCCGCCGTTAAGCAAAGACGACATGAAAATATGTGCAGAAAAAGAATTAAAACGGTATTCTTTCACTATTTCAAACGCGGCATGGAAGTATTTTTTTGAACGCATATCGGAAGAGAAATCAGACGGCAAATTTTACGGAGTAAATACTATAAAAAAGGTAGTGCGCGAGTTGATTTATAAAAAGCACATTGCAAATGCGCAAAGAAAGAAAAAGAGTAAGCTGATAACCGTAAACGACGCTATGACTTTGTGCAACAATATCGGTGACAATAAATTATCCGGAATGGAACAACTGAACAAGCTGATCGGCGTTGATGAAATTAAAAAACGGATAGAAGAAATATTGGCGCAAATAGAGCTTGCGTTAAAAAGCGGCATGGAGCAAAGACCATGTATCCATATGCGATTTATCGGTAATCCCGGAACGGGAAAGACTACGGTTGCCAGGATAATCGGAAAGATATTAAAAGAAAGGGGCGTGTTGCGAATCGGAGCGTTTTTTGAATATTCAGGACGCGATTTTTGCGGAAGATACGTTGGAGAAACCGCACCTAAAACTACAAGTATTTGTCGCGACGCATATGGTTCGGTTCTATTTATAGATGAAGCTTATTCGTTGTATCGTGGGGATTCTGATAGCAGAGATTTTGGGCGTGAAGCCCTTGATACATTGATTGCTGAAATGGAAAATCATCGCAATGACTTTGTGGTCATCATGGCCGGGTATCAAGATGATATGGAAAAGCTTATGAGCGGCAACTTGGGTTTGGCAAGTAGGATGCCTTATACGATAGAGTTCCCGAACTACACAAGGGATCAGCTTTGCGATATATTTGTTTCTATGGTCGAAAGTAAATTCAAATACGAAAAGAATTTATTTTTGGTTGCGCGTGAATTTTTTAATACTTTGCCGGAGGAAACGATCCGTTCAAAGGATTTTGCCAACGCACGATATGCGAGGAATTTATTTGAACGTACTTGGGCAAAAGCGGCTTTGAGATGTCAGCTTAACGGCAAAAAAGAAATCATTCTGACTGGCGAGGATTTTTCGCACGCTTGTGCAGATAAAGAATTCGCGACTAAAATCACGAAAAAATCCAGAATCGGGTTTTAATACATAATAAGGGAGGCATAACTATGTCTGAAGAAGCAACCATGAAGCAAGGTAAGATTGTCTATCAATCATTATGTCAAATGCTGGATGATATTGGCTGGCATTACACAAGAAAAGATGCAGAATTGGCAATTGAGTGCGATGCGCGGGGAGACGACCTGCCTATCAGAATCAACATTAAAATCGATACGCAGAGACAATTGATAACTTTAATGTCGCCACTACCGTTTTCGGTTCCCGAGAACCGTCGAATCGCGCTTGCTATTGCGGTAAGTCAAGCCAACAACGGAATGGTAGACGGCAGTTTTGATTATAGCTATCAAAACGGAATAATATTATTCAGAATGACATCCAGCTATCGTGAGAGCTTGATAGGGAAGGCATTGTTTAATTATATGCTTGTGTGCTCTTGCAGTACGATCGATAAATATAATGACAAGTTTTTAATAGTAGTCTCTAATAAAAACATGTCAAATGAAGAAATTTTAGAATTTGTAAAATAGGAGGACACAAACATGGCAGATGAAAAAAACTTGAAATTAGCAAAAAGCGTTTATAATTCATTGTGTGAAATGCTTGATGAGAAAAATGTGCGCTATGATAAGCATCAAGACGACTTAATTATATCATTTATCACGGGTGGGGACGATATACCTATGCAGTTTCTAGTTAAGGTTGACGCAGAAAGACAACTTATTAGAGTCCTTTCGCCCATACCTGTAACATTTGGTGAAGAAAAGCGTGTAGAGGGTGCGATTGCAACTTGCCATGCCACATATGTTCTGGCAGACGGCAGTTTTGACTACGACTTCCAAACCGGAAAAGTTCTTTTTAGATTGACTTCAAGCTATATGGATAGTTTAATTTCAAAAGATCTATTTGAATATATGATTATTATTGCTATTCATACAGTTGATAAATACAATGATAAGTTTTTTATGCTGGCAAAAGGACAAATGAGTATTGAAGAGTTTTGTAATCAAGAATAAATTGTAGGGGATTTTAACTTGTCTTCAATGCAGAGCTAATAAACTAAAGATAATTGATATATAATATCCCATATAGGTGTAGTAAACTTTTTTAATTATTAAAGAACAATACGGCGGAGTGTATAAGAAATCCGCCGTATTAGTTTTAAGTAAAAATAAAAATCGATATAATTATCTACTTGATATGGCTATTTTGCTAGTAGAATAAAATATCGAGGTAGCTCGTTAATATAATAATTTTATTATTTCAAGATACATTACAACAACATTTTATATTATTTATTGTAGAATAAATTTATATATCAAATTTTAGACTAATTCAAATTTTAGACTAATAAAAAAGCTTATTTACATCATATATAAGCCGTTTTATGCCGTATTGACATTGGATTTTCGACATAGTATGATAAAATTGCCGTAAAGGGACGGGCGTTTTTAAATATGATTTTGATTAAGGTACGCAAATCTTTGTAGGCTTTGCGGGGAAAGCGGATATCGCCATAGCCGAACAGTAAGGTTTATATACTTAAATATTAATAGGAGCAGATTTATGGACGAACAGACTAGAAAAGACATATGGTTTTCGTCGAACGGAACCGATTGCGCCGCATGGCTGTATGCCTCAAAGGAAGCGAAATTGCCTGTCATAGTTATGGCGCACGGCCTCGGATCGACCCGCGATATGCGGATAGACGCATTTGCGGCAGCTTTCTCCGAAGCCGGTTTCGCTTGCTTCTTGTTCGATTACAGAAATAACGGC